>DATDGI010000155.1:0-1965 GCA_036522155.1 Streptosporangiaceae bacterium
CCACCAGGCCTGTTGCGACGACCCATTGAACCCGCGCAACATCAACTTCATGATCATGAACCGGCGGGACGGACGGCCAACGTCACACTCCCCCTCCCCCTAGCACCCACCCCACAGCCACCGTCCAGCCCGGCCCACGCCGCCCCGGCCGGTGCCACATACTCCCCAGCTCATGATCATGGGGAATTGGTCACGCGGGTTCAATGGGTCGTCGCAACAGGCCTGGTGGCGGCTTGTGCCGCCATGGGGAGGTTACCTTGGCCGGAGGTTTTGGTGGTGCCGTGCGCTGGGCGGGGCAGGCTTTGGCCTGCCCGCGGTTGCCTGCTCAGGGCCGCAGGGGTCCCTGGGGTCAAGACCCGCCCGCAGGGCGGCCGCGTCAGCGGTGCGCAGCAGTCTTGAGGCCCGGGGGGGCGGCCCGGTATCGTGCGCGGCGCCACCGGGGGTGAGCGGCGGCGGCAGCGCCTCCTTCAGGCCACGGCGGCGGCCAGCACCTCATCGAGGGCGTGAGCCGGAGTGCGCCAGCCGAGGGTCTTGCGCGGGCGGGCGTTCAGCTCGGCAGCGACCGCGTCCAGGCGTTCACGGCTGTGGACGGCCAGATTGGTGCCTTTGGGGAAGTACTGGCGCAGCAGGCCGTTGGTGTTCTCGTTGCTGCCGCGCTGCCAGGGCGAATGCGGGTCGCAGAAGTAGATGTCCAGGTCGGTGGCCACGCTGATCTGGGCATGGGCGGCCATCTCCTTGCCCTGGTCCCAGGTCAGCGACCGGCGCAGCTGGGCCGGCAGCGACGCCATGGCCTCAGTCATCGCGGCGGCGACAGCAGCGGGGGCGTGCCCGCCCGGCAGGTGCAGCAGCATGACGAACCGGGTGGTGCGCTCCACCAGGGTGCCGATCGCCGACCGGTTGCCCGCGCCCATGATCAAGTCGCCTTCCCAGTGGCCGGGCACTGCCCGGTCGGCCACCTCGGCGGGCCGCTCGCTGATCAGCACCATGCCGGGGATCCTCCCGCGCCGTTCACCTTCCTTGCGTCGGGGCTTGCGCAGCGCCCGCCCAGTGCGCAAGCAGACGGCCAGCTCCCGGCGCAGCGCGCCCCGGCCCTGCACGTAAACCGACTGGTAGATCGTCTCGTGGGACACCCGCATCTCCGGGTCATCAGGGAACTCAGCCCTCAGCGTGACGCTGATCTGCTCCGGCGGCCACCTCCTCTCCAGCTTCTGCTGGACCCAGGCACGCAATACCGGGCTGCCGGCCAGCTTGGCGGCCTTGGGCCGCCGCGCCCGGGCCTCGGCCTGCGCCTGGGCGGCCACCGCCCGGTACCCCAGCTGGCTGGAGTTGCGGCGGACCTCCCGGCTCACCGTCGATGCCGGGCGGCCCAGCCGGGCCGCGACCGCCCGCAGGCTCTCCCCAGCCGCCACCCCCACCGCGATCTCCTCCCGCTCGGCCAGCGACAGATACCGCCCGCTCAGCGGGCCCCGCGGCCCGATGCCCTTCACCCCGCCCGCATCCCGGAACCACTGCTCACCTGCCCGGCCCACCCCCGCCGCCGGCCCAGCCTCCTTCACCGGCAGCCCGGCCCGCACCCCATCCCAAAATCCCAGCCGCGCCTCCCGCGGCCACGGCAACCGCCCACGCCTAACCAGCACAACGACCTCCAGTCAGGAGAACCGTTGCGACAATCAGTTGAATCCGCCCGGTTAGAACGACTAGATTCCCATGATCACGACGCCGGGCGGCGGGAGGAACCTGGGCGCCGGGTGACGCCGCGGCGCCGGGTGAGGGCTGGGCGCAGGGGGCGCTCGGCGTAGCCGCCCTCGGCCAGCCCGGCGCGCCGCTCGAAGATGTTCCGCGAGCCGAAGTCGCCCGTCAGCAGCCAGGACAGCCCGGCGGCGAGGAAGTAGAGCGGCAGCATGACCACGCCGCCGCAGCAGGCGAACTGGGTGGCGTGCCGCGCCTCGTGGGTGAGCAGGGAAC
>DATDGI010000156.1:0-2067 GCA_036522155.1 Streptosporangiaceae bacterium
CCACCCGGCCGATATGCGCGATCGCCCGGCCCCGGACCGGCGCCGGCACGTCCGCCCAGGCCGGCTGCGCCTCGCGGGCGGCCCGTGCCGCGGTGACGAACGTGCCCGGATCACCCAGCGAGACCTCGGCGACGACCTCGCTGGTGCGGGCGGGATTGGTCGACGTGATCCGGCCGCCGGGCGCGCCGGTGACCGGAACGCCGCCGACGATCGAGGTGATGGTGCGGTTCGTCATGACCTCACTCCGTCGATGTCTCCGTGGCGGCCAGCCCGGACAGCTGGCCCAGCTCGGCGTACAGGGCGCGCATGCCGACCCGCAGCTCGCCAGCACTGACGTTCAGCGCCGCCCGGAACCGGATAGTGCGCTCATGGAGGAAATAACCGCCCACCTTCGCCACATGCTCGAACAAGCCGTCGGCTTCGATGATTTCCAGGATCCGGCGCGAGCGAACCATGTCGACCAGGCCGCCGCCCCAGGTCGAGTTGGGTCGAGTACATGCCCGGGTTGGCCGGTTTACCGGCCCTGCAATCTGGACCCGGAAGCGCGATTTTCCCTATGGTGGGCGGTCAGTGTGGCGGCGGCAGGGTGGCGAGGTCCGCCTGGACCGCGGCCGCGGCCGGGTGACGGAGGTCGGTCAGGATCGCGAGGGCCTGATCCCAATGCCGGCGCGCTTCGTCGTTCTGGCCGACCGCCTGCAAGACCGCGCCGAGGTCACGCAGGGTGCAGGCCTCGTCATAGCGGTCGCCCAAGTCGCGGCAATGGGCGAGGGCCTGCTGGAAGTGCGCGATAGCCTCCTCGCTCTGCCCTGCTCGCGCATAGCAGCGACCGAGGCTCTGAAGGGCGTGTGCTTGACCAATGCGGTCGGCAGCCTCCTCGTGAAGCGCCGCAGCCTGCTGCCCGTAGCCAATGCCCTGCTCGTACTGACCGAGGCCCGCATGGGCAACACCGAGGCTATCCAGTGTCCGGGCTTGGCCGTCGCGGTGCCCGGTCCGCCGGTAGATCGCGAGGGCCTCTTCACAGCGGGCGACGGCCGCCCGGAAGTCGCCCATCTGCGTATGGACCCAGGCGAGACTGTCGAGTGCGTTGCCTTCGCCATAGAGATCGCCGACGTTACGGTACAGCTCCAGCGCCCGCAGCAAATGGGCCGTTGCGAGGTCATAGTCGCCGAGCTGGGCACGGCTGACTCCTAGATTGGCGTGGACAGCAGCCTCCGCCGCATCGTTACCGGTCCGCTCGGCAGCGGACAACGCGATCTCATGCGTGCTGACTATCTCGTACCAGCGTCCGCACAGGTAGAGGTACTGCCAGAAGGTCAGTGCCTGGCGCCAGGCATAATCGTCGAAATCGTGCGACGCGGTCCATTCGATGACAGCCATGAGGTTCAGGTACTCCTCCTGGTACCACCGCATGGCCTCGTCGCGGGTGTCGAACTGGCGAACGACGGCACCAGTTTGGGGCGGGTCGAGCGGGATTCGTGGCCGATGGACATTGAGCTTGCGGCTTGCGTTGTGGGCGGTGTGCAGGTAGCTATCGAGCACACGGCAAAGCGAGAGCTGCTGCTCCGGGTCAGGCTCGTCTTCCGCTGCACGCTCGGCTGCGTAGGTGCGCAGCAGGTCGTGGAGCCGGAACCGGTTCGGCATATGCTGCTCCAGCAGGTGTGCCCTGGCGATCACTGCGAGGTGCTGCCGGGTGTGCTGCAGCGACATCGCCACCAACGCTGCCGCTGCGGGCAAGCCTATATCCGGGCCCAAATGGAGCCCCAGCAGCCGGAATACCCGCGCAGAGGTGGGCGGAAGCTGCTGATAGGACCAAGAGAAGACAGCTCGGATGTTCGTCGTAAGGTCCCCCGTATCCAGCGCGTCGAGTTGGCTGCGCTCGTCGCGTAGTTCTTCGGCGAGCAACTTCAGCGGGAAATCTGGATAGGACGCAGCGCGGGCCGCGACGATGGCCAAGGCAAGCGGCAGGTGGCCGCACCGCCGGATGAGTTCCGCGCAAGCGTCAGGCTCCGCAGCGAGCCGGTCCGCGCCGACCTGCCTCGCCATCAGTTCCCGGGACTCGGCGCTGGC
>DATDGI010000157.1:0-22100 GCA_036522155.1 Streptosporangiaceae bacterium
GTTACTAGCCGTAATTGTACCTAGGGATCCGGTGGCACCGCATCCAGGCCGGCCCCGCCCATACCGGCCGGTTCCGCCGCTCTGCCCGGCTGGTACCGGGCCACCGAGAAGGCCAGCAGCAGGGGCACGTCGATGGCGAAGACCACCAGCATCAGCGTGAGCACGGTGAGCAGGCGGCCCGGCGTGTGGTCGAGCACGAACACGAACTCCAGCATCCCCGCGATCACCACGTAGGCGGCCAGGGTCCAGCCCGCGACCACGAAGAACGTCCGCCAGGCGAAGTCGCGGACCCCGGCCAGCACGGCCGCGGCGGCGAGCATGGCCACGACCGCGGCGGCCAGGGCGGCGGCGGGCGGGCCGAGCGGCGCGGGCCGCGGCAGGTGCGCGGCCAGATCGATGCCACCCGCGATGACCAGCGCCATCGCGGTCACCGCCAGCCCGGTCACCGGCGGCAGCTTCCGCGGGGCGGCGGTGGCGGCCGGGCTGCCGGCGGGCGGCGCCGCGGGCTGGCCGCCGGCCGGCGCCGCGCCGGTCACCATGTCGCGATCCTGGTCATGATGATCAGCGTGGCCACCTGCAGGATGCCGGTGATACCGGCGGTGTAGGTGAACCGCCGCATGAGCTTGCCGATCAGGGCGCCATCCGGTGCGTCCTTGCGCAGCTCGAACAGCACCGCGAGGTTGGCGGGCTCCAGGAAGCCGAGCGCGATCACGGTCATCACCCCGACCACGATGAAGGAGGCGGTCAGCCACCAGTGCCGTGGGTAGGCGACGTCGAGCAGGCCGATGTGGCGGGCGAGCTGCCAGCCCGAGGCCAGCGTCATCAGGACCAGGGTCGGCATGATGAGCAGCATCTTCGGCATGAAACGGGCCGCGAACTCCACCCGCGCCGGAATGGACAGGCGCCCCAGGATGGGCCCGATGACGAGCCCGACGAACAGGTCGATGCCGGTCCACAGGCCGCCGCCGACGATATGGAAGAAGTCAAGCGCCCACAGCCAGTTCCCGGCGATCGCGGTGACCAGGGCGATGACGATCACGCCGACGATCGGCAGCCCCGCGACCGGGACGATCGTCCGCGGCGGCCGCGGCAAGGGGCCGGCGCCTGGCGGGGCGCCCGCTCCGGCCGGCCCGGCCGGTGCCCCCGCTCGCTGCTGGGTGATCTCCGCCACGCCCCTGCTCCCCTATCAGGCACTTTGCCAATCTGTGGCTCACGGTAGCGCGCCGCCGGGCCGGCCGGCCATCCCCGGCGGGCCCGGCTCATGGCGTGCTTACGGGATGACGAGGATCTTGCCCACGGCCCCGGCTTCGGCTGCCTGGTGGGCCTCGGCGATGGCCGACAGCGGGTAACGGTGGCCCGGCAGCTCGGTGAGGGCGCCCTCGGCCAGGGCCGCCGAGATGTCAGCGACCGCGTCGTCCAGGGCGGCGGCCGGCACCCCGTACAGCAGGATGAAGCGCAGCACCACGTTGGCGGTCATGCAGGCCCGGACCGGCAGCACCGGATCGCTGGGTCCGGCCGCGTAGCTGACGATCACGGTGCCGGGGCCGGACAGCGCCAGGTCCAGGGCCAGGTTGGTGCCCAGGGCCACCTCGACCACCCGGTCCACCCGGCCGGCCACCGCCCTGATCTGATCCACCGCGTCCGGGTCGCGGTAGCGCACCACCTGGTGCGCGCCCGCCTGCCGGGCCAGTTCGGCCTTCTCGTCCGTGCTGACGGTGGCGATGACCTGGGCTCCCGCGCGCACCGCCAGCTGGATCGCGAAGTGGCCGACGGCGCCCGCCCCGCCCGCGACCAGGACGGTCTTGCCCGCGACCGGCCCGTCCGCGAACAGGCAGCGATGGGCGGTCATGGCCGGCACCCCCAGGCTGGCGCCGAGCTCGTCGGATATCCCGTCCGGCAGCGGGACCGCCTGTCGCCCGGGGATCACCGTCCACTCGGCCGCGGTCCCCCAGCGGCGGCCGGCCGCCGCGAGCCACAGCCAGACCCGCTGGCCGATCCGGCCGGGATCCACGCCCTCGCCGACCGCGTCGATGACCCCGGCCCCGTCGTGCTGCGGGATCTGGAAACCGTCGATCGGGCGCGGGGTGGCGCCCCCGCGGCTCTTGCAGTCGGTCGGGTTGACGCCGGACATCGTCACCTTCACCCGGACCTCGCCGGGGCCGGGCCCGGGCCGGTCCACCTCTTCCACCCGGAGCACCTCGGCGGCCGGTCCGTGGCGGTCATACAGGGCGGCTCTCACCGTCGGCCTCCTCGGTTCTGCGCGGCAGTTAGCAGAATCCTGTCACCCGCCTGCCCGGGCGGCGCCCGGGACACCGGGCCCGGACATGCCCGCGGCCGGGGCGAGATTCACTCTCTGCCCCGGCCGCGCGGGTATCTGCGTGGAGGCTCCGCTCAGGCCTTGAGCACGGCCTCGATCTCGAGCTGGATGGTGACCTTGTCGCTGACGACGACGCCGCCGCCCTCGATGGCCGCGTTCCAGTTGACCCCGAAGTCGCTGCGGCTGATCTCGGCGGTGGCCGAGAAGCCGGCCCGGGTGCCGCCGTAGGCGTCCGGCCCGAACCCGTTCAGCTCCAGCGTGAGCGGGACGTCCCTGGTCACACCCTTGAGCGTGAGCTGGCCGTCGAGGACGAAGCCGTCACCGCTGGCCCGGATGCCGGTGGAGCGGTAGGTCATGGCCGGGTACTTCTCGACCTCGAAGAAGTCAGGGGACCGCATGTGCGCGTCACGCTGGTCGTTGCCGGTCGTGATCGAGCCGAGGTCGATCTCGGCGGTCACCGAGGAGTCCAGCGGGTCGGCGCCGGTCACGATCTCACCCGAGAAGGTGGTGAACTTGCCGCGGACCTTGCTCACCATCATGTGCCGGACGGTGAAGCCGACCTCGGAGTGAACCGGGTCGATGGTCCAGGTGCCGGCCGTGTAACCGGGGATGGCGGTCGCGGCCAGGGTGCCGGAGGTGGTCATTGCTAACTCAACTTCCCTTCTGGGCGTTGATTGAATACTCAACAACTATCACGGAGGGGGAACGATGTCAAACGCTCAACTATTCCGCGCTACAATGAAGAGGTGACTACGACCGGTACCCGGTGGCTGTCGGCCGACGAGCAGGTGGCCTGGCGCTCCTTCGTCGGCGCCTGCCACTCTTTTTTCGCGGCCATCGACGCTGAGCTGCAGCGCGACGCCGGGATGCCGCTGGCCTACTACGAAATCCTGGTCCGGCTGTCCGAAACGCCAGACCGCAGGCTCCGGATGACCCAGCTGGCCGGGGAGACCGGGGCCAGCAAGAGCCGGGTCTCACACGCGGTGGCCCGGCTGGAAGAACGCGGCTGGGTCCGGCGGAGCGAGTGCCCGACCGACCGCCGGGGCGCGTTCGCCGAACTCACCGACGAGGGGTACGCCGTGCTGGCGGCGGCCGCCCCCGGCCACGTGGAGCAGGTCCGCCGCACCCTGCTGGATCCGCTCACCCCCCAGCAGCTCCGCGAGCTCCAGGAGATCAGCGAGGCGATCCAGGCGGCCGTCGGCCGGCCGGGCAGCGCCCTCAGCTGCCCCTGACCCGTGCCGCCACGGCGCGGGCCAGCTGGCCCCGTCCAGGCTGTCCCGCCGCCCAGCCGGCCCCCGCGCCCGGCCCGCCCGGGTTTCCCTTCGCCGCCGCCACCATTTATCGTCGGTAACCGATGAAGAAACCCGGGCGCCGCCGGCCGCCGGGCGAGCCACCGGAACCACTCGCCCGCCGGGAAGCGCGGCAGTACGCCGCCTGGTTCCGGGCGCTGGCCGACCCGACCAGGATCCAGATCGTGACGGTGCTCGCCCGCGCCAGTGGGCCGCTGACCGTCGGCCAGATCGTGGCCGCCACCGACGTCACCCAGGCCACCGTGTCACAGCACCTCAAGGTGCTCGCCGGGGTCAGGTTCGTGCTGGCCGACCGGCGCGGGACCGCGCGTTACTACCGGCTGAACGAGGCCTGCGTGGGCTCTTTCCCCACCGCCGCCGACCTGGTGGTGGGCCGGGCCGCGCCGGACCCGGCGATAACCGCACCGGCCGCGATGGCAGCGGCCAGCCCGCCAGCGGCCACCCCGTCAGCCGCCAGCCCACCGGCCACTAGCGCGCCTGCCGCCAGCCTGCCAGCGCCGGATCCGCCGGACGGGGTGAGCATCCGGCCGATGGCCAGCGGCGACGCGGCCCAGGTGCTGGCGATCTACCAGGCCGGGCTGGACTCCGGCGAGGCCAGCTTCGAGACCGTGGCTCCTTCCTGGGCAGACTTCGACGCCGCCCGGCTGCCCGGCCACCGGCTCGTCGCCGTCGCCGGCGGCAGCGGCGAGGTGCTCGGCTGGGCCGCGGTTTCCCGGGTCTCGGACCGGTGCGTGTACGAGGGCGTGGTCGAGCACTCCATCTACGTCGCCGACGGAGCGCGCGGGCGCGGTGTCGGCGCCGCCCTGCTCCGGGCCCTGATCGCGTCCACCGCGGCGGCGGGCATCTGGACCATCCAGTCCGGGATCTTCCCGGAGAACACCGCCAGCCTGCGCCTGCACGAGCGGGCCGGGTTCCGGGTGGTCGGCATCCGCCAGCGGATCGGACGCCATCATGACCGCTGGCGGGACGTGCTCCTGCTGGAACGCCGGACCAACCTGCCCGGCACGGCTTAGCCCCAGCCGGGCCCGGCCCCCAGCCGGGCCTGCCCCGGCCCGCCGGCTAACCCGGCCAGCCCCAGCGCTGGCCGGCCCGGGCTAGGCCGCGGCCGCCAGTGCCTGCTCAAAGTCCGCCCACAGATCATCGGGATGCTCCAGCCCGGTGGATACCCGGATGCTGCCCTCCCCGATGCCGGCCTCGCGCAGCCCGGCCGCATCGAGCTGCCGGTGCGAGGTGGAGGCCGGGTGCAGGACCAGCGTCTCCGCGCCGCCCAGCGAGGGGGCGACGGCGGCCAGCTTGAGCGCGGAGATGAAGCGCAGGCCCGCCGGCCGCCCGCCGTCCAGGTCGAAGGCGACCATCCCGCCGTACCCGGACAGCAGGCGGCTGGCCACCGCGTGGTCGGGATGGCTGGCCAGGCCGGGCCAGTGCACCGCCGTGACGGCCGGGTGGGCGGCCAGCCGCCCGGCCAGCACCCCGGCCGTCTCGCAATGCCGGGCCATCCGCAGCGACAGCGTCTTCAGGCCGCGGAGGGTGAGCCAGGACGCGAACGGATCGGCCGCAACCCCCAGATCCACCGCGGTCTTCCAGAGCCCGAGGTGCGTCTGCTCGCTGGCCGACACCACCAGCCCGAGCGTGACGTCGTCATGGCCGCCCAGGTACTTGGTCGCGGAATGGAGCACGATGTCGGCCCCGTAGCCGATCGGCTGGCACAGCATGGGCGTGGCGAACGTGTTGTCTACCACCCCGGTCAGCCCGGCCGCTCGCGCCACCGCCAGCAGGGCGGGCTGGTCGCTGACCCCGACCGTGGGGTTGGCGATGGTCTCCAGGAAGAGCAGCCGGGACGCCGGCCGGAGCGCCGCGGTCACCTCCGCCGGGTCCCGCCCGGACACGTAGCTGACGTCGATGCCATACCGGCGCGCCAGGCCGGCGAAAACCGAGAACGTGCCGCCGTACAGGCACCGCTGGGCGATGACGTGGTCACCGGGCTGGAGCAGGGACAGCAGGACCGCGTTGATGGCGCCCATGCCGGAACTGGTCGCGATCGCGGCGGCGCCGCCCTCCAGATCGGCGATCGCCGTCTCCAGCGCGTGCGTGGTCGGATTCCGGTAGCGGCTGTAGGCGAACCCGGCATCCGGATCGGTCAGTGCGGCCGCGCACGCGGCGGGATCGGCGAAAGCGAAGACCGAGGTCTGGTAGATCGGCACGCTCACCGGGCGGGAGCCGGTCAGGTCGGGGGCGGCGGCGTGGATGGCGCGGGTCTCCGGATGCAGGTTCATGTCACGACTCTGCCTGGTCCGGCCGGCCCGGGAAAGGCCGGCCCAGGCTGGTGATCATCGGGAACCATGCTGATCTACCGGGCGAGTCTGGTGTTGCTGGGTCTTTACCGGCAAGATGGGCGCCCGGCTTGCTACGTTGACCCCGTTGGTACCGGCAGGGGAGGGGCAATGGCCAGCGGGTCCGGGAGCGCGCGGGGCTGCGCCAGGGCACGGAGGCGCGCATGACCGCCGGCCCTCCGGGTGGCCTGGACGACCTGCTCGGGCCGGCCGGAGCAGGCGGGCCCGGTGGGCAAGCCGGGCCGGGCGGGCCCGGTGGGCAGGCCGGGCCGGGCGCGGCCGGTGCGCCAGCCCCCGGCGGCCAGGGCGGCCCGTCCGCCGGAGCCGGTGGCCTCTTCACGCCGCAGGCCCGGCGCAGGTGGTACGTCGCGATCGGGGCCACCGCCGGGCTCGGGGTGCTCGCGGCCGTCGTGCTGATATCAGTGCCGGGCAGCAATCCGGCCACGCATCCCCTGGCCGCCGACTGCGGCCTGGTCAACTGCGGTGCGGCGCTGCCCGCCGCGATCACCACCGTCTCCCCGCAGGCCAGCCCCGGCCAGCCGGGGCCCCGGCGGCACCGGCACCGGCGGCATGCGCTGGTGCCCGTGCCGAGCCCGGAGCCGCTGGTGACCTCCGTTCCCCCGTCCCCGACCCAGGCCGCGAAGCCGCCACCGCCGCCCGCCCTGGCCGTCAGCGTCACCTACTCCCCCGCCGGCCAGGATCAGTGGGGCCGTTTCAGCACCCAGCTGACCATCGCCAACCACGGGAGCAGGCCGGTCTCCGGCTGGACCCTTCAGCTCAGCTACCCCGGTGACCAGGTGTTCTGGGTGGGTTACCAGGGCTTCCCTGACGGCTGGCACGGCAACGAGTTCGTGAGCTGGCAGTTCGGCGGCGGCACGCTGACCCTCACCGCGCAGGCCGGCGGCGAGACCCTCGCCCCCGGCGCGGCGCAGACCATCACGATCTTCGGCGACGGGAACGCCCAGGTCCCGGCCGGATGCACGTTCGACGGCGCCGCCTGCAGTTCCTGACCAGCCGGCCGCACCCGCGCGCCGGTAGGGTCATCCCATGACGAGCCGGGAAGAACTCGACGCGCTGTCCTCACGCGAACTGCACGACCGTGCCGTGCACCGGGCCATCCGGCACGCGGACATCGGCTTCCTCTGGGAGCTGCTGCGGGAACTGCCGGCCAGCGAGGCGGCGAGCGGGCGGACCGACCTCGCCACCAACGACATCACCCACGTCTCGGGCCTGATCTCGGACGCGCTCGCCTCCGGTGAAGGTGAGGGGGCCGACTCGCTGCGCCCGCTGTACCTGGATTACCTGGAAAAGCACGGCGGCTGAGCGGCCCGGCCCGGCCTCAGGCCTCCGCGGGCGGTTCCGGCGG
The DNA here is from genome assembly GCA_036522155.1 of Streptosporangiaceae bacterium. Classification (GTDB taxonomy): domain Bacteria; phylum Actinomycetota; class Actinomycetes; order Streptosporangiales; family Streptosporangiaceae; genus UBA9676. Next base: position 7,324 of record DATDGI010000157.1, read on the forward strand.
GGGGACCGGGCGGCGCGGGCGGCCACCCGCCCACGAGCCGCCAGCGGCCCGGCCCGCGCCCTTGACCGGGTCCGCGCGGCCGCCACCGCCCCCGGAACTGGCCCAGCCGACCCGGCTGGTGGCCGACCCGCGCCCGAGCATCTTCTCCAGCGCGGCGCCCACGCTGCCGTCCTGGTCGATCATGCGGCGGATCACCAGGATCAGCGCGGGGACGGCCCAGAAGTCACCGCAGATCCACAAGATCGCGGCGCCGATCTGCTGGTCGGCGAACGGCGGCAGCCTGACCCCGGCGACATGGTCGTAGACCGGGTACCAGGAGACCTGGGTGAGGATGCTCATGGACATCGCCAGCACCCACATCACCACGTTGGTCGCGACCAGGGCGAGCGCCTGCGCGACCGGTTCCATCCGCCGCCGGAACGGCGGGGAGGGGATGAACTGGAGCCAGAACAGCACCCCGGCGATGAAGAAACTGGCGTGCATCAGCCAGATGTGCACGATCTGGTTGTTCTCCGCCAGGTCGAACAGCACCGGCACATGCCAGGCGATCATCACCACGCAGAACAGCGTCACCGATACCCACGGGCGCAGCAGGAACCCGCCGACCGCGCGCAGCGGCCGTGACCAGCCGCCGCGCAGGGTGCCCCGGGTGACCGCCTGGCCGGCCCGGCCGGGCAGCCCGTCCAGCAGCGGCTGCCACGGGGCGCCCGCCACCACCAGCGTCGGCGCCGCGAACATCAGCAGCATGTGCTGGAGCATGTGGACGAAGAAGTAGTCGTCGGACCAGTAGTCGACGGGCGAGACCACCGACAGCAGCAGCACCACCAGCCCGCCGTAGAACAGCCACGACCGGCGGCGGCGCTCGCGGGTCCGCTCCGGCCGGGAGCGCCGGGCCAGCCGCGCCAGCCCGATCTCGTGCCAGACCACCAGGACCGCGACCACGATCAGGAACGGGTCGAACGACCAGTGATCAACCAGGTAGCTCATCGGCCTTCACTTCATATACCAAACGAATAAATTCCGGCCGGCCAACGAGCCGACGCTACTCCCTCGTCGTGGCCGGGCCAACCGGGCCGGGCCTGGGCGGGCCCGGCCGCCGGGTGGGCCGCACCGGCCAGTCTGGCAGTTCCCCGACCCACTCTCGCCCAATACGTCATTCACCTGCACAATTGAGGAACCAGATCACTCGGCGCCGTCACCGGGTGCGGCACGGGAGGACGGATGGCCACTGGCGGGCACAGCCAGGGCAAGCGCGGGGCGGGCGGGCCGTTCGGCCGCGCCAGCTGGCGGACGGGCCTGGCGGTGGCGACGGCCTGCGCCTTCCTGCTGATGACACCGACCGCCGAGACCGCGGTCGGCCTGGCCGCCAGGGTGGCCACCGCCACCACCCTGTCGGCTCATGACCCGGGCGCGGGCATCCCGGCCAGCGCGCGTGTGTTCGCCGGGACCCCGGCCGTCGGCGCCCTGTTCACCGTGGGCGGCGGTGGGCTGGGCCGGCACTTCTGCACCGCGAGCGTGGTGGACAGCCCGGGCGGGGACCTGGTGATCACCGCGGCCCATTGCGTGACCGGCCGGGCGCCGGGCACGCTCGTCTTCGTGCCCGGCTACCACAGCGGGCGCGAGCCCTACGGCATCTGGCCGGTCAAGCAGGTGATCGCGGACAGCGACTGGCTGAATTCCGGCAACCCCGATCATGACGTCGCCTTCCTGGTCGTCCACCAGCCGGGCAACGCCCAGCAGGTCCAGAACCTGACCGGCGCTGAGCGGCTGGGCATCGGCTGGCGGTCCCGGGTCTGGGTGCATGTCATCGGCTACCCCAACGCCACTGAGCAGCCGGTCACCTGCGCGAATGAGACCAAGCGGTTCAGGGCGCACGAGATGGAGTTCGACTGCGGCGGCTACACCGACGGCACCAGCGGCGGCCCGTTCCTGGCCCGGGTGGGCAGCGCCGGGACGGGCACGGTCATCGGCGTGATCGGCGGTTATGAGCAGGGCGGGTACCTCCCCGCGATCTCCTACTCCCCCCGCTTCGGGACGGCGGTCGAGAATCTCTACCGGACCGCGGTCAGCATCGCCGGCAGCCCCAGCGGCTGACCCGCGCCCGGCCGGCCCGCCTGGCTACCGGAATCCGGCCGGCGGCGGGACGACGCGGTCCAGATCCGCCAGCTCGTCGGCGGTGGGCACCCAGTCCGAGGCGGCGGCGTTCGCTTTCACCTGCTCGGGCGCGGTGGCCCCGGCGATGACCGCGGCGCAGCCGTCCTGGGCGGCCAGGGCGCCGACCGCCACCTCCAGGATGGTGCGCCCGCGCTCGGCCGCCCAGGCGCTCAGCGCCTCCACCCGTTCGAGCTTGTCCTTCGTGATGTAGTCCCGGCGGCCAGCCAGCCGGGTCCCGGGGGCGGGTTCCTGCCCCCGCCGGACCTTGCCCGCCAGCAGGCCGTTGGCCAGCGGATAGTAGGGCAGCACACCCAGCCGGAAGTGCCGGGCGGCGGGCAGCACCTCGGCCTCGGCCCCGCGCTCGAGCAGTGACCAGTGGTTCTGGGCGGACACGAACGGCGCGGTCCCCCCGGCCCGCGCCAGGTGCGCGGCGTCGGCGATCTGCCAGCCGGTGAAGTTGGAGTGGCCCAGGTAGCGGACCTTGCCCTCGGTGACCAGCTCGGTGAGGGCGGCCAGGGTTTCGGCCACCGGCGTCTCCGGATCGGGGACGTGCAGCTGGTAGAGGTCGATGTAGTCGGTGCGCAGGCGGCGCAGCGACCCCTCGACCGCGCGCCGGATGTAGGCGCGCCCGCCCCTGGCCCCGGCGGCCGGCCCGTAACCCATGTCGGCCCCGAGGCCGCCGAACTTGGTGGCCAGCACCACCTGGTCCCGGCGGCCGGCCAGGACCTCGCCCAGCAGCTCCTCCGACCCGCCGTTGCCGTACGACTCGGCGGTGTCGATCAGCGTGATGCCGGCGTCGATGGCGGCGTCCACCACCGCCCGGGTACCGGCCAGGTCCAGCCGGCGCCCGAAGTTGTTGCCGCCCAGCCCGGTCACCGACACCGTCAGCCCGGACTCACCCAGCGCCCTGTACCGCATCCGCCCGCCTCCGCCACCGCCGTCAGGATCGCCACGATGCTACGGGATGGGCCGCGCCGGCCCGGCGCGGGCTGGGCCCGCTGGGCCCGCCCGCAGGCGGCAGGCGCCACGCCATGGCCCCGGGCCGGGCCAGCGGGTCCGGGCCAAACGGCCCATGGCCGGCCGGGCCGTCCGGCCCGGTCCCGTCCCGGCCACCCGGCCCACCGCCCCCGGGCCGACCGGCCCGGCTTAATAGGCCCGGGCCGAATGGACGGGTAAAAGGCCCTCCCGGAGACGGTACAAACGTCTCTGTGGCCGCCATGGGCCGCTCCCGGAGAGTGAGACCAGACCTTAAAAGGGTCGCACCAAAACCGGGGGGGCAGTCATGAGCGTTATCACAAGCCAGAAAGGCTATTCACAGTCACTACCGGCCGGGTCCACCCAGGCGGACCCACAGACCGGCTCGCGTCCGGACGCGAGCCGTGGGCGGCGCCGCGGCTACTCCTGGACAGCCGCGGTGTCCGCCCTGCTTGTGCCCGTCGCGCTGGCGCTCGGCCTGCTGTTCCCGGCGATGGCCTCGGCCAGCACCCAGAACGTGGCCGCGGCCAGCGGCACCAGCGCCTGTGCCGGCTCCGGGGTGTGGGCCAACCTCGCCAGGTGCGGCTGGCCCGGCCCGTCCAACACCGGCCCGCAGCTGTCGAAGTGCCCGCATCACCGGCTGGCCCCGATGGGCGGCGGCCTCGGCCGCCAGATCGTGATCCGCACCTCCGGCGCGGTGATCAGCTGCCGCAGCATCACCGGAATGGTGTTCATCGAGGCCAGCAATGTCACGGTGAAGAACAGCGCGATCATTTCCAACAGCGGCCGGACCGGTCTGGCCGCCAATGGCACCGCGGACATCACCGTCATGGACGGCGCCAGCGCAACCATCGACCACGTCGCCATCAACGGGGACGACGGGGTGCACGCCTGCATCTGGCACCAGGGCACCCGGATGCTGGTCAACGCGGTGAACTGCTACAACGTAAACGACGGCATCTGGAGCTGGGCCGACAACGGCTACTCATCGACGACCGGCGACAACTTCACCATCCGCAACAGCTACTTCCACAACTTCACCCACCGCACCTCGAACGGCCATGAGGACGGGTACCAGACCGAAGGCGCCAGCAACGGCCTCATCGAGCACAACACCTACCTGCTGACCGCCAACGCCGACAGCGACGTCGCCATCTGGGACAGCCTGCGCAGCGCGCACAACATCACGGTGGCCGACAATCTCATGACCGGCGGCAGCTTCGCGATCTACGCCGAGGACTACAGCCCGAACGCCACCTCCCCGGGCGGCGGCAACAGCGTCAGCGGCATCCGGTTCATCAACAACGTGTTCAGCACCCACGCCAGCGGCTGCGTCGGGCTCTACGGCGTCTGGTTCACCCGGCCCTCGTGGCCCGGCCAGGGCGGCCCGACCGACGGCTGGCACCGCAGCGGCAACCGGGTGCTGGAGACCGGCCAGAACATCGACGGGCACAACCCGGTCAGGAATGGGGTCCTGTGCCAGTAAGCAGGCTGGGCCGGCGGCTCACCGCCCCGGCCTAGCGCCGACCCGCCCGGCCAGTCCGGCCCCCCCGGCTGGCCGGGCGGCTTTGTGCCTTGGCCCGCAGGCGCATCGACACCTGCACCGGGCTGCCCTCGAAGCCGAACTCCTCCCGCAGCCGCCGCTCGATGAACCGCCGGTAGCTGGCCTCCAGGAAGCCGGTGGTGAAGAGCACGAAATGCGGCGGCCGGATCCCGGCCTGGGTCGCGAACAGGATCTTCGGCTGGCGGCCACCCCGGACCGGCGGCGGCGTGGCCGCGACCAGGCCGGTGAGCCAGGAGTTGAGCCGGCCGGTGGGCACCCGGGTCTCCCAGCCCGCCAGCGCCGTCTGCAGCGCGGGCACCAGCCGGTCCAGGTGACGGCCGGTGACGGCGGAGATGTTGACCCGGGGCGCCCAGCGGGCGGTGTGCAGCTGCCGGTCGATGTCCCTGTCCAGCTGCAGGCGTCGGTCCTCGTCCACCAGATCCCACTTGTTGTAGGCGATGACCAGCGCCCGGCCCGTCTCGATCACCAGCGACACGATCCGCAGATCCTGCTCGGCGAGTGGCTCGCTGGCGTCCACCAGCACCACCGCCACCTCGGCCCGCTCCAGCGCGCCCGACGTCCGCAGGGCCGCGTAGAAGTCGGCGCCCTGGGTGTGGCTGACCCGCCGCCGGATGCCGGCCGTGTCCACGAATCGCCAGCTGATGCCGCCCAGCTCGATCAGCTCATCCACCGGGTCGCGGGTGGTGCCTGCCACCGCGTCCACCAGCACCCGTTCCTGCCCGGCCAGCTTGTTCAGCAGGCTCGACTTGCCCACGTTGGGGCGGCCGATGAGCGCCACCCGGCGCGGGCCGCCTTCCCCGGCCGGCGCCTCCCGCGGCGCCTCCGGCAGCGCCGCCAGCACCGCGTCGAGCAGGTCGCCGCTGCCGCGCCCGTGCAGCGCGCTGACCGGCCACGGCTCACCCAGCCCGAGCGCCCACAGCGCCGCCGCGGCCGGCTCGCCCGGCATGTCGTCGACCTTGTTCGCCGCCACCACCACCGGCTTCCCGGACCGGCGCAGCACCGCCGCGACCGCGTCGTCGGAGTCGGTGATGCCGACGGTCACGTCCACCACGAACAGCACCGCGTCGGCCGCCGCCACCGCTAGCCGGGCCTGTGCCGTCACCTGCTCGGCCAGTGCGCGGCTGGCCTGCCCGGCCTCCGACCCCGGGGACGGCTCCCAGCCGCCGGTGTCGACGAGGGTGAACGCCCGCCCGCGCCAGGTCGCGTCGTAGGCCACCCGGTCGCGGGTCACCCCCGGGGTGTCCTGGACCACCGCCTGGCGGCTGCCGAGGATCCGGTTGACCAATGTCGACTTGCCGACGTTGGGGCGGCCGACCACCGCCACCACCGGGGCCGGCGGCTCGGCCGGCCGGCCGCCGTCCAGGCCGGGGCTGTCCTGGCCGGCCAGGTCCTCGCCCCAGCCACCGTCGCCATCCCAGTCGCCCTCGTCCGGATCCCCGCCGCGCTCAGTACCGGTCATGGTTATCCCGCCCGCGCCGCGTCGGTCCGGGCGTCCCCGGTGCGCTCCCGCACTATGCCGGTGATCAGGCCAACCACCTCGGCCAGGCCCAGGCCGGAGGAGTCGATCTTCACCGCGTCGGCGGCCATGACCGTCTGCGGGGCGTCCGCCCGGTCCCGGCGGTCCTGCTCCCGCTGGGTGACCGCCGTGGTCGCGCCCGGGTCGGCGGCCGGATCGGTGCTGCGCCGGTGGGCGCGCACCTCCTCGCTGGCGGTGAGGAACACCTTGACCAGCGCGTCCGGGGCGACCACGGTGCCGATGTCCCGGCCCTCGGCGACGATCCCGCCGCCTGGACCGGCGTGGCGCCGGATGATCTCGCGCTGCTGGGCGATGAGATGCTCGCGGACCTGTGGCACCGAGGCGACCGCACTGACCGCGTTGGAGACCTGCCGGGTGCGGATCGGGCCCGCGACGTCCATCCCGTCCACCGTGATCCCCGGGGCGGCCGGGTCGACCCCGACCTCGATCACTGGCTCGGCGGTGTGCCTGGCCACCGTCTCCGGGTCGGCGGTGTCCAGCCCGCGGCTGAGCAGCCACCAGGTCAGCGCTCGGTACATCGCGCCGGTGTCCAGGTACCGCAGCCCGAGGGCGCGCGCCACCCCGCGGGCGGCGCTCGACTTGCCCGATCCGGCTGGGCCATCAACGGCGATTACAAGGCGCTCGGTCACGGTGGCGATGCTACCGGCGGACTGGCCATCCGGCCGCCGCCAGCGCCTGGGTCAGCCGGTCCACCGCGTCCGGCCGGACCGTGAGTTCCGCCACACCGACCGGCAGCCCCGGCGAATGCTCGATCCCGAAGTCCTCGATGTTGACCCCGGCCTCCCCCGCCACCTGGAACAGCCGGGCCAGCTCACCCGGCTGATCGGGGATCACGACCTGGACGACGATGCTGTCGCGGGCGGGCAGGCCCCGCTTGCCCGGGATCATCGCCACCCCGGCCGAGCCCTCATCCAGCAGCCCGGCCAGCGGCTTCAGCGAGGCCTCAGGCCCGGCACCGGCCTCGGCCAGCGCGTCGGCGGCGGCGGCCAGTTCCCCGGCCACCTGGCGGAGCACCCGGGCCACCGGCACCGCGTTGGCCGCCAGGATCTGCGTCCACAGCCCGCTGTCGCCGCCCGCGACCCTGGTCACGTCGCGCAGCCCCTGGCCCGCCAGGCCGAGCGCGCCGGCCGGGGCGCCGGTCAGCTGGGCCGCCATCGCCGCCGCCACTACGTGCGGGGCGTGCGAGACCAGGGCCACCCACTGGTCGTGCTCCTCGGCGCTGAGGTGCACCGGTTCGGCCTGGCAGCAGTGGATCAGGCTGGTGACCGCCGCGACCGCCGCCGGCGCCGTCTGCGGTCCCGGGCAGATCACCCACGGGCGGCCGAGGAACAGGTCGGCCCGGGCGGCGGCCGGTCCCGAGCGTTCCCGCCCGGACAGCGGATGGCCGGGCACGAACGAGGCCAGGTCGCAGCCCAGTGCGGCGGCCTGCCGCAGGGGCAGCGCCTTCACGCTGGCCACGTCGGTGTACCAGCGGGCCAGCCGCCGGGCCTGCGCCGCCGCGAGGGCCGGCGCCACGGCGGCGGGTGGGACGGCCAGCACCGCCAGTTCGGCCCAGGGGCCCGGTTCCCCGGCCGGGCCGGGCTCTCCGGCCGAGCCTGGCCCCTCCCCGCCCGGTCCTGAGCCCGGCGCGCCGGGTCCTGCCCCCTCCGCGCCGGATCCAGAGCCCTCCGCGCCTGGTCCTGGCGCCCCCGCATCCGGCAGCAGCGAGCCCGCCCCGATGTCGGCGGCCAGCCGGGCCGCGGCCGGATCCTGGTCCGCCAGCCAGACCCGCACGCCGGACTCGCGCAAGGCGAGGGCGATGGAGGTGCCGATCAGGCCGGTGCCGAGCACCACGGCGCTGGTCAGCCGGCCCGGCGGCATAGCGCCCGGTGGCCTAGCGCCCGGTGGCACAGGGCCCGGCTCATCCCCAGCCGACTCTCCTGGCGCCGGTCCAGGCGTGGTCATTGCGCGATGTCCAGCCGCAGGACCGCCGCGCCCCGCAGGTAGACGTGCTGGAGGCCGGCCCGTGGCAGGCCGGTTTCCACGTGCATGAGCAGACGCACCACCCGCGGCAGGGAACCGGGAACGCCGATTTCGGTGGCACACAGCAGCGGCACGTCCTGGAAGCCGATCTTGCGTGCCGCCAGCGCCGGGAATTCGGCCGTGAGGTCGGGGGTCGCCGTGAAGACGACGCTGATCACGTCGTCGGTGGCCAGCGCGTTGCGCGTCATCACCTCGGTGACCAGTTCGGTCGTGGCCTCCAGGATGGCCGCCCGCTCGTTGGCGTCCACCTGGACCGCGCCCCGGATTGCCCTGACCGTCACCGGCCCTTCCTTTCACTCTCGTCCCGGGATTTAGCCCTGGCCACTGCTGTTACCCCAGGCTATCGGCATTCCGCCGGCCGCTCCGCCTGCTGGAATGCCCCAGGCTAAGGCATCAGGCGCGGATGGCGCGTCCGGCCAGCCACCCGGCCAGGCTGTCAGAGACCGACGGCGGCGTAGAGTTCGCCGATTTCCCTGACGGTCAGCGCCCGGGTGGTGCCGGGCCGCAGGTTGCCGAGCGCCACCGGGCCGATGCGGGTGCGGACCAGGCGGCTGACCGGGTGCCCGGCAGCCGCCAGCAGCCGCCGGACGATGTGCTTGCGCCCCTCGTGCAGGGTGATCTCGACCAGGGCCCGCGATCCGGCCTGCTCGACCACCCGGAACCTGTCCGCGCTAGCCACCCCATCTTCCAGTTCGATCCCGGTGGTCAGCCGGCGCCCGAGATCCCTGGGCAGCGGGCCGCTGACGTCGGCCAGGTAGGTCTTGGCCACCCCGTACCGGGGGTGGGCCAGCCGGTGGGCCAGGTCGCCGTCGTTGGTCAGCAGCATGAGCCCCTCGGTGTCGTAGTCGAGCCGGCCGACATGGAAGAGCCGTTCCGCCCGGTCGCCGAGGTAGTCGGCGATCGTGGGCCGTCCCCGGTCGTCCGACATTGTGGTCAGCACGCCCGGGGGCTTGTTCAGCGCCAGGTACACCAGATCCTGGCGGCTGGGGATGCGCCTGCCGTCCAGCTTGATGATCTGGTGATCAGGGTCGACGCGCGCCCCGTACCGGCGGACGATCTCGCCGTCCACCTCCACCCGGCCCGCCGCGATCAGCTCCTCACAGTGCCGGCGGCTGCCGACCCCGGCGGCGGCCAGGACTTTCTGCAGCCGTACCCCGCCGGGCACGTCGGTGAGCGAGTCGCGGCCCGGTTCAGCCACGGCCGGCCTGGCGGTCAGGAGCCGGCTGGCTCATCGCCCGCATCCGTGCTGCCGTCCGGGCTGGCTGCCCGGTCATGCCCCGCGAGTCCGGGTGCACGGTCATGGTTCCCGGCCCCGTCTGCGGTGTCATCGTCCTCAGAGCCCTCGGCGCCGTACTCAGCCTTCGGGTCGTCCGCCTTGTCATAGTCCCCGGCGCCGTCCGCCCCGCCCTGGTCCCTCGCGCCGTCCGCGCCGCCATCGTCTTCGGGGTGGCCGGGACCGTCATCGCCCCCCGGGCCGGCCGCGCCCGTCATCGGCCCAGCGGAGCCCAGCCCGGGTTCGCCCGCGGCCTCGTCCTCGCCACTCTCGACCTCGTCGGGCAGGAAGGGCGCGAGTTCGGGCAGATCCGCCAGGCTGGCCAGGCCGAGCCGTTCCAGGAAGTACGCGGTGGTCCGGTACAGGATGGCACCGGTCTCGTGCTCCGTCCCCGCCTCTTCCACCAGGCCGCGCAGGGTCAGGGTGCGCATCACGCCATCACAGTTGACGCCGCGCACGGCCGAAACCCGCGCCCGGCTCACCGGCTGCCGGTAGGCGACTACGGCCAGCGTCTCCAGCGCGGCCTGGGTGAGCCTGACCTCCTGGCCGTCGCGGACGAACCGTTCCACCACCGGCGCACATTCCTCGCGGGTGTAGAACCGCCAGCCGCCGGCCACTTCGCGCAGCTCGAACCCTCGCCCCTCGGCTTCATAGGAGGCCGCCAGTTCGGCGATCTCGAGCGTGATCTCCTCCCGCGGCCGCTCCAGTACCTGGGCGAGCACCACCTCGGCCACGGGCTCGTCGACGACCAGCAGGATCGCTTCCAGGCTGGCCCGCAGCCCGGGACCGGCCTGAGCCCCGGCCGCCCCGTCGTCGGCTTCGTCCACCGGGTCGTTGCCTATCATGACCATTCGTCTTCCTCGCCAGCTCCGATGACCGGTCCGCTATCGCTGCCTGCCCAGGTCACCGTCAGCTCGCCCAGCGGCACCCGCTGCTCGAATGAGACGTTACCCGTCTGGAACAGGTCCAGCAGGGCCAGGAACCTGGCCACCACCTCGTAGGTGCCCGCACAGTCGGCAATCAGTTCCCCGAAGCTGGCCCGGCCCAGCTCGCGCAGCCGCCCGGCCAGGATCACGGCTTGCTCGCGAACGCTGGTGCGGGGGGTATGGATGTGATCGGTGTCCACCACCGGCGCCGGGCGCGGAGCGAGCGTCAGCGCGGCGATGCGGGCGAACTCCGCCGGTCCCAGGCCCAGCAGGACCTCCGGGAGCAGGTCGGCGAACCGGGGCTCCATCGGCACCCGGCGGGCGGAACGGCGGGCCTGCACCGCCATCCGCCCCGCAAAGACCGCGGCCACTTCCTTGTAGGCGCGGTACTGGAGCAGGCGGGCGAACAGCAGGTCCCGGGCCTCCAGCAGCGCGAGATCTTCCTCGTCCTCCACCTCGCCCGCGGGCAGCAGCCGCGCGGCCTTCAGGTCGAGCAGGGTGGCGGCCACGACCAGGAAGTAGCTCGCCTGGTCGAGATCCCAGCCATCGGCCCGGGCCCGGATATAGGCGATGAACTCATCGGTCACCTGCGACAGGGCGACTTCGGTGATGTCCAGCTTGTGCTTGGAAATCAGGCCGAGCAGCAGGTCGAACGGGCCCTCGAACACGTCCAGATGGACCTCGAAGCCGCCCGTTCCCTGCGCCTGCGGGGCATCACCACCTGGCTCGCTGGTCACCGTCGCGGTCACTGGGATTCCGCCGGGAGGCCGCCTGGCAGCCCGTTCCCGTGCACGTGGCTGGCGCCATTCAGCTGGCCGCTGCCGTTCACCTGGCTGGCCCCATTGAACTGGCTGGCGCCGTTGAGCGGGCTGGCATCATTCGCCTGGCCATTGCCGTTCACCTGGCTGCCGCCGTTGAGTGGGCTGATGCTGTGCCCCTGCCCGGCCCCGTTCACCGGACTGGCCGCGGCCCGCAGCCGGCGGGCGATCACGCTGGCATCGACGCCGGACTCCAGGTCAACCAGGAGTATGGCGATCGCCTCGCGCACCAGCCGGCCCCGGTCGACAACGATGCCGCGGGCGCGCAACGTCAGGCGGGCGCGTTCCAGTTCGAGAAGCTCGTCTGCCGTCAGGTACACCGTGATCTTCTGCGGATGGGCCTCACGCCCGCTGGCTTGCGGCCCGGAATCACTAGCAGGGCCGGGGCCGAGACCGATCGGGCGGAGCAGCTCGGCGACTCCCGGCAGGCTTACCCGGCGCGGGCGGGTCCTGCGCGCCCTGCCTGCCGCCACCGCTCCAGTACCTCCTTGGCGAGCTCCCGGTAAGAATTCGCACCCATGCTGGCAGGATCGAAGCTAGTGATCGGCTCCCCCGCCACCGTCGCGTCCGGGAACCGGACGGTCCGGCTGATGACCGTATGGAAAACCTTATCGCCGAAACCCTCCACGACGCCGTGCAGAACTTCCCGTGAGTGCAGGGTCCGGGAGTCATACATGGTCGCGAGCAGGCCGTCCATCACCAGGTCGCGGTTGAGCCTGCCGGACACCTTGTCGATGGTCTCCATCAGCAGCGCCACCCCGCGCATGGCGAAGTACTCGCATTCCAGCGGCACCAGCACGCCCTGGGCACAGGCGAGCGCGTTGACGGTGAGCAGCCCGAGCGAGGGCTGGCAGTCGATGAGCACCACGTCGTATTCGGCCAGCAGCGGCTCGATCACCCGGCCGAGCACGAATTCGCGGCCTACCTCGTGGACCAGCTGGACCTCGGCACCCGACAGGTCGATGTTGCTGGGCAGCAGGTCCATGCCCGCGACGTTGGTCTTGATCACGATCTCCGCGGGGGTGGCGCCGCGCTCCATCAGCAGGTTGTAGACGGTGGCTTCCAGCTCGTGTGGCTGGATGCCGAGCCCGACCGACAGTGCCCCCTGCGGGTCGAAGTCGACGAGCAGCACCCGGCGGCCCAGCTCGGCGAGGGCCGCGCCAAGGTTGATCGTGGTCGTGGTCTTGCCCACCCCGCCCTTTTGATTGCAGACCGCGCAGATCCGGGCGGGCCCGTGCCTGACCAGTGGCGCGGGCTCCGGGAAAAACGGAAGTGGGCGCCCGGTCGGCCCGTACTCGGGATGGACTTCCTGGGACGCTGCCACCATTTGCTGCACCTCCCGCGGATGTCGCAGAAATGTCTCCGCTGGAACCCGGACTCTAGGGGCTGCCTGGGGCAACGGCAAGCCGACTCACCGTGCGGGCGGTCACCGGAGTGCCCGGGGGTGCGCCGAAGCGTAGACCTCGCGAAGCTTGTCCACGGTTATCAGGGTGTAGACGGCGGTGGTCGTCACGGACGCGTGGCCGAGCAGTTCCTGCACCACCCGGACATCGGCACCGCCGTCGAGCAGGTGGGTGGCGAACGAGTGGCGCAGCGTATGCGGTGAGATCCCGGTCAGGCCCGCCCGCTCGGCCGCGGCCCGCAGCACCCCCCAGGCCCCCTGCCGGGTGAGCCGCCCGCCCCGGGCGTTGAGGAACACCGCTGGGCTGGCGCTGGCCCGACGGGATCCGGCGGCGAGCAACGGCCGCGCGCGCACCAGGTAGGCGTCGAGTGCCTCGCGGGCGAACCGGCCGACCGGTACCATCCGCTGCTTGCCGCCCTTGCCGGACAGACGGATCAGCGGGGGCGGGCCACCCGGTCGGCCCCCCAGGCCAAGGTCGTCCACATCCAGCCCGACCGCCTCGGAAATCCGCGCGCCGGTCCCGTACAGCAGTTCGAGCAGCGCCCGGTCGCGCAGCGGGCGCGGGTTGCCTGGCCCCTGGCCGGCCCCGGCCACCGCTATCAGCCGCTCCACCTCGGCCACCCCGATCGCCCGGGGCAGCCGCCGCGGCGGGCTGGGCGGGCGCACCTGGCTGGCCACGTCGGCGGCGGCCCGGCCCTCGGCGGCCGCGAACCGGTGCAGGCCACGCACCGCGGCGACGGTCCGGGCGGCGGAACTCGCGGCCAGCGGCGGGTGCCCGGGATCTCCCTCCCGCAGCCCGGCCAGGAACCCGGCCACGTCCTCGCTGGTGATCTCGCCGATAGTGACCCGCTCCCGGGCCACCATCGCCACCTGGTACCGGGCCAGATCGCGGCGGTAAGCCTGGAGAGTGTGGCCGGCCAGGCCCCGCTCCACGGCCAGATGGTCGAGGTACCGGCGGGCCACCTCGGCCAGGCCCGTGCCCACCGGCCCGGCGGCCGCCGGTCCCGTGCCCGCCTGCCGGGCGCCTGCCGGCCCGGTATCAGCCAGATCCGCGCCAGTCAGCGGTAGACCTGCTCGGCCGGGGTCCACGCCAGCCCGTGCGCCTCGGCCACGGGCTGGCAGGTGAGCGCCCCCTCATGCGTGTTCAGGCCGCCCGCGAGCGCGGGATCGGCCCGCAGCGCCTCCCGCCAGCCGAGGTTGGCGATCTCCAGCACGTACGGCAGGGTGACGTTGGTCAGCGCGTAGGTGGACGTGTGAGGTACCGCGCCGGGCATGTTGGCCACGCAGTAGAACACCGAGTCGTGCACCCGGTAGGTGGGGTCGGCGTGGGTGGTCGGGTGGGAGTCCTCGAAGCAGACGCCCTGGTCGATGGAGATGTCCACCAGCACCGAGCCCGGCTTCATCCGCGACACCAGTTCGTTGGAGACCAGCATCGGCGCCTTGGCCCCGGGCACCAGCACGGCACCGATGACCAGATCAGCGTCGATGACCGCGCGCTCGATCTCGTACGCGTTCGATGCGACGGTCTGGAGGTGGCCCTGGTAGATCGCGTCGGCCGAGCGCAGCCGGGCGACGTTCTTGTCCACCAGCAGGACCTCGGCCTGCATGCCCAGCGCGATCGCGGCCGCGTTCATCCCGGACACCCCCGCGCCGAGCACGACCACCTTGGCCGCGTACACCCCGGACACCCCGCCCATCAGCACCCCGCGGCCGCCGCCGTCGCGCTGCAGGTGGTGCGCGCCGACCTGCGGCGCCATCCGGCCCGCGACCTCGGACATCGGGGCGAGCAGCGGCAGCGACCCGTCGGGCAGCTGGACGGTCTCGTACGCGATCGAGGTGACGCCCGCGCTGAGCAGCGCGTCGGTGCAGGCCTTGGACGCGGCCAGGTGCAGGTAGGTGAACAGCACCTGACCCGAGCGCATCCGGTGGTACTCCTCCTCGATCGGCTCCTTGACCTTGAGGATCAGGTCGCCCTCGGCCCACACGTCGTCCGCGGTGGGCAGGATCTTGGCGCCGGCCGTTGTGAAGTCCTCGTCCGGAATGGATGAGCCGACGCCTGCCCCGGCTTCGATGACCACCTGATGGCCGCCGCGGACCAGTTCGTGG
>DATDGI010000158.1:0-67894 GCA_036522155.1 Streptosporangiaceae bacterium
ATCACCACGCCGTCGGCGACCAGCCGGGTGACCAGGCCGGCGGTGAACGGCCGGCCCGCGCTGGGCATCTCCGCGCTGCCCGGCGACCGCGCGAACACGGTCTGGTAGGCCGTCAGCGGCCACGCGCCGGGGACGTAGGAGTACCGGATCGGCCGCCCCTGCCGGTCCAGGTAGGCGCGGAAGCCACCGCCGGCCGCCGCCGCGGCCACCCACATCCGGTCGGACGCCGGCTCGGGGTAGCGGCGCACCAGGGTCAGCGATCCGCCCATCGGGAGGGCGATCTCCTCACCCGCGGCCGCGTCGGTCACCCGGCCGGTGCTGGCCGGGCTCTCCCGCAGCTCGATCAGCCAGGTCCCGTCCTGCAGCGGCGAGGACACATGCACGGTGACCGGCCGGCCGTCCGCCCGGTGGCCGTCTACGGCCGCGGCAACGGTGGCCGAGGTGTTGACGACCAGCAGATCGCCCGCGGACAGGAACCCGGCCAGCTCCGCGAACCGGGCGTGCCGGAAGCCATCGGGGGTGGCCACCAGCAGCTTGACCCCGTCCCTGGTCAGGCCCCGCTCCTCGGGTGGCCGGCTGGCGGCGGTGATCATGGCGTCACCACCGGGGCGGCCAGGTCGCTCGCCCGGTAGCGGCCGCTGGGCGGCCGTTCGGCCAGCAGCCGCAGCAGCGCCGGCACCACGGTTTCCGGCTCCGGCCGGTCGGAGATGTCCTCGCCGGGGAAGGCCTGCTGGTGCATGTCGGTCCGCATGTCACCGGGATCAAAGGCATAGCAGCGCAACGGCTGCTCCTCGGCCGCGAGCACCGAGGTGAGCTGGTCCAGCGCAGCCTTGGCCGACCCGTAACCGCCCCAGCCCGGGTAGGCCTCGACGGCCGCGTCCGAGCTGATGTTCACGATGGTGCCGGAGGCGGCGGTGAGCGGCCCGGCCAGCAACTGGATCAGCGCCAGCGGGGCGATGACGTCGGTGTCGTATACCCGGGCCAGCTCGTCGAGCGGGTAGTCGCGCAGGTACGGCTGGGGGCTGGGGCCGAGGCGGCTGGCGTTGTTGACCAGCAGGTCCAGCCGGCCGTGGCCGGCCACGGCCGCGGCCAGCC
Source organism: Streptosporangiaceae bacterium (assembly GCA_036522155.1). Taxonomy (GTDB): domain Bacteria; phylum Actinomycetota; class Actinomycetes; order Streptosporangiales; family Streptosporangiaceae; genus UBA9676. The sequence continues at coordinate 1,096 of DATDGI010000158.1, forward strand.
GGGCCCGGTGGCCGGGGTCGGTCACGTCGCCGGGAATGGCGGTGACGCCCGCCAGCCCGCGCAGGGCGGCGGTGAGATCGTCCGCCCGCCGGGCGTCGGCGACCAGCGTCCAGCCGCGCCCGGCGAGCGCGGTGGCGATGGCCCGGCCGAGCCCGCGGGACGCGCCCGTGATCAGGGCGATAGGCATGGGTTCCTCCTGTGGTTTGCCGTCCATGCCATACTGATAGTTGAAGTTAACTTCAAGTCAAGCCGGAGCCGGAGCCCGGGCCGCAGCCGGGTGCTCCGGCGGGAGGGCGCGATGCACACCAACGACCCGCTGACGGTGGGCGAGATAGCCCGGCGCAGCGGGTTCGCCGAGTCCGCCGTCCGCTACTACGAGCGGCTCGGCCTGCTGCCCGCCACCCGGACCGCGGGCGGCCAGCGCCGGTTCGAGCGCAATACGCTGCGCCGGCTGGCCTTCATCCGCGCCGCCAGCAACGTCGGGCTCAGCCTGGACGAGATCGCGGCGGCGCTCGCCTCGCTGCCCGCCGGGCGGACCCCGACCCGTTCCGACTGGTCGCGGCTGTCCCGCGGCTGGCGGCATCGGCTGGACGACCAGATCGCCGCGCTGGTCGCGCTGCGGGACGGCCTCGACTCGTGCATCGGCTGCGGCTGCCTGTCGCTGCAGCGCTGCGCCATCTCCAACCCCAGCGACGAGGCCCGGGCCGGCGGCCCGGGTGCGGCCTACCTGCCCGCCGGGCTGCGCCGCGGCGACGGGCGCCTGGCCGGCCCGCCGGCGCGGGCGGGCCGGGTCCGGCGGTCCCGCCCGGTCGCCCGGTCCGGCGGTGGCTGACCAGTTACCCTGGCCGGGTCGCCGGGAGGGCCAGATCATGCTCGTGTCCAGCTACATCACACCCAAGGCCAGCAAGGGCCAGCCAAGCGCGATCGAGGGCCGCGGGATCGTCGCGGTCGCGCCGATCGCCCGGGACGAAATCGTCGCGATCAAGGGCGGCCACATCGTGGACACGGCCACCCTGCACACGCTGCCGGAGCGTCTGCAGAACTCCGATGTGCAGATCGCCGACGGCTTTCACCTGGTGGCCCTGGACGAGGCCGAGTACGAGCCGGTCATGCTGTTCATCAACCATTCGTGCGAGCCGAACGTCGGCTTCGCCGGCAACGTGATCCTGGTCGCCATGCGTGACATCGGCCCGGGCGAGGAACTGACCACCGACTACGCGCTGTTCGACGACTACGACGGCACCATGGACTGCCACTGCGGCACGGCCTCCTGCCGCAGCACGATCAGCGGCCGCGACTGGCAGCGCCCCGAACTGCAGCGCCGGTACGGGCCCTACTTCTCCTGGTACCTGCAGCGCCGCTGGACCGCGGGACCGGCCCGATGACGGCGGGTGACGGCCGTGGCCGGCCCGGCGGGCCGGACCCGGTGAGCGGGCGGGCGGTCCTGGTCACCGGCGCGTCCCGGGGGATCGGCCGGGCCATCGCCGAGGCGTTCGCCGGGCAGGGCGACCGGGTCGCGGTCCACTACGGGCGCTCGGCGGAGCAGGCCGCCGCGGTGCTGGCGGGCCTGCCCGGCCGTGGTCACCTGCTGGTACAGGCCGACCTCACAGATCCACGGGCGGCCCGGCAGATGGTGGACCGGGCCCGCGCCGCCCTCGGCGGATTGGATGTGCTGGTCAACAACGCGGGCGTGTTCACCGCCCACCCGATCACCGATGTCTCCTACGAGCAGTGGCAGGCGGCCTGGCAGCAGACCCTCGCGGTCAACCTGACCGGCGCCGCCAACGTGACCTGGTGCGCGGTCCAGCACATGATCGCTGGCGGCGGCGGCCGGATCATCAACGTCTCCTCCCGCGGGGCGTTCCGCGGCGAGCCGGGCCAGCCCGCCTACGGGGCCAGCAAGGCGGGCCTGAACGCGTTCGGCCAGTCGCTGGCGATCGCGCTGGCCCCGCACCGGATCGCGGTCGCCACCGTGGCGCCGGGTTTCGTGGACACCGACATGGCGGCCAGTCATCTCGCCGGGCCAGCGGGCGACCGGATCCGCGCGCAGAGCCCGTTCGGCCGGGTCGCCCGCCCGGACGAGGTCGCCGCCGCCGTGGTCTATCTGGCCGCGGCCGGGTCCGAATGGGCGAGCGGCACCATCCTGGATCTCAACGGCGCCTCCTACCTGCGCTGACCCGCCCGCCGCCGGGCGGAGGCGCCCGCCGGGTCAGCGCAGCAGGCCGGCGGTGGCGAGCACGGCCAGCGCGCCGAACGCGCACGCCACGGCGGTGAACCTGGTCATCGCGCGGGGCCCCGGCGCCAGCCGCTCGGCGGTGACCGCCCCGGCCAGCCCGGCCATCCACAGGAGCTGCCCGGCGGGCGCGGCCACCATCACCAGCATCAGGCACCAGCACGAGCCGAGGCAGGCAGCGCCGTTGCGAAGGCCAAAACGCAGCGAACCCCACTCGGCCCGCCACCCGCGCGGCGGCAGCGGCACGGACCGGTGGCAGGCGCGCAGGCAGCGCCGTTTGGCCGGACTCAGCTGCCAGGCGGCCGCCGCGGCCAGCACGGCGGCGAGCGCGGCCGGGCCGGGGATGCGCGGCAGCGCGGCGGCCGCCAGGGCCAGCACGCCGAACCCCGCCCACACCGCCAGGTAGGCCGCCGCGAACTCGGTCATCGCGCGCGCGCGCCGCCAGCGCAGGCTGTTCAGCCCGGTGTGCCTGATCCCGGCCAGGGCGGCCGGGCCCATCATCGCCACCGTCATCAGCAGCCAGCCGGGCACGCCGCCGGCGGCGGCCGCCCACGGGCCGGCCGCAGCCGGGCGGGCCGGGCCCATGCCGGGCATCCCGGCCATGCCCGCGGCCGGGCCGCCCAGCGCGGGCCAGGCGGCACCGGCCAGCAGCATGAGCCACGCGGCCGACACCACCACCGCGGCGGGCAGTTCCGGGTGGCGCAGCAGCAGCCGCCGCCCCGGCGCCCGGAACTGGCGGGCGGCCGGCTGCGGTGGCCGGGCCAGGGCCGCGCCGGTCACCGCCATCAGGCGTAGAAGACGCTGATCCGGCCGATGGTGATCGGCAGGTCGGGATGGGCGGTGGCCGCCAGCTCGGCGGCCAGCTCCGGCTGGCCGGGCGGCGGCTCCAGGGTGATCGGCGCCAGCGTCACCATGAGCTGGTGGCCGTCCTGCCAGCTGCCGTCGGCGGCGAGCTGGTCGAGCAGGCCGGTGATCTCCAGCGAGGCGCGCAGCCCGTGCGGCTGCTGGTCACCACGCGGGTTGCTGGCGCGCTCGACGCCGAACAGCGAGATGTTGCCCACGTGGTGGGCGGCCAGGTCGGCATCGCCCGGCTGGTCCGGCAGGTTCACGAACACGCCGTACACCTGGCCCGGATTCCGGGCGGCCTCGATGTCCTCGAAGTCGAGGAACGCCCGGTGCTGGGCGGGCTGGGCGGCGGCCGCCAGCGCCGCGGCCCGGTCGTCGATCGTGACCGGCACGGTCACGGCGCTGCCCACCAGCTGGACCGGCTGCGTGGTCGCGCCGAGCAGCTGGCGGACGGCGGGCTCGCCGGTGTCCGGAAGCGGCGCCGCCGGGCGGGCGGGCCAGGGTGATGGCCAGGCCATGGCTGCTCCCTCCTGCGCGCCCGGCGGCAGGCCCGGAGCGGCGGGCGCGCCCGGCGCGGGCGGCGGGGCCGGGGACGGTGGCGGCGCCGGAGCCGGGGCCTGCGCGGCCGGCTGGACGTAGCTGTAGCCGAGCGTGCTGATGTTCTTCACGTGCGCGCAGGTGAGCGCGGCCGCCTTGCCGTTGGCATCGATGAAGCTGAACGACTGCGCCGTCCACCTCTTGTCGGTGGGGTCGGTGTGGTGCTGGGACCACTGCCACCACAGCCGGTCGATGTTGGCGTGGTGCAGCCAGAAGATCGGATCCTGGGCGGCGGTGTCCGGGTCACCCATCAGGCCGCCGATGCTGTCGTGCACCGCGTTGTGGGGGGTCATCTCGAGCTGCCCGTACTGGGCCCAGAACTGGCCCAGGGCGGGGGTGATGCCGCCGCCGAACTCGGTGTCGCCGGTGAACGAGGGCCGGGCCAGCGCCTTGGCCGCGGAGGTGACCAGCGGCCGCAGCCCGGCGCCTGCGTTGATGCCGGGGTTGCGTTCGGCCACGTACAGCGCGTTGTGGGTGCCGTCGGCGCTGGTGGGGGCGCGGAACGCGGTGGGCAGGCTGTTGTGGCCGCCGCCGCCGTCGTAGTTCCAGTACGGCAGAGCCCAGTTGGCCGGCCCGCCGTCGGCGATGACCTGCGCCCGCACGATCCGCTCGAAGTAGTACAGGTACATCCGGTGCCAGGCGAGGAAGAACCAGGTGCCGTGCCGGCACTGGTTGGCATAGGCGGGCGGGGACGCGGCGATGCTGCCGTGGATGGCGGCCTGGTAGGCCCAGCTGGCCGGGTGGTTCGCCGGTTTGGCCTGCATGGCGGCGACCGCCTTGCGGTAGGCGGTGACGATCGGGTCGCCGGCGGCCAGGGTCCAGATGTCGGCCCGAACGAATGCCTCAGCCATTGCCCAGCCCCCCAAGGTCGCCACGGTCCGGCTCAGCGTAATCCCGGCGCGGGAAGGGCGTCGAGGACCGGCCGCGCCGGTGTCGTCAGCCGCCGGGCCCGCGGGCGGGCCGGGCGCCGGCCGCGTGCCGCCGGGCCAATTCCCGGTAGATCCCGGGGTTGGACTCCACCCACTGCTTCGCCCCGCCGCTGACCTCGCGGACGATCCGGGCCGGCACCCCGGCGGCGAGCATGCCGTCGGGGACGGTCATCCCCGGCGGCACCGTGCACCCGGCCGCGACCAGGGCGTGGCGGCCGACGACCGCCCCGTCGAGCACGGTGGCGCCGTTGCCGATCAGCGCCTCGAAGCCGATCACGGCCCCGTGGACCACGCACAGGTGGCCGACGGTGGCCCCCTCCCCGACCTCGGTCACCGGATCGGCGCCGCCGTGCAGGACCGAGCCGTCCTGGACATTGGCACCCCGGCGGACGATGATCCGGCCGAAATCGGCCCGCAGCACGGCCCCGTACCAGATCGATGCCTCCGCCTCTACCTGCACGTCGCCGACCAGGGTGGCGGTGGGCGCGATCCAGGCGGCCGGGCTGACGGCGGGCGCGCGGCCCTCGAACTCAAACAGCGGCATCCGCCCATGATGCACCTGCCGGTGCTCACACCGAACTCACACACAATCCGCGCAGTGCCCCCAGATGGGCCGCCGATGATGCTGCGGAAGGGTCAGCCGGGCGACGATGGGACGACGGCATGGGTGACGGCACCGGGGGCAGCCATGGCCGGCGGGGCCGCCTGGTGCCGGTGCTGGCCACCGTGCTGACCGGGACCGCGCTGCTGGCGTCGTGCGGCGGCGGGCCGGCCCCGGCCGGGACCACCGCCTTCCAGCAGGCGCAGGCCTATGCCCGGTGCATGCGGGCGCACGGGGAGCCGCGCTGGCCCAGCCCGGACAGCCAGGGCCAGTTCCTGATCGCCGGGAAGGGCCAGATCGCCATGGGCACCCGGCTGCTGACCGCCAGCCAGGCTTGCCAGCATCTGCTGCTGGCTGGCGGGCAGCTGCTCACGGCCCAGGTGCGGCGGGCGCTCAGCCGGGCCCAGAACTTTGCCGCCTGCATGCGCAGGCACGGGATCGCGGACTTCCCCGGGCCCGTGGTCAACTCCCAGGGCGTGATTATCCGCGGGGCGGCTGGCTACGGCCTCAGCTCGGCCCGGCTTCGCTCGGCGGGCCAGATTTGCCAGTCACTTCTGCCAGGGCGGTGAGGGATGAGCAGCACGGTTTCTTCCGGGCAGGCGGCCGGGACGGGCCGATCCGGGCAGCCGGGGCACCGGCGGCGCGCCGGGCGCTGGTGGCTGGTGGCCGTGGTGCTGGTGGTGGTGGCCGGCGTGGTGGGGGCCGCGGTGGCGGGCGCGTTCGGCACCGGCTCGCCGGGCAGCGGGTCGCCGGTCACCGGCTACCGGACCTCGACCGCTCCGGTGCAGCGGCGGACCCTGGTGGCGCAGATGACGGTGAATGCGACGCTCGGGGACAGCGGCTCCTACAGCGTGGTCAACCAGGCCGCGGGGACGCTCACGTCGCTGCCCGCGGTGGGCCAGATCGTGTCCCAGGGCCAGGTGCTCTACCAGGTCAGCGGCAGCCCGGTGGTGCTGCTGAAGGGCACCGTGCCCGCCTACCGGGATCTGTCCGAGGGAGTGACGCCCGGGCCGGACGTAACCGAGCTCAACGCCGACCTGGTGAGGCTGGGCTACGCCACCCGGGCGCTGCTGGGGCCACGGTCGGGCTGGGATGTCTACAGCGCCGAGACCGCGTACGCGGTGGAGCTCCTGCAGACCGCGCTGGGGATCACCAGCCCCACTGGCAGCCTGGCCCTGGGGGATGCGGTGTTCCTCCCGGTCAGCTCGGTGAAGGTGACCGCTCTGTCCACCGGGGTGGCGCTGGGCACGGCGGCCACGCCGGCGGCCGCGGTGCTGACCGTCACCTCGACCGTGCCGGTCGTCACCATCAAGCTGGACTCCGCTGACCAGGGCGAGGTGAAGGCGGGCGACAAGGTGACCATCACCCTGCCGAACGGGCAGGGGACGCCCGGCGTGATTGCCTCGGTGGGCACGGTCGCCACCAGCGGCTCCAGCGGGTCCACCATCACCGTGCTGGTCGCGCTCACCGACCCGAAGGCGGCCGGCCAGCTTGACCAGGCGCCGGTGACGGTCTCGATCACCACCGGCGGGGTGAGCAACGTGCTGGTGGTGCCGGTGGCCGCACTGCTGGCCCGGGCCAGCGGCGGGTACGCGGTGGAGGTGACCGGGCCCGGTGGGCACCACCTGGTGCGGGTGAACGTGGGCATGTTCGACGACGCCGCGGGCGTGGTCCAGGTGTCCGGCGCCGGGCTGGCGGCCGGCCAGCGTGTCGTGGTGCCGCAGATATGAGCACGACTCACCGCCTGCCGGCCAGCGCCGCGGGTGGCCGGGGACCGGCGCCGGGTGCGGACGGCGGGCCGGGGGTGGTGCTGGAACTGGCCGGCGTGACCAAGATCTATCCCAGTTCGCCGCCGGTGACCGCGCTGGCCGGGGTGAGCCTGTCGGTCCGGGCGGGCGAGCTGGTCGCGGTGGCCGGGCCGTCCGGCTCGGGGAAGACCACGCTGCTGCACCTGATGGGCACCCTGGACCGGCCCACCAGCGGCAATGTCCGGGTGACCGGGCTGGACCTGGCCGGGCTGCGGGACCGGGACCTGGCCGGGCTGCGGGCATCGTCGATCGGGTTCGTGTTCCAGCAGTTCTTCCTGGCCGAGTACCAGACCGCGCTGGACAACGTCGCCGACGGGCTGCTCTATGCGGGGGCTGGCCTGGCCGAGCGGCGGGAGCGGGCGGCCGCGGCGCTGGTACGGGTGGGGCTGGGCCACAAGCTGCAGGCCCGCCCCACCCAGCTGTCCGGGGGTGAGCGGCAGCGGGTCGCGATCGCCCGGGCGGTGGCCGGGCAGCCGGCCATCGTCCTGGCCGACGAGCCCACCGGCAACCTGGACTCGGCGACCGGCGCTGCCCTGCTGGAACTGCTGGAAGAGCTGAACGCGGCCGGGGTGACCATCGTCGTGGTCACGCACGACCATGCCATCGCCGCCCGCATGCGCCGCCGGCTGGCCATGCTGGACGGGCGCATCGTCGATGACACCGCGGTAGTCCCGGCGCCCCCGCCCGCCGGGAATCCCCCGCCGCCCGCCGGGAACCCGGCGCCCTCGTCCGGGGAGACGCGATGACCGCGGTGGCGCCTGCGCCTGCCCGGCTCCGCCTGGCCGACCTGGCCCGGCTGGCCTCGGTCGGCCTGCGCACCCGCAAGCTGCGGGCCGGCCTGTCGGCGCTGGGGATATCCATCGGCGTGGCGGCGATCGTCGCAGTGCTGGGCCTGTCCGCGTCCTCGCAGGCCGGCCTGCTGGCCGAGATCGCCCAGCTCGGCACGAACCTGCTGACCGTGCAGAACGGGCAGAACTTCCTCGGCGGCACCGCGCAGCTGCCCAAGTCGGCCCCGGCGATGATCGCCCGCATGCCCGGCGTGACCATGGTCCAGGACACCGGCGCTATTCAGAACGTGAACGTGTACCGCAGCCCGGCCATCCCCGCCATCGACACCAATGCCCTCACCCTCCAGGCGGCCAGCCTCGGCCTGCTGCCCGCCGTGGGCACCACCGTGGCCCGGGGCGCGTATCTCAACGCCGCCACGGCACGGGAGCCGGTGGCCGTGCTCGGCGCCGCCGCCGCCCAGCGGCTGGGGATCGACCGGATCTGGCCGGGCGAGCGGATCTGGGTGAACGGCATGTGGTTCTACGTGGTCGGCACCCTCAAGCCCGCCGCGCTGGCCCCGGAGATCGACTCATCGGTGCTGATCGGTTTCCCGGCCGCGCACACCTACCTGGGCTACGGCGGTCACCCCTCGACCATCTACCTGCGGACCACCACCGGCGCCGTGAACAGCGTGGACAACCTGCTGGCCGCCCAGGCCAACCCGCAGAACCCGCAGCAGGTCAACGTGTCCCAGCCGTCGGCCGCGCTCACCGCGCAGGCCGACGCGGCGGGCGCCTTCGACGTGCTGTTCCTCGGCCTGGGCGCGGTCGCGCTGCTGGTCGGCGCGGTCGGGGTGGCCAACATCATGGTCATATCCGTCCTCGAACGCCGGTCCGAGATTGGGCTGCGCCGGGCGCTCGGCGCCACCCGGGGGCACATCCGGATCCAGTTCCTGTCCGAGGCCATCCTGCTGGCGCTGGCCGGCGGCGTCGCCGGGGTGGTCTTCGGCGTGGTCGCCACCACTGTTTACGCCCACACCAAGGGCTGGGCCACCGTCATCCCGCCGGTGGCCTGGGCCGGGGGCATCGGCGCCGCCCTGGTCATCGGGGCCGTGGCCGGCCTGCTGCCCGCCCTGCGGGCCGCCCGGCTGTCACCCACCGAGGCCCTCTGGACCCTGTGATCCCTCGCTCCTCCGCTGGCCCTCCCGGCTGGGGGTTATCCCCCTGGTGAAGACGGGCGGTAACCGCGTTCCGCGCGGCCGCCGCCGTTCCTAGCGTGATGGGCATGATCGAGGTCCGTAACCTGACCAAACGCTATGGCGGCACGATCGCGGTCGATGCGCTCAGCTTCGACCTCCGGCCGGGGATGGTGACCGGGTTCCTGGGTCCCAACGGATCCGGCAAGTCCACCACCCTTCGGCTGATCCTGGGGCTGGACCGGCCCAACGCCGGGCAGGCCCGGATCGGCGGCCGCCGCTACCGTGACCTGCGCTGGCCGCTGCGGGAGGCCGGGGCGCTGCTGGAGGCCAAGGCCTTTCCCCCGGGCCGCAGCGCCCGGGATCACCTGGCCGCGCTGGCCGCCAGCAACGCGATCGCCCGGAGCCGGGTGGACGAGGTGCTCGGCCTGGTCGGCCTGGCCGGCGCGGGCCGCCGCCGCGCGGGGAAGTTCTCACTCGGCATGGCGCAGCGGCTGGGCATCGCCGCCGCCCTGCTCGGGGACCCGCCGGTGCTGCTGCTGGACGAGCCGGTCAACGGCCTGGACCCGGCCGGCATCCACTGGCTGCGCGAACTGCTGACCTCGCTGGCCCGCCAGGGCCGCATCGTGTTCGTGTCCAGCCACCTGATCAGCGAGATGGCGCTGATGGCGGAGCGGCTGGTAGTGATCGGCCAGGGACGGCTGCTGGCCGACACCTCGGTCGCCGAACTGGCCGCCCGCGGGCCATCGCTGGAGGCCGCGTTCCTGGATCTGACCAGCGGCAGCACCGAGTACCGGGCGGCGCAGCCGCCCGCCGTCCGGCATCCGGAGGCATCGTCATGACCACGTTCAGCGCCCGCGTCCCGGCCGGCCGCTACCGGTTCCGGCACGCCGCCCGGATGGAATGGATCAAACTGCGGAGCCTGCGCTCCACCTGGTGGACGCTGGTGGTGGCGGCCGTGGGCGCGGTCGGCATCGCCGTCACGGTGGGGCTCAACACCGAGAACGCGGCCGGCGATCTGACCAACAACGCGCTGGCGGGGATCATCCCGTCGCTGCTGCTGACCGGCGTGCTCGGGGTGGTCTTCATGACCAGCGAGTACTCCTCAGGGATGATCCGGGCGACGCTCGCCGCGATCCCGCGGCGGCCGGTGCTGCTGGCCGCGAAGGCGGCCGTGCTCGCGGTGCTGGCACTGACCCTCGGCGAGGCGGCGGCCTTCATCGCGTTCTTCGCGGGCGGCGCCACCCTGCCGGCCGGCATCGCCGCGCCGGCCCTGGGCCAGCCGGGCGTGCTCCGCGCGGTGCTGCTGTCGGGCACCAGCTTCTGCCTGATCGGGCTGCTCGGCCTCGGGCTCGGGGCCATCATCCGGCACACCGCGGCCGCGGTGGCCGTGCTGGTCGGCGGCGTCTACCTGGCCCCGTCGATCCTCGGCTTCGCCACCCATCACATCGCGGCCTACACGCCGATCCTGATCATCGGGAACTCGCTGAGCACCACCAAGCCGGTGCTGTGTGGGGCAGCCGCCGCCCAGTGCCCGCACTTCCTGCCGCCGCTGGCCGGCCTCGGGGTGCTCTGCCTGTATGCCGCGGCCGCCCTCGGGGCCGGCTGGTGGCTGTTCGCCCGCCGGGATGCCTGAGCGGGACAATGGTGAGGTGGCTACCACCGGCTCGGTGAACCCGGTGAGCGCGCCCGGCCCGTCCCGGCGGCACGGCGCCGCCGCCCTGAGCCGCGACCTGCTCCGGGCGCCGGTCACCGGCCGGGCCCGCCGGGATCTGCTGTTCTGCCTGGCGGAATCGGCCCTCGCGGTGGTGGTCCTGGCCGGCCTCGGTGCGCTGCCCGGGCTGCCGCTGGCCGTGACCCTGCTGGTAAGCGGCGGCCAGCCGGTGCCGCCGCCGTCGCACGCGCATCCGGCCGGGGTGGTGCCGGTGTTCGCCCTCACGGTCATCGGCGCGCTGCTGCTGCTCGTGCTGCTGGCCCCGCGGGCGGGCCGCGGGCTGGCGGCCGTGCACGGCCGGCTGGCCGCCCGGCTGCTGGGCGTGCGGCTGGCGGGCCTGCCGCCGGTCCCGGCCGCCCGAGGCCCGTTTGGGTGGCTGGCCGCCACCGCCCGGGACGGCCCCGGCTGGCGCGCGGTGGCCTGCCTGGTGCTGAAATTGCCGGTCGCGGTGGCCGAAGGTTGCGCCGTCTTCCTGGCCATCTTCGGGCCGGTCAACATGACCTACCCGTTCTGGTGGCGCCTGTTCCGCAACCACCCGCCGGGGGTCCACCTGCAGCCCGCGGTCGCGCTGACCCCGTTCGGCTCGCTGCCGGTCGCCACCTTCGCCGGCAGCTTCGCGGCGTTCGCCGCCGGGGCGGCCATGCTGCTCGCCGCCCCCTGGCTGGCCCGGGCCGCCGCCGCGGCCGACTGCTGGCTGATGCGGGCCATGCTGGGCCCGGGCCGGCTGACGCAGCGGGTCGCCGATCTGGAACAGACCAGGGCGCAGGCGGTGCAGGACTCGGCCGCGCTGCTGCGCCGGCTGGAACGCGACCTGCACGACGGCGCACAGGTGCGGCTGGCCACGCTGGCCATGAACCTCGGGCTGGCCCGGGAGAAGCTGGGGCCGGGCGCTGACCCGGCCGTCCGCGAACTGGTCGACGCCGCCCATCGCGGCGCCAAGGACGCGCTGGCCGAACTGCGCGGCCTGGCCCGGGGCATCCACCCGCCGGTGCTGGACAACGGGCTGCCCGACGCACTGGCCACCCTGGCCGCGGGCAGCCCGCTGCCGGTCCGGCTGACGACGGCCCTGCCCCGGCGCCCGGCGCCCGCCATCGAGACGATCGCCTACTTCTGCGCGGCCGAGCTGCTCGCCAACGCGACCAAGCACAGCCGGGCCAACCAGGTCACCATCGACGTGGCCGCGTCCGGGGAGGTGCTCGAACTGCGGGTCGGCGACGACGGGTGCGGCGGGGCCGACCCGTCCGGCGGCGGCCTGTCCGGGCTGGCCCAGCGGGTCAGCGTGGTCGACGGCCAGGTACGGACGGTCAGCCCGCCGGGCGGCCCGACGCAGATCACCGTCACCCTGCCGATGCAGGCGTGAGGCAGCTGCCATGGCATCGCCGCAGCGCGCCCCCGCCCGGCCGGGACGGGTCATGCGGGTCGTGATCGCCGAGGACGCGGCCCTGTTCCGGGAGGGCCTGGCCCGGCTGCTCGCCGACCGGGGCTATCAGGTGGCCGCCGCGGTGGCCGACGGCGAGGCGCTGCGGGCCGCGGTGGCCACGCACCGGCCCGACATCGCGGTGGCCGACATCAGGATGCCGCCGACCCACACCGACGAGGGGCTGCGGGCCGCCATCGACATCCGGCGGGATCATCCCGGCACCGGGGTGCTGGTGCTGTCGCAGTACATCGAGACCAGATACGCCGCCCGGCTGCTGGCGGGCAACGCGGCCGGGGTCGGTTACCTGCTCAAGGACCGGGTGGCCGACGTGGCCGAGTTCACCGACGCGCTCACGCGGGTGGCGGCGGGCGGCACCGCGCTCGATCCCGAAGTAGTCAGCCAGCTGCTCCGGGCCAGCCGCTACGCCGATGGCCTGGCCGCGCTCACCGCCCGGGAGCGCGAGGTGCTCGCCCTGATCGCCGAGGGCCGGTCCAACGCGGGCATCGCGGCCGCCCTGGTCGTCTCGGCCGGGGTGGTGGAGAAGCACGTGGCCGGCATCTTCGGCAAGCTGGGCCTGCCGCCGGGGGAGGCCGACAACCGGCGCGTGCTCGCCGTCCTGCGCTACCTCGGCGCCTGACCGGGCCGCACGTGCCCGCGGTTCCCGGAACCGGCCGTGCCGCTCCGTGACTCTTGCCGGTGAGATCGCCCGCCACCGGACGCGTTCCGTCACCGCACACGATTGCGCACGGCCCGGAAATCCGGACAAGCTTCCCGAACAATCGGTTACCGCATAGTTTAGATAATCCAGAATTATCCGGTATATGCCCGAGACCATATCCTTTCCGGGCAAAAACATTTGGCCAATCCGAAAAGGGCCTGCCGGGACATCTGACGTGCTATATATCGGTATCGCGGCTATCCGGATTCCGGTAGGAGGGGGCCGTTGTGGCAGCGAAGGTGATCCGTCTGCGATCAGGTAACTTCGGGTTACCGGACGATCCGGCGGAGAGCATCCCTTCGGCCGCCGATGACAGCGAAAGCGATGGCGGCGGCTGGCCGCATTCGGCCCGGCACGCGCGGGCCGAGGGGGAGACGAGCCCGGTTTCCTACCTCCCGATCCGGTCCGTCGAGTGGCGGCGCTGGGCACTGGAACTGATGGAACCGGCCACCGCCGGGCTGGTCCTGCACGGGATCGGCGGCATCGGCAAGTCCCGGCTGGCCGCGGAGATCGCCGCCCGGGTCGGCAGGCTCGAGCCCGACCGCCTGATCGCGGTCATCACCGGCGAGGTGTCGGTCGACACCTTCCTGGCCGGGCTGGCCGCCGGGCTCCGCCGCCATCCGGCGCTGGCCGGCCATAACCGGGTCCAGGCGGAAGCGGTCAAGGCGGCCGACCGGTCCGACCTCCCCTGGTCCCAGCGGATGGCGCTGCTCCGCGAGCATGTGCTCAGCCAGGTGCCGGTGCTGGTGGTGCTGGACGGCTTCGACGAGAACCTGCTGTCCGAGTCCGGCCGGTGCATGGTCCGGGATCCGGCCCTGGCCTGCCTGCTCGCGGGCGGGGGCGCACCCCGGCAGATCAAATTGCTCATCACCTGCCGCCGGCCGTTCAGCCTGCCCGGCACCAGCGGTGCGCTCAGGTTCCGGCACCTGGGCCCGCTGTCCAGGTCGGGTGCCGCGGCGCTGGCCGCCGCGCTGCCCGCGCTCGGCCAGCTGGACGAGCAGGAACTGGACCGGGCGTGGCGGCTGGTGGGCGGCCATCCCCGCGCCCTGGAGTATCTGGACGCGCTGCTCGCCACCGGCCAGGACGGTTTCCCTGACGTGGCCCGGCGACTGGCTGGCGCGCTGCAGGAGCGGGCCGGCCAGCCGGCCCTGCGCAAGGGCCCGGAGGCGCCCACCGGACTGCCGCCCGCCACCGCCGAGACGATCGCCGGCATCGCCGGGGACCTGCTGCTCGGTGAGCTGTTCGGCCGCCTCAGCGCGGACGCGCAGGACCTGCTCATCGGCGCCTCGGTGTACCGGACGCCGGTCGGCTGCGACGTCCTGCTGCTGCCCGGTGACGACCGCCACACCCGGGCCCCGAAGCTGGCCGGCCTGGTCGCCGAATGTGGCGCGACCGGGCTGCTCGCCGCGGGCGGCAGCGACCCGCCGCCGGTCTTCGTGCCCCGGTGGACCGCCGGTGAACTGCACCGCCGCCTGGCCGGGGAGCACCGCGGCGACGAGATCACCGACGCGCACCGGCGGGCCGCCGAATACTGGCGGCAGCAGATCGTCGCCGCCCCGCAGAACCGGCGGGCCCCGCTGGAGGCCAGCTACCACCTGCTCCAGGCGGGCGACCTGGCCCGCCAGTACCAGTCGGCCCGGCGCGGGCTCGGCCTGAGATGGCGGCTGGGCCTGATCGGCCTGGCCGCCGCGGCCATGCTCGCGATCGCGTTCGTGGCGGTGCAGGGGCTGGGAGCGTTCTCCGCCCGGCCGTCCGCGGTGCCGCCAGGACCGCCCGGGCCGGGCGTCGCGGCCGCGACCGGCCGGGCGGCCGCCGTCCGCGGCCAGGCGGCGGCCTGGGTCGCCCAGCAGGTCAGCCGGGACGCGATGGTGGCCTGTGACCCGGCCATGTGCGCCGCGCTGCAGGCCCAGGGGGTCGCGGCCAGCAGCCTGCTGAAGCTGGAGCCGTCCGCGCCCGATCCGCTCGGCTCCGACGTGGTGATGGCCACGGCCGCGATCCGCAGCCAGTTCGGCGCCCGGCTGGCTAGCGTGTACGCGCCCGCGGTGCTGGCCCGGTTCGGCTCCGGCCAGCTGCGGATCGATGTCCGGGCGGTGGCCGCGGACGGGGCGGCCGCCTACCGGACCATGCTCGCCGCGGACATCGCGGCCCGCCGCAACGCCGGCCGCCAGTTGCTGCGCAACCCGCGGCTCGAAATCCCGGTGACCGCCCGCGGTGAACTCGCCGCCGGGCAGGTGGATATGCGGCTGCTGACCACGCTGGCGAACCTGACCGCCGCGGGGCGGGTGCGGGTCGTCGCGCTCGCGGGGGCCGGCCCGGGCGCCAGTGCCGGGGTACCGGTGCGGGCCGCCGAGGTGACCGGCTGGCCGCGGGCCAGTCCCGCCCGGCTGCGGCGGATGCTCGCCCGCGTGCGCACGCAGTGGCCGCCGTACCGGCCGGCCCGGGCGGCCATCACCCAGACCGCGGCGGGCGTGCCCGTGCTCGACATCCTGTTCCCCGCGCCCAGCCTGATGGACCTGCTCGGGACGCAGCCCGCCCCGTACCCGCCGCACACCTGATCACTGCCAAACGACACAATCCCGCGGCCGGCCGGTCCTGGCCGGGCGCACGTGAAGAGGGGAACGAGATCGATGAGATTGCCAGGCAAGGCCGTCCGGCTGCTGTTGGGGGCGGCCGTACTGATATCCGCGGGACTGGCCGGCGCCGTCCCGGCGGCCGCGTCCACCGGGTACGGATGGGTGCGGCTGGCGCACCTGTCGCCCAACACCCCAGCGGTGGACGTGTACCTGTACAACTTCGGTAACCCCAGCGCCCGGCTGGTGCTGCACCACGTCAGCTACGGCACGGTCTCCCCGTACGAGCAGGTCCCGCCGGGGGACTACACGGTGTCGATGCGCGCGGCGGGCGCCTCGCCGAAGGCCCAGCCGGTGCTGTCGACCGGGTTCTGGGTCAGCGCCGGGGACGCCTACACCGTGGCCGGCATGGGTCCCGCGTCGGGCCTGCGGCTGCAGGTCCTACCGGACACCCTGACCATTCCTAACGGCCGTGCCCTGGTCCGGGTCATCCAGGCGTCGCTGCGCGAGCACGTGGTCAGTGTCCGGCTCGGCGGGCTGATGCTCGCGCGGAAACTGCCGTTCGCCAGCCTGGCACCGTACCGGGCGGTCCGGGCCGGCACCCGGATGGTGCGGGTCGCCGGGGAAACCGAGCAGGCCACGACGGGGGTCTCGCTTACGGCGGACACCGTGCACACCCTGGTGGTGCTGGACGGTGCGAGCGGCCTGCAGATCACCGACCTGAGCGACGCCGCGGGCAGCCAGGTGCAGCCGGGGGGTGGCGCGGCGACCGGGCTCGGTGGTACCGCACCCCGGCCGGCCGGCTCGCTGCTGCCCTGGCTGGCCGTGATCGCCGCCGGCGCGCTGCTGGCTGGTGGCGGCGCCCGCCAGTACCGGCACCACCGGCAGTCTGGTCCGCGCCCATCGTGACGGGTGCCGGGGACGAGTGACAGGGCGGGCGTGCCTGCGCTGCCAGCGGCCACGCTCCCGGCCGGCGGGCGGCACCGCGCCGGGGGCCGCCACCGCAGCCACCGGCGGGCGGCGATCATCGCGGCCTGGGTGCTCGCCGGTGGCCTGGCCGTGACCGCGGCCGGTGCGGCCGGCCTGGCGCTGTCCCGTGGTGGCGGGACGCCAGCCAGGCCGGCCGTGGCCCGGGTCCCCGCCCCGGCTGGCCCGGCCGCCGCGATCCCGTGGCCGTCGGCGGGCCGGCCGGTGGCCCGGCCGGTCGCGCTGACCATCCCGGCCATCGGCGTTCGCACCCCGCTGGTCCGGCTGGGCCTCACCCCGGCCGGCGCGTTGCAGGTACCGGCCAGTCCAGCCGTCGCCGGCTGGTATGACCGCAGTCCCCGGCCCGGCGCGACCGGTTCGGCGATCATCGCTGGCCACATCGACAGCCTGTCCGGGCCGGGTGTGTTCTTCCGGCTATCCAGCCTGCGCCCGGGCGACCGGGTGTACGTCCGCCGGGCGGACGGCACGCTGGCCGAGTTCCGCGTCACCACTGTCCGCAGTTATCTCAAGGCGAGCTTTCCCACCGCCGCCGTCTACGGCCCGGCGCCCAGCCCCCAGCTCCGCCTGATCACCTGCGGCGGCGCCTTCGACCAGGCCCTGGGTTCGTACCTCAGCAACGTCGTCGTGTACGCGACCGCCATCAGCGGCAGCGCCGCCCGCCCCATCCGGCTGCGTGGGTCAGGCCGGCTCCGCACATCGCACCGGCGCCGCGGGTTGCGCGCACTCCGCGGATCGTGGCGGCTCCGCGCCGCACGCCGGCTCCGGTTCTCACCCCGGCTCCGCCTGATATAGCCCGGCGCGCGGCTGCACATTCCCGGCAGACCCGGCACCGGTGAGCCCTTTCCCGTGCTATGTGAACTCCTGGCGGGTACGCCAGCGGGCACAGCCGGCCGCCAGCGCGGCCGGGAACGAGAGAGGTGGACGGGTGAAGAGCTTTTTCGGGCTGATCGCGGCCGGGCCGGCCTTCTTCGTCAGCGCCTGGGTGCTGATGATCTTCGCCGGGATCACCGGCAGCGACGTCGGCATCCGGCCGTTCGGCTACATCACGTCCATGGTCGTCACCATCGGGCTGTGGCTCACCCTGGCGCCCGCCATCGGCGCGATCGCCCGGGTCAGCAGGAAGAACTGACCGGGCCTCTCCCTCTGCCCGGTGCGGGCAGGTATGGCACGTTCTGCCGGTTGACACCCCAACAACCGCACGCTCGCCCTGACCAGCCAGACCCGTGGGCTGATCGGCGCGGCCGAACTGGCCGCGATGGCACCCGGCGCGTGGCTGGTCAATGTGGCCCGCGGCGGCCTGGTCGACACCGGTGCGCTGGTGGACGCGCTGCGGGCGGGCCGGATCGGCGGGGCGGCGCTGGACGTGACCGAGCCGGAGCCACTGCCGGCCGGGCATCCGCTGTGGGACCTGGGCAATTGCCTGATCACCCCCCACACCGCCGACACCGAGGAGATGACCCGGCCGATGCTGGCCGACCGGATCACCGATAATGTCCGGCGGCTGATCGCGGGGGAGAAGCTGGCCGGGCTGGTGGATCCCGATCTCGGCTACTGACCGGCGGTGTGGGTCGGCTCACTGCGCGCGGCCGGGATCCCGGCGTAGCTTGCTGATGTGTTACCTACCGGGCCGCGCCGGCTGGCCGCGCCTCGCCGCTGGCCGGCCACGCCCCGCCCGAACGGAGGATGAGCAGATGGCAGACGGTGTCCGGCTCGCCTCGGCGATTATGTTCGTCCAGGACCTGGACCGGTCGGTGCAGTTCTACACCGAACTGCTCGCCCTGGAGGTCACCGACCGCAGTTCCACTGCTGCCCTGCTGAGCAGCCCGGCCGGATCACATCTGATCTTGCGCGCCATGGGCGGGCACGGCGGGCACGCGCTGGGCAACGTGGGCATCCAGTATGTCGTCTGGACCGCGGCCTCCAGAGACGATCTCGGCCGGTGCGAGCGGGTGCTGAAGAAGCACGGGGCCCACCGGGATACCCGCACCACCGGGCACACGACCGCGGTCGAGGGCCTTGACCCTGACAACATCGTGGTCCTCATCGCCTACCCGGGCCCGGACGAGATCCCGATGCGCGAACTCCCGGTGCGTGTCTACGGGTGGTAACCCGGCGTGCGGCCAGGGCTAAGGCTTGCGGGCGACGCCGCAGAATTCGTCGACCTCGACGGGCAGGCCCACCTGTGGGAGATCGTCGGGGCGCCAGCGGGAGCATGACACGACCCCCGGTTCCACCAGTTCCAGCCCGTCGAAGAAGCCCGCGATCTGCTCCGGGGTGCGCAGCGTCATCGACGGCGTGCCGACCTTGTTCCAGTGCGCGACCGCCTCTTCCATGGCCGCACCGGAGATGGCGCTGGTCGAATGGTTGATGGTGAGGAAGCTGCCCGGGGCCAGCGCCGCCACCAGCCGGCGGACGATCGAGCGCGCCTCGTCGGTGTCGGGGATGTGGTGCAGCACACCCAGCAGCATGAGCCCGACCGGCTGGGTGAAGTCGAGGGTCCGCTCCGCCTCGCGGAGGACATGCTCTGGGTCGCGCAGATCGCCGTCGATGTAGTCACAGGCGCCCTCCGGGCTGCTGGTGAGCAGCGCCCGGGCGTGTGCCAGGACCAGCGGGTCGTTGTCGGCGTAGACGATCCGCGCTTCCGGTGCCACCCGCTGGGCCACCTCGTGCGTGTTGTCCGCCGTTGGCAGCCCGGTGCCGATGTCGAGGAACTGCCGGATGCCCATCTCGCCGGCCAGGAAGCGGATGGCCCGGCCGAGGAAGGCCCGGTCCGCCCGGGCCTGGGTGACGATGATGGGCAGCATCGCGGCGACCTTGTCGCCGGCGATCCGGTCGGCCTCGTAGTTGTCCTTGCCGCCCAGCCAGTAATTCCAGATCCTGGCCGAATGCGACACCGTGGTGTCGAACGCCGGATCCAGATGTGCCTGGGCAGGCGTGTGGTCCGCCACAGGAGACCATCTCCCATCATCTGTGAATGGCTTGCCGCGCGACCCCGTAGCGCTGCTGGTGCCAATGAGACCATACTGCCCGGATCTCGGCGAAATGACAGACCGAAGGGTGACCCTGGGCGCCGCCCGGCCACCGTGCGGTTAGGCCGGCTGCCAGATGACCGTGCGCTTGATGTCGGCATCCTCCAGCGCGCTCAGGCCGGGCACGTCGTAGGCGGCCAGTGGGACCAGGCGGTCCCGGGGCAGGTAGGCCCGGCCGAGGTCACCGATCAGCACGGCGGCACCGCGGGCCCGGGCCCGGTCCAGGAACCGCATCACCCGGTCGGCCAGTTCGCGCTGGTAGAAGGCGTCACCGACCAGCACCACGCCGGGTCCGGCGGGCAGTGACGCGTCGTCCAGAACGTCGGCGCAGGTAGCGGTAACCGTCTCGCCGTTGGCCGCGGCGTTGGCGGCGATGGCCGCGGCGGCGAGTGGGTCGGTGTCGTAGGCGGTCACCGACGCTGCTCCGGCCCGGGCGGCGGCAATGGCTACCAGCCCGGAACCGGAGCCGATGTCGATCGCGTGCTGGCCGCTGACGGCCGCCGGGTGGTCGAGCAGGTAGCGCGCCAGCGCCTGGCCACCGGCCCAGGCGAAGGCCCAGAAGGGCGGGGCGAGACCGGTCCGGCCGGCGGCCAGTTCGGTGTGCTCCCACAGGCTGATCGGCTCGCTGGCCTGGTGCAGCAGGATCTCCGGCACCAGCGGCACGCGCGCCAGCCGGGTGGCCGTCCGGATCAGCGGCGGCGCGGGGGATTCCGGCCGCGTGCGGCGGGCCATGGGGTCCTCCCGGCGGCTTGACGGCCAGCGACGCCAATGAGCCTACTCAGGCGGGAGCCGGCCCTCCCCCCGGCCGATTCACGTCCCGCAATCACCCGCTTCGTTGCATACTGAGCCGACGGGGGAACGGCGGTGGCCTTTTGGCCGATTGGTCGCTCCCGGGCCATACCTGGATAAAGCACCTGGAGGCATAAATGCTGATCGCCATTCTCAACCAGTCAACCCTGGTGTCCAATGCGGACGCCGCGACAATGACCCAGGCGGTCGCCACCCAGGTCCAGCTGGATGCCGCTCCGCTGTGGGACAGGACACCCGCGGCCGTGGTGTTCTACACCGACCCGGGTGCCGTCCCGGCCACCGCCCACGGGATCGCGATCGTGGACACCATCCAGAACCAGCCGCAGGGCGTGCTCGGCTTCCACACCGAGGACCAGGGCGGGAAGCTCTGGGGCGTGGTCGCGGCCAAGCCCGAGCTTGACAACGGCGGCCAGGTGACGACCGGCAACTGGAGCGTGTCGAGCGTGCTGTCGCACGAGGTGCTGGAGATGTTCGTCGACCCCAACTGCAATTTGTGGGCCAACGACGGCAAGGGGTCGGCCTACAGCTTCGAGGTGTGTGACCCGGTCGAGGCGCCCAGCTACACGGTCAGCGGCGTGTCGGTGTCGAACTTCGTCACCCCGTCGTGGTTCGACCCGCTGGCCCCGGCCACCGCCCAGTTCGACAAGCTGGGCCTGCTCACCGCGCCGTTCAGCATCCTCAAGGGTGGCTATGTGGTGTATGAGTCCGCCGGCCAGCAGCAGCAGAAATTCGGCGACGAATTCCCCGAATGGCGCAAGGAGATGAAGTCCGGGCCGATGGCGCGCACGCGGCGCCGGCTGGCGCAGGCGGCCTCGTTCTGAACCGCCCGCCTTTTTGATCATCCGGCCGGCTGTTCGGCCTTGCCGTCCGCCCGTTCTAGCGGAATAGTGGATGCCGCCTGCCTCACGGCACCCGGCAACCGTGTGATCTTCGTGAGGAACTGCAGATGTGCAACCAGAACGAGTGGATCGTGCGCGAGGCCTTCCTGGCCTACGACCGTGGGGACCTCGCGCGGATGATGGACTTTGTGGATCCCGAGCTGGACTGGACCTATCTCGATCCGGACCTGCCTGACCCGCGCCCGCAGACCTGCCACGGCCGCGGCGAACTGGAAAAGGCGCTGCGGCGGCAGGCCGAACTGGGGCTGCGCGCCCAGCTCGAAGAGGTCATCGCGGCCGGTGACCAGGTGATGCTGGTGATGCGGACCCCGGGGGTGGACAAGTACCGGCAGCGGCAGGCGGACGACCGGACCTACGATGTGATCACAATGCGGGACGGGCTGATCGCCGGGCTGCACGCCTGCCGTGACCGCAGCGAGGCACGCTCGCTCGCGGGCATCAGCTGAATCCAGGCCGAAAGCCCGGCGCCGGGCGGATCGCGCCGCTCTACAATCGCCCGGTGGAGCAGTACGTGATCAGGGGCGGCAAGGAGGGCTACGAGCGTCTCCTGCTGCTGTCGCACGAGCGCTGGCCCGGCACCGCGGCCCTGTTCGGGCGGGCTGGCCTGTCCCCGGGGATGCGGTGCGTCGATCTGGGCTGTGGTGGCGGCGAGGTCACGCTGGAGATGGCCAGGCTCGTCGGGCCGGGGGGATCGGCCGTCGGCGTCGACATGGACGCGGTCAAGCTCGACCTGGGGTGCCAGGCGGCCGCGGCCCGTGGGCTGCGTAACGTGGAGTTCCGGCAGCTCAACGTCAACGACTGGGATGAGCCCGGCGGATACGACGCCGTCTTCTGCCGGTTCCTGCTCCAGCACCTGAGCCAGCCGGTCGGCCTGCTGCGCCGGATGTGGGCGGGTGTCCGCCCGGGCGGGGTGCTCATGGCCGAGGACGCCGACTTCGACGGCTGGTGCTGCCATCCACCCAACGCCGGGTTCGACTTCTTCGTGCGCAGCTACCGCGAGGTGGCCCGGCGGCGGGGCGGGGATCACGCGGCCGGGCGCAAGCTGTACGCCTACTTCCTGGCCCTGGGTATTCCGGATCCTGAGGTGAGCCTGGCCCAGCCGGTATATCTGCGCGGGGAGGGGAAGACGCTGGCCTGGTCGACGCTGGATGCGACCAGGGAAGCGATCGTGGCGGAGGGGGTTGCGTCTTCCGATGAGGTGACGGACGCGCTCGCCAGCCTGGCGGAGTTCACCGCCGATCCGGAGACGCTCATCGGCGGTCCCCGCATCTTCCAGCTCTGGTCGCGAAGGTAGGCGCGGGGCCGGGACTGAGCGCAGGCTCGGGCCAGGATCATGACTAATAGCGCTGCCACTGCACAGCGAAATCCGTCCCGTCTGAGGCAGGATCCCAGGTCACATCTTTCGCCAGCGGGAACAGGGTGTTGGTGTAAATCGTGTACTGGGTGAGATTCGCGCCGAGGTCCAGTGCCGTCTGCGGGCCATTTTGCACCCAGTAACAGTTCTTGAAGACGACATTCTTCGTGAACTGCGGCCACGTCGCATTGCCCGGATCCTCCACGATCCATTCACCGGTCTGCGGGACAGCGCTGGAGCTTTGGTTGATCATGATCTTGGTGTAGTGCCAGTGCTTCGTGTTGTCGAATATCCTGAGGACGAAGTAACCGGCGCCCTGATCAGTAACGTCCGCGCGCATGGAGTCATTGACCGAGACGGGGTATTTACCGTTCGCGGTGATATGAACGGGAGGCTTTGGCGGGAACTCGTACCAGGCCCAGTAGGTGGCCTTCCCGTTGATGCACTGGCTGTCCGTCCCAGTCTGCTCAAGATTGTTGCCAGATTTTGCACCTCCGAGGCCAGGCCAAACCGAGACCTGCCCAGAGATCGGCTTACCGTTCCTGCTGCAGTTGACCGAGGGTACAGTCCAGGTACCGCTAACACTGAGCGGTGTATCCGAGGGGTTCGTAAAGTCGAGGCCGTAGCCCGCCCAGACCTGATTAGGATGATCCGTGATATCAACCCGTGCGAGGGCTGCGGTTGGCAGCCACATGGCTCCACAGGTTATGAGGGCTACGCTCATCGCCGAAGATCCGAGCAGCCGCCCGAGCCATTTTCGTGCCACGCCCACCCCTTAGCCATCGCTTCACAGGTTCAGTCATGAGACTGAGCGAAGCGCCCTTATTCCGCAGTCGCGCCGTGACCCTTATACCGAGAAGCGGGGCTTGCCGGGATCTTCGTTAGCTCTATGACGCCTCAGTTCAGCCGGAGGATGACAAGACCCGGCCCCTTGCTGGTCTGGGACGGCTGGGCGGTCAGCGGTTGGCGGCCCGGGCGGCGACGGGCCAGCGGTCGATGACGTGCCCCGAGTCGGCGACCATGAGTTCGGGGACGAGGTTGACGGCGGTGCAGACATGGTTGGGTACCACGGCGACCACGTCCCCTAGCGACGGGGAGCTCCCGTCAATGGAGACCACGGCGTGGTGCTCCCACAGTCCGGTGATCCGGGCGTCGGGCCAGTCGGCGAGCCGTCCGTAGCCGCTGGCCCAGGCCGGCCGGTCTGGGCCGAGCACCTTGGACCCAGCGTCGAGAACGATCCGTCCCGGTGCTGGGCGGCTGACCACGGTGGCGGCCACCATCAGCGCCACCTCGTCCATCGAGACGGTCCCCAGCTCGACCTGCTGGGCGTCGTTGAGCGCATAAACGCCGGGCCGCAGCTCGGTGAGCGCACCGGTCCGGGCCAGGCGGGCGCTCGGCGTCGAGCCGCCGCTTCGCTCCACGTCCCTGAACCCGGCGGCGGCCAGCCCGGCGGCGGCCTGGTCCAGGGCGGTGGCCTCATCGGCGGCGGCAGCCGCCGCGGCGCCCGGCGCGTAGCTGTGGCCGGGGAAGGTGAACACCCCGCTGACCTCCAGGCCGGCCTGCTGTGCCGCTTGGGCAACGCCGGCGGCGCCGGCCGGCTGCACACCACTGCGGCTCAGGCCGCAGTCGACTTCGACCATGACCCGCACCCTCCCGGCCAGTGGGGCCAGCCGCTCGGCCGCCGCGACGGAATCGGTCCCGACGGTGACCTGGACCCGCTCGGCTAGCTCACCCAGCCGCGTGACCAAGTCCCCTGCCGGCCACAGCGGGTAGGCGATGAAGATGTCCTGTACCTCAGGCCCGGCCTGAACCGCTCCGCTGCGGCCGGCCAGGCTCTCAGCCTCACCGACGGTGGCCACACTCAGGCCCCGGGCACCCAGAGCCATCTGCCGGCGCGCGATCTGCGGGCACTTGTGCGTCTTGGCATGCGGTCGCAGCGCCACCCCGGCACCGGCCGCAAACGCCGACATGCCCGACAGGTTGCTTTCCAGCCGGTCCGCCAGCACCAGCGTCGCCGGAGTGGCCAGGCCGCCCGGCAGAAGACCGCCGATCCCCATCCCCCCATCATCACCCGCAGGCCTGACTAGGCCGCGCAATTCAGGATCGTGCGTTGTGCTCCTACGGCGGCGGCAGGGTGATGGCGAGTTTGCGCAACAGCCCGGCGAGCTGGCTTTGTTCTGTCGCGGTCAGGCCGCTGAGGATGCGCTGCTCGTTGGCCACGTGCTGGCCGGCCGCTTGGTCGATCCGGCTGAGGCCCTTGGGCGTCAGCGTGATCAGGACGCCGCGCCGGTCACTCGGATCGGGCCCGCGGGTGATGTGGCCGGCGGCCTCGAGCCGGTCGAGCCGTTTGGTAGTGCCGGACGAGGTCAGCATCAAGGTCGCGGCGAAGTCGGTCGGGCGCAGCCGGTAGGGCGGCCCGGCGCGGCGCAGCGTGGCGAGGACGTCGTACCAGCCGGGTTCCAGGCCGCTGGCGGCGTACACGGGATCGAGCCGGCGCTCGATCTCCCGGCAGAGGCGGGAGATCCGGCCGATCACGGCGATCGGCGAGGTATCGAGGTCGGGCCGCTCGCGCTGCCACTGGTCGAGGATCGCATCGACGCCATCGGTGTCTGCCATGAGCCGCACTGTAACCCGGCCGGGCTGTATGCCGTCTGCGGACGTAATCTCTTGAGGTTTAGCTTCCTAGGATGTATCTTTCTAAGAAATAACGTCCTAGGAAGGGTAGGCCGGAACGATGCTCTCACCACTCATCTCCAGTCTCAAGCGACGTGGCCAGCGCCTGCGCGTCCGGCGCCTTCCCGGCTACCGGGCCGAGCCGATGCCGCGGATGCGGTGGTACTCATGACCCCATCCAGGAGCTCGTGAGGATGACGAGTCGCTGGGTCGCCCGGGTCATCGCGACATAACGGTCGACCGCTCCTTCGATCCCCTCGCCGAACGCCTCTAGGTCGATGAGGACGACCAGGTCGAACTCGAGCCCCTTCGACAGCTCCGGGGTCAGCGACCGGACGCGGGACGTCGCCCGGAACGCGGGATCGCCGATGACGCAGGCGATCCCTTCGGCGTGCGCGGCGAGCCAGCCGTCGAGTACCGGGCCTAGGTCCGCGGCGGATCCGTGGACGACGGGGAGGCCGCTGCGGCGGATGGAGACCGGTACGTTGGCGTCCGGGAGCACGGCCCGGATGACCGGCTCGGCTTCCACCATGACCTCTTCGGGCGTCCGGTAGTTGATGTTCAGGGAGGCCAGGCGGATCTGGTCGAGCCCGATCCGCTTGAGCCGTTCCTGCCACGACTCCGTGAACCCGTGCCGGGCCTGGGCCCGGTCCCCGACGATGGTGAAGCTCCGGGACGGGCAGCGGAGCAGCAGCATCTGCCACTCCGCGTCGGTCAGTTCCTGAGCCTCGTCCACGACGATGTGCGCGAACGGGCCGGCGAGCCGGTCCGGATCGGCAACGGGCAGTGCGGCCTCATTGACCAGGGCGTCCTGGAAGTCCTCGCCGCGCAGCATCGTCACCAGACCTACGCCGTACTCGTCGTCCGCGGCCTCGATCAGGTCGTCGACGACCCGGGCCATCTGCTCGCGTTCAGCGGCGACCGCGGCGTCATGCCGGCGCTTGCGTCGTGATGCCTGCGGGTCGCCCAGCCGCTGCCGTGCCGCGTCCAGGAGCGGCAGGTCGGACACCGTCCAGGCCTGGGCGTCCCCGCGCTGCAGCTTCTGAACCTCATCGCGGCTGAGCCAGGGCGCGCACAGGCGCAGGTAGGCAGGGACCGACCACAGGTCTCCGACGAGGTCAGCCGCCTCGATCAGCGGCCACGCGCGGTTGAGGGCCGTGAGCAGCTCCTCGTTCCGCAGCAGCGACTTGCGGAGCAGGTCAGCCGAGACGTCGCCGTCGTACTTGTCCTTCAGGATCGCGAGCAACCGCTCCCAGATCTGGTCGCGCGCCTCGTTGTGCGGAGTACCTGGTTCTGGCGTTTCGAACGCCTCGGCCCAGTCCTCGGCGCTCAGCCAGATGTCGGACCAGTGGGTCTCGACCGTCATCCCCCTGGTGGGCGGCTTCTCGTAGAACCTGACGGCCGGCTCGATGGCCTTCACCAGGTCCGCGGACGACTTCAGACGGGCCACCTCGGGGTCGGTCTCGATCGCTGCCGCGGCTCCCTCGGCGACGAGGCCCCGCAGGGTGCAGGTCTGCACGCCCTCCTCTCCGAGGCTGGGGAGGACGTCCGCGACGTAGGCCAGGTAGGGCTGGTGCGGACCGACGAACAGCACGCCGCCCCGGTGGTGACCGAGGCGAGGGTCGGAGTAGAGGAGGTAGGCGGAGCGGTGCAGCGCGACGACGGTCTTCCCCGTACCCGGACCGCCGTCGACGACGAGAGCGCCGCGGGATCCCGCGCGGATGATGGCGTCCTGGTCGGCCTGGATGGTGGCGAGCACGTCTCGCATCCGGGCCGACCGGCTGCTGCCCAGGCTGGCGATGAAGGCGGACTGGTCGTCGAGCGCGGCGTGCCCTGCAAGCCCGTCCGAGGTGAACACCTCGTCCCAGTAGTCGCTGATCCGGCCGCCGGTCCAGCGATACCTGCGGCGGCTTACCAGGCCCATCGGGTTGGCGTGGGTCGCCCCGAAGAAGGGCTCAGCCGCGGGGGAGCGCCAGTCGATCAGCAGCCGGCGACCCGCGCGGTCCGTCAAGCCAAGCCGGCCGACGTACACGGGCTCAGGATTGTCTGCGCCGACCATGCGTCCGAGGCACAGGTCCAAACCGAAGCGGCGCAGGACGCGCAGGCGAGCGGACAGCCGGTGGATCTCCAGGTCCCGGTCCATCGCTTCCTGGCCGATGCCGCCGGGCGCCTTGCGCTCGGCATCGAGGCGGTCGGACAGGTCGGCGATCGTCTGCTCGAGGCTCTCCGCGATGGCCGCGAAGTGCCGCTCGTCGCCGGCGATCAGTGCCGGGTCGGCCTTGGCGGAGAGGCGGTCGGGAAGGTCGAACGCGCTGGTAGTCAGGGGATTCACGTTATCGGCTCCGGTCCGCGCCGAGTGCCCGCAACCGCACCGCGAGTCCCATCGGCGGCTCGACGTCCCCGCGCGACCCATACCTCGGCAGCAACACACGCATTCCGCGACCCCCCATTTCCGCGGGTTCTGGCCCGGCCAGCGATTATGCGGCACGACCCGGGTCTTGCCGCAAGCCCCCCGGTCCGCTATACGTTGAAAGTGGAGGGGAGTGGGTGCTCTCCAGCAAGGCCGGCTCGAACGTCGTCGAGAGCGCGGCCAACCCGGCCCACCTCCTCGCCAGGCACAAGCCTGGCCAGGACAGGTCAGCAAGGTGTCGCACATCAGCCGAAGCCAGCGTCGCGCATCAGCCGGAACCGCGTCGCACATCAGCCGGAGCCAGAATGCCGCACCTCACCCGGGACCACACCGTTTGCTGGTGGGGCGCCAGGGGCTCGAACCCTGAACCAACGGATTAAAAGTCCGCTGCTCTACCGTTGAGCTAGCACCCCGCAAGAATAAGCTAGCTAACCTGCTATTTGTTTCATATCGGTGCCCTCCAGGTCAGTAAAGCTCACCTCTTATGGCGCTCCCGGATTTCGCTGGAACGTTGATCCTTGCTGACCTGCTCCCGTCATGGAAGCTGGCTCTCAAGGTTGCCAGCCAGTCACCCAAGACCATCGTTTCCTACCTGGACTCCATGAAGCGCCTAGCAGACTACCTTGCGAGCGAGGGCCCTGAGCGGGCGCTCCAGGCATCAGCAGCTTCCTCACCCGGAGCTAGGCTGTCCGGCCAGCGTCAGCAGCGAAGCACCACCGCAACCCGCGCGTCTACTTCCGCTGGCTGACCGCTGGGGGAGAACCATGACGCGGTTGGACAAGCCCAAGGTGACCTGGCCGCTCCGCCGGGGTGACCAGGCCGTTAGCGCCGGTCGGCCTAGCAGCTACGGCGTGGCAGGCGGGTAGTACCAGAAGTACACGCCGACGGGGGTCGGCGCATTCCAGTCACGCGTGCGCTCATATCGCCGCAGCACGGCTGGCAGCTGTTCGTGGTGGTAAGCATTGGTGACGGTAATGATGTGCCACGGGGTGACGTGCACGGCCGCGGATATCGCACTGAGCGGCTGACCTTTCGACAGGAAGGGGGTGATCAGTGTGGCTCCGTCAAAAGGCGGGCACGCGGGAAGGGCCGGCGGCGGGTGGTATAGCCAGGGGATGAGCGGTGGGTACTGTTGAGGCTGGTCCGGCATTATCGGCTGGCAGACAGAACGGCTCACAACATCATCCGTGTGTAGATAAGTGATAGTCCTGCTCTCGGCCAGCAACACGGTAAACCACGTCACGTCGGATGTCAGGACATAGCCATAATATATATGGCGATTCTTCAGCACGATCTTTTCCGCGGGCAGCCACATCGCATGTGCCGCTTCCACATAGTAATTGCGATGCTGCGGAGCTGGATATATGTAGTGCACGTAAGGAAAGAGGGCAACGGTCGCCGCTACGGCCACCACGACGCCAAGTAGCCAGGGCACGACCCCCGTGATCACCCCCGTGAGCAGGGTCACACCTTCTCCTGCCAGCGATTCAAAACTCTCTGAGAGTGCCGGTAGGACGATGAACACAATGACGAACCCAATGGCGACCCACGTCAGGACCACGAGTATCGTGTGCCAGGGGATTCCGTAGGAGGTGACCTGGGCGACCACGCGATGTTCCACGCGCCGGTCATTGGCACTTGCCAGGCGCAGTGGCACCGGTAGGTGTGCGCGGGGCAGGGCAAAGAAGAGGGCGAGGGCGGCAGCCGAAAACAGGATGATGCTCGCCGCCTCAGCAAAGCTTCGGTTATATGCCCAGAGCAGGGCGAGGATCACCAGCAGGGAGACGATGGCCGGCGTCCGGAAATCGGCTGCACGAGCGGCCAGCTGGTGCCAGTCTGCCTTGGCTAGGCTCAGCGCTTGCGGCAGCGTTATGGAAGTAGGGGAAATAAAGGCTGCGAATGCGAAAACAATTAGGCTGAGCAGGAAGCGCCGGAAGAGCAAGAGAAGAAGTGCCAGGTAAGGTATGAAGACGGGAACGAGCGGGATCACCGTACCCAGCAGTGTGTTAACAAGTCCGCCGGACGTGGCGATCGTCACGGCCGTTGTCGTATTGAAGTTCGCGATGACAATCAGTCTGCCAGCAGAAATGAGCAGGATGCCCAGCGGCGAGAGGATCCAGGCAATTGACGCTCTGGTCGACATCGGCAGCTACCGGTAGGCTAGACCACGACATTCGATAGGCAAGAGAAGCTGGCGGCACCCGCCACTTCTCCTGACGCAAATAGTTAA
Source organism: Streptosporangiaceae bacterium (assembly GCA_036522155.1). Taxonomy (GTDB): domain Bacteria; phylum Actinomycetota; class Actinomycetes; order Streptosporangiales; family Streptosporangiaceae; genus UBA9676. The sequence continues at coordinate 30,887 of DATDGI010000158.1, forward strand.
TTGCGTGTATAAGACGCTCAGGCCAACCGAACGTATGACGAACAAATGTTGCGATATGGTAACAAATGGTCAGGTTCGGTGTGTAGTGGCGTTTGCAGCAGTGGCGGAGGCCGCAGCCACCGGTCGTGAGCCAGTCGGCTGAGCCCACCTGGTCAGCGGTAGGCGGCCAGGCCGGTGAGGGCCTGGCCGACGGCCAGCGCGTGGATCTCCTCGGTGCCCTCGTAGGTCAGCACGGACTCCAGGTTGTTCGCGTGCCGGATGACCGGGTACTCCAGCGTGATCCCGTTCGCGCCGAGGATGGTGCGCGCCTGCCGTGCGATCTCGATCGCCGCCCGCACGTTGGCCATCTTGGCCAGGCTGACCTGCTCGGGCACGACCCGGCCCGCCTCTTTCAGGCGGCCCAGGTGCAGGGCCAGCAGCTGCGCGCGGGTCAGATCGGCCAGCATCCAGGCCAGCTTGCCCTGGGTGAGCTGGAAGCCGCCGATCGGCTTGCCGAACTGCTCACGGGTGCGCGCGTACTCGACCGCGGCCTCCAGGCACGACCGGGCTGCCCCGGTGACCCCCCACACGATGCCAAACCTGGCCTCGTTCAGGCACGACAGCGGACCCTTCAGCCCGGTGACGCCGGGCAGGACCGCATCGGCGGGCAGCTTCACGTCATCGAAGTGCAGTTCCGCGGTGACCGAGGCGCGCAACGACAGCTTTTTGTGGATCGACCGGGCGGTGAAGCCGCGGGCGCCACGGGGCACCAGGAAGCCGCGGATGCCGTCAGGGGTGCTGGCCCAGACCACGGCGACATCGGCGATCGACCCGTTCGTGATCCACATCTTGGTTCCCGAGAGCACCCAGGCACCGCCGTTAAGTACCGCCCTGGTTGTCATGCCGGCCGGGTCAGACCCGTGGTCGGGCTCGGTGAGGCCGAAGCAGCCGATCGCCTCGCCCGCCGCCATGCGGGGGAGCCATTCCTCTTTTTGCGCCTCGGAGCCGTAGCGCCAGATCGGGTACATCGCCAGCGAGCCCTGCACCGAGACGACGCTGCGCAGGCCGGAGTCGGCGGCCTCCAGTTCGCGGCAGGCGACGCCGTAGGCGATCGCACCCATGCCCGCGCAGCCGTAGCCGGTCAGGTGCATGCCGAGCAGGCCCAGCTTGCCCAGTTCGGGGACCAGCTCGCGGGGGAGCGTGCCGGCCTCGAACCAGTCGGCGATGTGCGGGAGCACCCGGTCGGCGGCATAGCTGCGCACGGTGTCCCGGACCAGCCGCTCGTCCGCGGTGAGCTGGTCGTCGATCTGCAGCAGGTCAAGGAGGCCAGGCGGGGCTGCGCGCGGCGGCATCGGCGGGTCCTCTCTGTCGCCGCCCGGAAGGGCGGATGACTATCAGCGTAAGCGTGCGCCGATTCGCTGTATGCGGCGGCGGCCGGGGGCATCATCGGGGTATGGACGCAATGGATGGCCGCAAGCAGCTGATCCGGCCGCGGGACGGCCGCATGGTCGCCGGCGTGTGCGCCGGGATAGGCGAGTATCTGGGCGTCGACGCCAACGTCATCCGGGTGCTGTTCGCCGCGCTCACGATCTTCAGCGTCGGGGCGGGCGCGCTGGTGTACCTGGTGGCCTGGGCGGTCGTGCCCGAGGAGGGCGAGAAGAAGTCGATCGCCGAGACCTACCTGGACAAGGGCAAGAGCTAGCCGCCGCGGTCTGGACTCCCGGGGCCGGCTGGTCCGCGCGGGGCTAGCTGGTCCGCGCGCGGGGCCGGGCGGGCGGCTGGCTGGGCAGCGTGCCGGCGTGGAAGGCCCAGCGGGCCGCCAGGATCGCCGCCGCGCCCACGCCGGCGATCCCAGCGATCCCCACCACCGCCTGCGGCCCGAGCCGGGCGGCGGCCGCCCCCGCGGCCAGGATTCCGACTCCCTGCGCAGTCAGCAGCCCCGTCTGCGCGATGCTGACCGCCCGCCCGCGCGCCGCTCCCGGTAGCGCCTTAACGAAGGCGGCCGCCGCCGCGAGCTGGTAGGCGCCGGCCACCCCCGCTAGCGCCCACAGGGGCACCAGCACCCATAACGGCGGCTGGAGCAGGCTGAACGCCAGCGGGGCGCAGGACAGCATCGCCAGCGGGCCCAGCATCCGCATCCCCCGGGCCGGGCCGGCCAGCTGGCCGACCGCCAGCCCGCCGGCCACCATCCCGGCCGGCATGGCCGCCATGAGCAGGCCCACGGTGAGCGGCCCGCCGCCGAGCGCGTGAGCGTACGGCGCGGCCAGCCCTTCGGGCACGATCGCGAACCCGGCCAGCCAGCCCATCAGGACCAGCGTGCGCAACCCGGCGTGGCCGAAAACCACATCGTGTGCATAACGAGCGGTGCCCCGGAGCGTGTGCCGCGGTTGGCTCGCGGCAGGGGGAAGGGTGCGGTTCCGCACCCAGGTGGCGATGAGCACCGCGGACAGGCAGAACGACAGTGCGTCCAGCGCGAGGGCCCGGTGCGGGCCGAGCAGGGCCACCGCGGCGCCGCCGCCAAGGAAGCCGCCGACCTGGCCGGCCTGGAAGGTGATGTTGCCGACGGTGACGCCCTGGACAAGAGTGTCCGGTGGGACGACTTCGGGGAGCAGAGCTGACCGGGCGGCGGCGAACGGCGGCCCGAGCAGGACGGTCGCGAGCAGGAGTGTGCAGACGAGGGCCAGTGGCGCCCGCGGCAGCGCCATGATCGTCACCAGCCCGGCCCTGACCAGGTCCAGTGCGATCATCAGCTGGCGGCGCGGGACCAGGTCGGCGAGCCCTGATAACAGCGGCGCGCCGGCCAGCGGGGCGAGATAGGTCAGTGAGTAGGCCAGGGCGGTGATGGCCGGTGATCCGGTCCGGGCGAAGACCAGCACGGCCATCGCGACCTGGGCGAGCTGGTCACCCGCGTAGGACAGGGTTTGCGCCGACCACAAGGCGCGGAACTCGGGGTTGGTGAAGAGGTGGCGGTAAGTTGCGCCTGGCTGTGGGGTGGCCTCGTGGTGGCTAGTGCCCTCGGCTGTCGCACTCATCCTCCGCGCCCCCTCTGGTGGCCGCTTCGCCGTTGACCTTGGTGGTATTACTCTCTGCTGTCGCACTGATGCGTTTTGACAACAGGCAGTAGTGACTGAGCGTTGTGTGTCGATTGCTAACCGTGTCGGAATTCGCCTGGGCGCGCAAGCGGTATGGCGCGATTGCTGGGTTGGGCCCGGTCAGTTGTGGCCGGGACTGGCGTGGGGTCGGGCGGGCTGGCCACGGGAGGGGTCGCGCCGGGCGCGCTTTGCCGGGCGTGGCCTCCGTCCCCTATGCTGGGGCGGTCCCCGACGGCGGGCGCCACGGGTCCGGGGCGGCTGGGTTGCCGTCAGGGCCCCCATCGTCTAGCGGCCTAGGACACCGCCCTTTCAAGGCGGCGGCACGGGTTCGAATCCCGTTGGGGGCACGCTGCTGGCCCGGGAGGCAAGCAGTACATATGGTCCTGTAGAGCAGCTTGGAGTGCTCGCCACCCTGTCAAGGTGGAGGTCGCGGGTTCAAATCCCGTCAGGACCGCTCTGGCTCTGGCCCGGGAAGGGCGGGCCGGGCGAGGTCAGGTAGCTCAGTCGGTATGAGCGTCCGCCTGAAAAGCGGAAGGTCGGCGGTTCGACCCCGCCCCTGACCACCACTTCTGAGCAGCGCAAACGCTGCTCTTGTTCTTTCTGGCCGTAGTGCCTTGCTAACACCTTTGCTAACGCGCGCCGTTGACGGCTTGGGCGAAGATGTCTCCGACGCCTGCCGCGTGCTCGCGGAGGACGTGTGAGTAGACGCGAAGTGTCACGGCCGGGTCGGCGTGGCCGAGTCGTGCGGCGACGACGTGGACCGGGACTCCTGCTAGGAGCAGTGTGGTGGCATGCAGGTGGCGCAGGTCGTGGAGCCTTGCGTGAGGTAGCCGTTCGGCTGGGGGAGTGGTCGGCTTGTTGTGCCGTCTGATCAGCTTGGTCATGAGAGCGGTCACGGTGTCGGGGTAGAGCGGTTCGCCCCACTTGGTGACGAAGACCAGGCCGCTGCTGTCGTTCCACGCTGACCCGGCGGCGAGGCGTTCTTCGGTCTGCCGGCGGCGGTGGTCACGGAGCACGGCCACGGTGTCGCGGTCGAGGCTGATCGTGCGGGACCGGCCGCCTTTGGTGGTGCCTTCGATTCTTTGGCCGCGTACGACGGCTGTTGAACCGCCGAAGGTGACCTCGGCCGCGTCGAGGTCCACGGCGTCCCACCGGAGGTAGAGAAGTTCCCCGCGCCTGGCCCCGGTGTAGGCGGCCAGGCGGTAGAAGGCGAACAGGCGGTGATTCCGCGCAGCGGTGAGGAACGTGCCGAGCTGGTGGGCGGTCCAGACCTGTATGGGCTCGGCCCGGCCGGTTCTCGGCCTCTTCGACCGGGCGGCGGGGTTGGCGGCCAGCAGTTGTTCCACGTCCACGGCGTCAGCGAGCGCCTTGCGGAGCGTGCGGTGGATATGAGAGACGGTGGTGGCTGACAAGGCCCGGCCGTCCCGGCCACCGTGCTCGGCCAGGTCGCGGTAGAGCTTGGAGACCACGGCCGGTCGCAGGGCCTTGCAGCCGCATCCGTCCGATGCGGGGCACGATGTAGTGGTCGATGTCGTGACGGTAGCCAGCGAAGGTCTTGGGCTTCACGGTTGCGGCGTGGGCCTCTAACCACTCCGTGAGGTAGTCCGCGACGGTCGATGTGGACCTGGTGACGTACTCGCCGCGCCGGGCGCGAACGCGGGCCTCATCGCGGGCGGCCTTGGCGGCTTCCTCGGTGGGGAAGCCGCCGACCCATTTGGGCTTTGTCACACCGGTAGCAGGGTCGGGAACGCGGATCACATACGACCATGACCCGCCTCGTCTGATCACTCCGTCACGAAGCTTTGGCATCGGTGGTTCCTTCCTGGTTGAGCAGGGTGGCAACGTAGGTTTCGAGCGCTTCGACGGGAACGCGGCGGGACCCGTCGATGCGGACCGAGCGCACCAGCCCGGCCGCGATCAGCTCGTAGAGCTTGCTGCGGGAGATAGCCAGGGCCTCGGCGGCCTCGGGAACGGTCAGCAACAGCCGAGTCATGCCGCACCTCCCGTCAGAGGCGGGAGCATGACTGGCGATTGGCCACATCCGGTGAAGTGCCAGTCGGCGCGAACGACCGTGGTCTCGCTGGCGAGATCTGGCAGGAGCCCGGCGGCGACGGCCAGCTCACGCTGGTACGCGGCGCGTTCGGCGCGAAGCGCACCGAGGGTGGTGGAGTAGGCGCGGCTCTTGGTGGAGAAGTGGCCGGAGAAGCCAAGCATGTGTGCCCAAGCGGCCAGGTGCAGGTCTACCAGGCCGGGGAGCTTGCTGAGCCGAATGCATTCGGCAATGTGGCGGCGAGCGTGCTCGCGGACGGGGAGCACGTCGAGCTGGTCGGCCGTGGTGATGCGGCGGTCGAGGGTGTCGGTGCATTCCGCGGCCTTGGTGGCGTACTTGGCGACGTACGCGGCGACCCTGGTCTCGGTCAGCTCACCGGTCGTGGTGATGGGCCGGATGTCGAGTTCGCGTCCCCAGGCCAGGGTTCGCGCGGTCAGGCCGGGAGTGGCGGGAGCTTCAAGGTGGACGGTGCGGGCCGCCTGGTCGATGGCGGTAGTGAGCAGGTCGAGGGTTGCCCACGCGGGCGGGGCAGCGGCCGGACCGCCAGGGCCGTCCAGACGGATGATGGCATGGAAGTGGACGACGCCGCGCCGCTGGTATTCAGCAACCTTGGCGTAGGAGACCCGCAGTTGAGCGGCAAGCTGCTTGCCGGACAGCCCGGCCTGACGGGCGAGCGTCCTTCGGAGGGTGATGGTGAACCGCCGCCATAGTTCGGGAGCGCAGGCGTTGAACAGGACCGCGCCCGTGTAGTCGTAGCAGTCCGGGCACAGCGGTTCACCAAGCCGGACATCGTCCCTGGCGTGTCTTTCGGGGCACGAGAGCTGGTTGCCGTGCGGGCAGGTCAGGCTGCGCCGTCGTGGTCGGCATCGCAGTGCCCGGCCTTTTTTCTCGCGTTGGACATGAACTGGGCCGAACGATGGTGCGGTAAGCGTGACGAACACGCACGGGTGCCCGGCGACGGTTGCCGGGACGCCCTTGCCGCCGGACAGTCCGGCTCGGATGAGCTGGTAGGTGTCGGCCTGGTAGACCTCGGCGCAGGGCCGGCAGCGGGAAGCGCGGCGGGTCTTGCACGCGATGGGCAGAACCCCGCCGGGCTCGTGGACGGTGGTGTAACGGTGCAGGAGTTCCCCAGTGGCACCGTCGATGTGATCGACGCGGCCACGCAGCAGAACGGGTTGCAGGCACCCGCCAGCGCGCCGGGGCGTGCTCGCGGGGAAGGAATCGGTGGGCAAAGGCGGTACTCCTCTCGTCGCGTCCTTGCGGGCGGTGTGGACGAGCGAGGCAGACCTGTCACCAGGCGAGTGAGTCATGGGTTCGTTGATCAGCGGTGCTATGCCGCGTGGCCTGGGTCAGGTTGCCTGCCGCTCAGGGCCTTTGATGTGGCTTTGGCACCGTGACCGGGCTCCCGGTGACTCACCGGCCCGGCGGTTCACGGTCATCCCTCGCTACCGAGGGTCGCTTGCTCCCGATTCTACCCGTATCTAGAGTCTGTTAAACGTACTAAAAGTATCAGGATCGCAAGCGGACTGCGCCGACCCGCCCGGCCAGCTCCCGCAGTTCGGCCGAGGGCGGGTCTTGCATGGCCAGCAGGTCGGAGACGACCTGGCGCACCTGTTCATGCCCGGCCACCAATTCCCGGCTGATGTCCCCGGCCTGTCGCAGCGCCGAGACCGCCTCTGTGACCTGGCGGCGCTGGGTATGCGCGCGGGCGACATCGATCAACATCCGAGCGCGGCGCTCAGCGGACAGGCCACTGGCATCGACGGCGGCAGCGGCCCGCAGGGCGCGGCCCGCATCGCCTAGCTCGACGGCAACCGCGATCTCATGCAAGCCAACGTTCGCCGGGCCAAACTCGGTGTTGAAGTCGTTACGTCCCTCACCGAGGCGCGCAGCGGCCTGGCCAGCGTGTTCCAGGTGGGAGTAGGCAGCGCCCGGGTCGTTGATCCGGGAGCCGATGACGGCGCGCTGCAACGTCAGCCCGCCCCACAATGACATGGCCTCTGGCTCACCTTGGTCGGCCCGTGATTGCAGGGCCTCTGCGGCGGTGCGGGCGGTTTCCTCGGCCTGGTCGTAATGGTGCGCTGCGAGGAACACGTGCACCAGCCGAAAGGCACCAGCGGCCACCAGCAGCGCGTTACCTGCCCGCTCAGCGGCGGCCATCGCGCGGTCGGCGGCGATCCACGCGGCCTCGGGTTCACCGAGCTTGGCCAGGGCAGCCGAGCACGCCTGATAGGTCGTCGCCATCAGCTCGAAGACTTCGGGCCGCTGTGCCTCCGGCAGGGCACGAGCGGCAGTCTCCAGGTCGGGCACGAGCCCGCGCAACAAGTCGGCCAGATCGGTGTACTGACCGGCATGAGTCAGGTTCCACGCCTTACGGCCCTTGGTCCGCAGTGTGCTGATTGCGGCCGGGTGGCGGCCATCGAGCATGGCCCGCAGCGCGTAGGCACCTGACAACACCAGCCGCAGCCCCGCCGTTCCGGGCGGTTCCTCGGTCACCGCGGCGACCACCGGAGCCTCTGCGGCCAGCTCGTACAACGGCACTTCCAGCGCGGTGGCGACGGTTTCCAGGACCGACATCCGGTCGATCTTCCGCACGCCACGTTCGACCTGGGACACCCACGCCACCGACCGGCCCAGCAACCGGGCCAACTCTGGCTGCGACAGCCCTCGTCGGCGCCGCTCGGCGGCGATCTTCCGGCCAAGAGCTTGCTGGTAGGACGGAGCACTCACCCGCCGGTGCCCTTGCCAGTTTGGAGGGTCAGCCAGTCCACTTCGGTGCTGGCTAGGTACTGGTCTCGCTCGTCGAGGTAGCGGCGGGTGTGCCGGGCGGCCTCGTGGGCGTGGAAGGCTTCTTCGTCGCGGTACAGCTCGTAGAAGATCCGCTGCAACGGCTGCCCGTCCACCAGGTGGGAGGCATACACCAGGGTTCCCGGTTCGTGGGCCTTGATGGCTTCGATGGTCTCGGCGACCAGCCGGTCATACGCCTTGGCGCCGGTCTCGTCCTTGCACGTGAACCGCACGCACAGACCGAACATGCTGCTGCCTCCCAGGTACTCGTGACGCCATGCTCGCACTCCATGTGCCGCACCAGTACGTCAAATCACACGTACTTATAGTACGTGACTAAGACCAAGAGTACGATCAGTCTTGATGTGAAGCCATGACCGGGCGCAACCCAGCGAGGAGCCATGCAACCCACAGCATCCGAACTACTCGCCCTGCGCGCCCGAGAGACCACCTACCCAGGCGCAGCCGAACACATCAGCAGCGTCAGAGCTGACCTCCGCCCCTTACTGCACGACTGCCCTGTAGCAAACGACGTGATCCTCTGCGCTTCCGAGCTGGCCGCCAACGCCGCCAAACACAGCAACTCCAGCCTGCCCGGCGGCACCTTCACCGTCCGCATCCTCATCAGCCGAGGCGACTTCGTCCGCATTGAGGTCCAGGACAACGGCGGCCCGTGGACCCCAGCCGTCGCCGATCCGACCGGACACCACGGACTCGACATCGTTCGCGCGCTGGCTGACAAGTGGGGTACGGACGGCAACCACACCACACGAACCACCTGGGCTATCTTCAACTGGCCACGTGACCCGGAGACCGGCGGCGACCCATCGGCACCGACGAGCACGCTTATCGCACGTGAGCGCGTGAGGAGTTTCTTCACAATCATCAAGGGCGCGCTGGCGCGCGCCAGGGGTAGTGGGCAGGCCGCAGCGGACTTGACAAGGGAACCCTCGCGGCGGCCCACATCGGGCTATAGGCGGGCAGGCCAGATGCCGCCCGATCGCCGGACAGCTTACGGGCCGCCGCCCCTTGTCAAGTCCGCTGCTCCGTCCGCGCGGGGTGCCAGAAGCCGGATGGTTCAGGCGCGAGGATGCGGCGAGACGATGACGACCAGGGCGACGGCCTCGACAGGGAATGACGGGGGACGGCCCGCGCCGGGGGCGTCGGCAGAAGCCGCGCCCTGCCGGGCGGGAGCCCTACGGGCGCGGCAAGCCGACGCCTAGCGGCCGTCCCCGCTTCCCCCGGCCCGCTGGTATCTCGCCGTTACGCGGCAACCGGCACCGGTCCCGCACGTAAAGCAGCGGTTGACAGTGGCCGAGCCCAAGCTGTCCGGCGCCTATCAGGCGGACGGAACAGCGTCGATCAAACCCGCTGGCTAGCGCTCCGGGGCGCCCGCCCCTCTTGACGGCAACCCTATCAAAGTGATATCACTTTGATAGGTGACCGGAGTGGCCGGACACCACAGCCGACGGGAGTCACCCCGATGAACGCATCCAATGACAACACTGCTCCCAAAGGCCTGCGCGGGCGGTGGGCATCTCCCCCGCGATCCGGCATGCAACGCATAATCGCGCCATGGGAGTACCGCCACCTGCGCTTCTGGGCAGGCGTACGCATTTGCGCTGGTATCGTCTTGGCCGGCCTTGGCGCCGTTACGCTCGTGGGGGGTTCCTTCACAACGAAGGCTGTCGTGTGGGCGATGCTCTTCCTGGCGGCGGCGGCGGCAAGCTTCGCGTGGGCCGCTTGGGACCTGGCTATCGCTCGTTCCGCATCTGCCCGAACCTGAGCCCTGCGCGACTCGCACTGGGCCTGGCGGGTGCTAGACGAGCTGGCTTCGGAGCCGAAGGCCAAGCGCACCCACCTGAGCGCACGCGCATCGAAGAGCAGACACCGCCCGTGCCACATCCCGTGCCAGAACCGGGCTGGCCAAAGGTCGAGCGGGCAGCAGTCTCTCGCCAGCACCCGCCAAGACCGAGTAACCAAGTGAGTAACGATGGTCGTCACCAGCGGCGGACGCCAGCGGACGCCAGTGGACGGCACTTCGCAGGTCAGACAGGCTGCTGCCCTGGCTGGCCGTCTGGCTACTTGGCTTCGGGACGAAGAAGCCGCCGGTTGAAAGCGGAAGCAGTGCAGCACCAAAGTGCAGCAACCAGACCGGCCCTGCCAGTCGGTCAATGTCATGTTCGAGCACTGACCGACTGGCCAGCCGCGATCACCCGAAGCGGTTAGGGCCGGGGGTGCCTTCCATTACGGTGAGGACGAGGAGCCAGATGCCGCCGATGAACGGCACGAAGGCGATGAAATACCAGAACCCGGACTTGTCCTGGTCGTGCAGGCGGCGGATGGTCAGCGACAGGCTCAGGAGGAACGCGGCGACGGCCGCGGCCAGGTACAGCAGGATGCCGAGGACCGGGACGTGGACGGCCGAGAAGATGGCGGCGAGGATTAGTACGCCCACCCAGCCGATCAGTTCCGCCAGGGCGAACCACCAGTAGGCCGACCGTGACGCGCGGCCTTTGTACTCGAAGATGTTCTGGAACGCCAGCTTGATCGCGTCGGTGAAGCCGACCGGGCCGCCCTGCAGGTAACCGCGCGGGCCGTCGGCGGGCGCGTAACCTCCCTGCTGCTGCGGGTAGGGGGCGTAGCCGCCGCCCTGGGGTGGTGGGTAGCCGCCTTGCGGAGCGTTGCCGCCCTGCTGCTGACCAGGGTCGTAAGGGCTGTGGGGAGTACTCACGTCTTACCTCAGATTCCCCGTTCGGTGTCCGATGGACAGAGCAAACTGATTCTGTAGGCGTTTGAGCTGCCCGCGCAACACAATCCTCACATTGCTGCCTTTAAAGGTGCTCAAGTGAGGTGCATTGTCATAGTTTGCAACATTTTGCTTATGGTAGGAGCTCTGACCCGTTAGTTACCTGGCCACGGTAACACCTTGTCCGGGCTGCTGGCGCTGGCCACCCGGTTGGCCCATGACATCGTCGGTCCCGCGAGCTGATCCTCGTCATGGCGGTGACATTCGTCTCGCTCGCATGCCGTCGACTCCCCGCCCATGGAGCGGAAGGTCATCGGTCTCCGGTTACAGAGGTCAGCTGCTAACGCTGTGCTAACAACGGTTGTGGACACGTGGGGTCAATCCTGGACGCCGAGATGCCCGGGCAGGTCATCTGGCCTGATCAGGTGGCCTGTGGTGGACTCACCTGCACTAGCCAAGCCTCCTGAAAAGCGGAAGGTCGGCGGTTCGACCCCGCCCCTGACCACAAGTCAACTAGCAACCTGCGGTCCTTTGACCAGTGCAAACGCAGGTTGGAACTCTGGCCCGTCGAACTCGGCAGGTAACCGCTGGTGCCCGTTGGTGACCGCATTCAGCCGGGCACTGGGGCACGCGGGGGGCACGGCTGTCCACTCGATGCCAACTGCATCGTCGGACGGGCATAGAGGCCGATGATGATCGATCTCGATCCGTCTCTTAGCCGCTACTGCCTGCTTCCCCTTCTCTCGGCTCGGGGAGCGTGGCTGGACTCTCTCTCTGCCGTGTCCACCACTACCATCAGACCCATGGCTCTGGATGCAGATGACGTGGCCGCCGGAACTGTCCGCAAGGAAGTAGCGGGGTGGCTCGCGGGTGAACTTCATGATGTCGCTCAGTTGGCCAGGACCGAGGAAGACCTTCGAATAGCGGCTGAGGCGAAACTCCGAGAAGCGCTGGCCAGGATTGGTGTCACGACAACTCCCAGCTACGAAAGAACGTATGCCGATCATGGGGGTCGAGCGGATGCAGTATACGGCCGCGTCGTTATTGAATACGAAGCAGTCGGAGCGTTGGCAACTAACAGCGGTGTTTAGCATGCGGCGGAACAGCTTGAGCGGTATCTACGAGCCGAAGTTGAGGGTGCCAGCGGGTTCGATGCACTGAAACGGGTGGTCGGTGTCGGACTTGACGGTCACGAGATTTTCTTTCTTCGGTTTCGTGTCCTATTGCAGCGACCTGAAGGCGGTCACCAGCAGGTGGTTTTACGCTCCAGTGTTTGCCGCTGCAGCTGTTGTGGCCATGATGGTCGCAGGGTGCGCACCGAGCAACTCCGGACCTACCAGCACCGGCAGCCACCCGGCGTCTAGCGCGCCGGCTGCCAGCCATTCATCAGTGCCAGCGTCACAGCGATCATCATCCAGCCAGCCCGTGGCTGGTGGCGGTAGTTCTTCGGACGCGAAGCCCTGCAACCTGATGAGCACCTCGGACATCGACGCCTTTACTGGTTCACCGGTGCCGAACGCGTTGGTTTCGTCTTCTACGGCAGATTCGAACGACAACGGCGTCGACTACTCCTGCAAGTTCGAGTACTGGTCCGGTGGATCAGCGAATGCGGGAACCATGACTCTGCGCGGGATGCTCGAGTTCGTTTGCGGCCCAAGCGCCGTGGGAAACTCGGCTGTGACCTACCCCAACTCGCGATTTTTCAAGATCGGCTCGATGCCGGCCTCGATCGTCGTGGGACTGAATGGCAACAACCCCGGGACTGTTCCAGCCTCAGTGCTCGATCGCGCTGAAAGCTTGGCGAAATCCGAAGGGTGCTAGTGCCGCTTCAGGCTACGTTTGCCCGCTCCACGATGCGGCGGAGTCGTTCGTCGTAGGCGTGGTTGTTGCGCCAGATGATGTATCGGCGGATCATGCTGGCCTGCTCCTCGTGGCTGGCGTGGTCGGTCCCGTCGAGTGCGAAGTACCGCAGCGCGGTGAACTGCGCCTCCACGCGGTTTAACCAGGACGAATTCGTCGGCGTGTAGGCGATCTCGGCGTTGTTGGCCGCAGCCCACTGCCCGACGCGGTTGTCTTTGCCGGTCGTCAGGTGCGGGCTGAAGTTGTCGCAGACGATCGCGATCTTGACCTGAGGCGGGTAGAGGGAGCGCAAGTAGCGGCAGAACTCCAGGAACCGGGCCCGGTTCTTGCGCGGCTTGATGTGCCCAAACAGTTTGTCCTCGCCCAGCTCGTAAGCGGCGAACAGGTGCCGCACCCCGGCGGTGCGGGTATAGGTGGCGCGCCGGCGGGGCCGGGGCTTGCGGCCTGGTTCCTTGTGCTTGCCGCTGACCGCCGCCCACCGCCGGCCCGGGTGGGGCTGGAGGTTCAGCGGCCCGAATTCGTCCACGCAGAAGATCACCTCTGGCTCGCCGGGCTCGGGGATGACCTCCCGGTCGGCAATCGCGTACAGGTGCTCGATGCGGGCCTTCTTGGCCGCGTAGTCCGGGTCGGTGGAGGCTTTCCAGGTCTTTACTGATTGAAAACTGACGCCCTCCTCACACAGCAGCATGCGCAGGCCCTCGTGGCTGATGCCGCGGCCACCCCCTCAGCCACCAGGAACTCGCCCAGCTTGGCCAGGCTCCAGGTGGAAAACGGCAGGCCATGCTCGGCCGGCCTGGACTTGGCGATCTTCTTGATCTCCCGCCGCTGGCCCAGCGTGAACTTCGGCGGCCGGCCACCTTTGTACTTCGGGTACAGGGAGCTGAACCCATCGGCGTTAAAGTTGTGGATCACATCGCGGACCCGGTCCTCGCTGGTGAACGCCACCTTCGCGATCCCGGCCACATCCATCCCCTGAGCCGACAGCAGCACCATCTGCGCCCGCCGCCACGTCACCACCGACCCACTGTCACGGCGCACGATCCGCACCAGCCGACGGCCCTCATCATCATCGATCTCACGCACCCGCACACGCCCGGCCACCGGCCCAGTCTGAACGCCCGCCGTTCACCAGACCAGTGCCCAGCCCACAGGGCAAACCTGACCGGCTACGGCACTAGTAGTGTGTCGCTGCTTAGTTCGGGCGTGTCTTTTGCGAGGCTGGTTGCTGGCAGATCTTCCCTTCCCCTCTGCCAGACAGGACTGTCATGCCTTCGCGGAAGAAGCGGCCGGTCACCTTGACCGCAGGTGATCGTGAGTTCTTGGTCCGGCTGACTACTACGGGTGTGCATCCGGCGTCGATGATCCGGCGTGCGCAGGTGCTGCTGGCTTTGGACACCTCGGCCGGAGTAGTCGATGAGAAGGAGGTGATCGCGGCCCGGCTTGGGGTCTCGGGCGAGACGGTCCGCCTGGTGGCCAAGCGCTTCGCCGGGACGAGCCAGGACGTGGAGGCCACCATCGGGCGCAAGAAACGCGAGCATCCGCCGGTGCCCTCACGAATCACCGGCGAGGTCGAGGCTCGGCTGATCGCGATGGCCTGCTCCCAGCCTCCCCAGGGTCATGCCCGGTGGTCGCTGCGACTGTTGGAGAAGCACGTGGCGCTGGCCGGGGACATCCCCGGCCTGGACCACTCCACCATCGGCCGGGTGTTAAAAAAACGAGACTTCGCCCTCATCTGAAGAAGTGCTGGACCATCCCGCCGAAGGCGAACGCGGAGTTCGCGGCGCGAATGGAGGACGTGCTCAGCGTCTACGCCCGGATCTATGACCCGGGGCGTCCGGTGGTGTGCATGGACGAGAAGCCCTGCCAACTGCTCGATCACGCCCGCGACCCCATCGCGGCCAAGCCGGGGCGGGACCGCTGCGAGGACAGCGAGTACGTGCGCGGCGGGACCTGCTCGATCTTCTGCTGGGCCGGGCCGCTGCGCGGGTGGCGCCGAGTCGACGCCCAGCCCCGGCGCACCAGGGCCGACTGGGCTCACCAGGTCGAGCGGCTGCTCGAGGTGGACTATCCCGGCGCCGAGACCGTGGTGCTGGTCATGGACAACCTCAACACCCACGGCATCGCCTCCTTGTACGAGGCGTTCGATCCCGCGACGGCATTCGCACTCGCCCAGCGCCTGGACATCCACCACACTCCCAAACACGGATCCTGGCTCAACATCGCCGAGATCGAGCTATCGGTACTGACCCGGCAGTGCCTGGACCGCCGAATCGGTGACCTCGGCCTCCTCAACCGCGAGCTGGCCGCTTGGCAGCAGCAGACCAACACCGGCCAACGCCACGTTGACTGGCACTTCACCACCCACGACGCACGAGTCAAACTCCGCCACCTATATCCCAATAGTTAGCAGCGACGCTCTACTAGTTCGATTCGTCGGAGCCACCGCCCTCTGGTAGCTCCCGTACGTAGGCCGTGGCGAGACCGCGGATCGTCTCTGCGGGCAGTGCGCCAGCCAATGCCCTGACCACCTTCTGACCTGCGAGGACGTGCGCGTCATGAGTATGACGCCGGCTACAGGAGCTCATGGCGTGCCGGGCTCAGCGCGGCGCTCGGCGCCGGGAGCGGGCGGGCCGCCGGCCACGGAGCCTGGATAGCAGGCGGCCGGCGGCGCGGCCTGGCCGACCGGGGGTTTCCTGGCCCGCCGCTCCCGCCAGGAATGCCAGAGCGGCGGCGCGATCATCGCGGCGACCAGCACGCAGACGGTCGCGAACGCATACCGCGAGGCCAGGTTGGCCAAAGTGACCCCCTCGCTGCCGAGCAGATACCCGCCGGTGGCGAGCAGGGCGGTCCAGGCGGCGGAGCCGAGCGTGTCGAACAGGATGAATGGGAGCAGCGGCAGGCCCGCCCAGCCCGCTGCGGCGTAGACGGCCGTCGAGGCGCCGCTTGGCAGGAAGGCGGCCAGCGCCACCAGCGGGCCAGCGAACCGCCTGCCCCGCGTTTCGACGAAGCTCGCCAGCGCGGCCGACCGCGGACTCCGGTGGCCGAGCCGTACCACGATGCTGTGGCCCCAGAGCCGGCCCGCCCACCAGTACACCCAGTCGAATCGCATCATTCCCGGCAGCGCCGCGGCGACCACGACGGCCAGCGGGAGCTTGCTGCCCACATCGGAGAACGCGCCCGCCGCCACGATCGAGGAGTTCGACCCCGTGAGCAGCTCGAGCAGCACCGGGTGGGTGGCGATCAGGGCCGGGGTCAGCGGGATGGTCGCCACCGCGTAGACGGCGCTCACCACGATCGCGATGCCACAGCACACGTCACGGGCGCGCGGGCGGCCGTGCCAGGGAACCCAGCCGGCCAAACGCGCCCGGGGGCCGCTGCCCTGCGCCTGGCCCGGCGGGCTGGGCGGCTGCGGCGGGTCCAGCGCGGTCATGTGGCCCCTATCCAGCTTGGTGGTGACCCCAAATTAAGCGCCAGCACCACCGGCGTCGACCCCGCCGGGGAAGGCCGGCCCGGCCCGGGCCGGCCGCCCCCGCATCACGTCCAAATCCTCGGTGCTCCTCAGCCGGCCAGCCGTAGGGCTGCTGGCGATCGCGCAGCTCCACATCGCCATCTGGCCGGCCAGCCGGCAACAGCGACCGCAGCGTCTGCCTGTCCTCGCCCACCGCCACCTCAACGGCTTATCCAGTTCGGCGGCGGCCAGCCGTCGGGCGCGCTCGATCGTCTCCGCGGCCAGCCAGATGTGGTGCCCGACCATCCTGGTCAGCAGGTCCATAGCAGTCACCTTCGCCCGGGCGGGCAGCCACAGGCTGCCCGGCGGTAGAAGTGCACACCGTTCGGGGCGCCGAGCTGGATCTGGCGCGGTGCCGCCCGCCACGCCGCCGCCGCCACGCCGCGCGGCCGCTACCGGGACATGTCTGCGTGTCTGGTGTCATGCGTATCCGGGTCCACCCGGCAGCCGCCCGGCGTGATCGGTGCGGGGCGCCGGAAAATCCGGCAGAGAGTGCCGGGCAGTCTGGTTAGGCTCGGCGCATGGCGCGCCTTTTCCACGTCAGTTCTGCCGTGAACCGGGAGTCGATCCTGGCGCACGGCCTGGACTGGACCCGGATGGGGGCCGCTCCGGGTATCGCTGGCAGCGTGGTGCCCGAGGAGCACGGCGTGTTCTTGTGCCGGGACGAGTTCGAGGCCGGCTGGTTCGTGCAGATGAACAGCACCGGCGGCCCGGTGGATGTGTGGGCGGTCGCGGGCATTGACGAGCAGCAGCTCATCACGGCTGGCTCTGGGTTCAGGTACCTTCCCGCCCCGATCCCGCGCAGCCAGGTCACTCTGCTGGAGCGGTCACCGGACCAGCCTGCGCCTGCCCGCCGCAGGCACCACACGAACAAACAGCAGAAGCAGCCGCCAGCCCGGTAAGAGAACCATCGCGTCAGCGGGCTGTCCCCGGGTTGCGCGCCACCTGTGGCCGCATGGCGCGTGGCGGAGACCGGGATCACCGCCCCAGGGCGCCCTGTTCTGTGCGCCTGCGCGGCCGGCCAGCCGACCGGGAGCGACGCGCAGATCGGCGGGAGTCTGCCGGAATGGGGCGCCCAGCGCCGCGGCGCCAAAGCGCCAGGCGGGTGCCTGGTGGGCAGCTGATGAGGCACAGATGGCCTTTTGGTGCGCGCGGAGGCTACGCGGCCACGACTTGATACGGTCCCGGCAGGATGACGCGAGCGACCGTGCTTAGGCTCACGTTCGCCGGACGCATCGCAACGTGCGCGACCCGCGGCGTCCGGATGTGTTGCCCGCCTCTGAGCCGCGGGTGGTATGGCCCTGGTGGACCAGGGATCACCTGGTTCATGAAAAGCAAGTAGGTTCAGCTGTGAATGTGACCCCTAGCCACGAGGAACGCATGCCGTGACGCTGGCGATTCAGGCTGAGGGCCTGGTCAAGCGGTTCGGGAAGACGCTGGCAGTGGACGGCGTCGATCTGGCTGTCCGGCCGGGCATGGTGCTGGGCCTGCTGGGACCGAACGGGGCAGGGAAGACCACTGTGGTCCGGATGCTGGCCACGTTGCTGCGGCCCGATGCCGGTTACGCCCGGGTCTGTGGCGCAGACATCGTCGCCCAGGCTGCCCGGGTCCGTGAGCTTATCGGGCTGACCGGGCAGTACGCGGCGGTCGATGAGGACCTGACTGGTTTTGAGAACCTGCTGCTTATCGGGCGGCTGCTGGAGGTTCCCCGGGCGGAGGCGAAGCGGCGGTCGGTCGAGCTGCTGGAGCGGTTCGGCCTGGGCGACGCCGCCGGGCGTTCGGTCAAGACCTATTCCGGCGGCATGCGGCGCCGGCTCGACCTGGCTGCGAGCCTGGTCCAGCGGCCTCAGGTGCTGTTCCTGGACGAGCCGACCACCGGCCTGGATCCGCGCGGCCGGGGTGAGGTGTGGGCCATGATCAGGACGCTGGTCGCCGAGGGTACGACCGTGCTGCTGACCACGCAGTACCTGGATGAGGCCGACCGGCTGGCCAGTGAGATCGCGGTCATTGACCATGGCCGGGTGATCGCGACTGGCACTCCCGCCGAGCTGAAGGCCAAAATCGGCCGGCAGACCCTCGACGTGCGCCCGGCCGATCCGGCGGACCTGACGCTGGTCGCCGGGATCGTCACGGCCGCCGTTGGCCGCGCCCCGGCCAGGACGGAGGAGGATCCGGGCCTGCTGTCGGTCCCCATCGATGACGCCCAAGTCCTGCCGGCCGTGGTCAGCGCGCTGCAGGCCGGGCGGATCGAGGTCACCGAGCTCGCGCTGAGGCTGGCCAGCCTGGATGAGGTCTTCATGGCACTCACCGGGCTTGCGGCGGAGGAAGGCACCCGATGACCGCCACAACCGCGGCCGAGCCGGGCCGGGCCCGGAGCATGACCCCGGCCCGCGCCCTGCGGCACGCGCTGACCCTGGCGTGGCGGGCACTGGTGCGGATCAGGCGCAACCCGGAACAGCTGCTCGACGTCACGCTGCAGCCGATCGTGTTCGTGACGCTGTTCGTATTCTTGTTCGGCGGCGCGATCAAGGGCGAGAGCAGGCACACCTACCTGGAGTACGTGCTGCCGGGCATCATGGTGATGACGGTGGTGTTCGCGAGCATGGGCACCGGCATCGGGCTCAACACCGACGTCACCAAGGGCATCTTCGACCGGTTCCGGAGCCTGCCCATCTCCCGCTCAGCTCCCTTGACGGGGACGATCATGGGGGATTTCATCCGCTACCTCGTCTCGGTCGCGATGGTCTTCGCGTACGGGTCGCTGCTGGGATTCCGGATCGCCGCCAGTGCGCTGTCCGCGCTTGCTGCGGTGGGACTGATGTTCGTCTTCGGCTTCGCCGTCGGCTGGATCTGGGTGCTCCTCGGCCTGTACGTGAAGTCCCCGCAGAGCCTGCAAGGATTCGGGTTCATCGTCCTGTTCCCGCTCGCGTTCGGCAGCAACGTGTTCATCCCTGCCGCCACCCTGCCCGGCTGGCTGCAAGCCTGGGTCAAGATCAACCCGGTGACCGCGCTGGCCAGCGCCAGTCGCGGCCTCATGCTGGGCGGACCGGCCGCCACTCCGGCCTGGCACTCCATCGCCTGGAGCATCGCGATCACCGCCGTCTTCGCCCCGCTGGCGGTACGCCGCTACCGCCACGTCGGCTAGCCGCAGCTAGCCCGGGCCGAGATCCTGATCCCGGCCGCCTGCACGCCTCCCGCGAACCCGGGGAGCAGACCAGCGATCCTGCTGTCACCGCCTTTCGGCGCGCAGAAGGTGCAGATCTCGGCTAATCAGCGTCTTGACCGGCCTCGAGAAGACAACTGCGCAGGCGGCTGCGGTGTGCGCCCGACGCCGACAGCCCATCACTGAACGCGACCACGCTGACGGCCAGCGATGTTGGGCGACGGCGCCGAGCGCCGAGTATGCGCTTTCTGTCGATGGCGCGTTTGCCGTGGCCGAGCGATATGGAACGGCCAGTTCTGGGGCCATCTCCTCTTCGGTCCACGGTTCATGAGATCGCGAGCGCTGCAGTCGTGCAGGTGGCTAGGTCAGGAACTCCAGCAGCAACGGGGCGAGAGCGGCTGGGCTGACATTGTGGTCCTGACCCTCCAGGGCCCGCAGCTCGCCATGCGGCATTGCCAGTTGCAGATTCCTGGCGGTCTCGGCCATGAACGGGAAGCTGGCCGTTCCGTACAGCACCAGCGCCGGGACGGACAGCCGGGCTGCTCGCTCGAGCGGCACGGCCGCGTCCGTGCCGAGGATGGCTGTGTGGTCATAGGCGAGGGTGGGCCCCAGCGCCGCCATGGCGGGCCAGAAGTCTTGCTGACGCATGCCGTCGATCTGCTCGGCCGGGGTCCCGACGTAGGCCATGAACAGCGCCACCGCGTCACCGTGGCGGTCGGCCGCCAGCGCCTCGGTCAGCTGCTCGAGGTAGCGGCGCCACGCCTGCCGGGCGGCTGGATCGTCGTTGTAGGGCGGTTCGTACATGGCAATCCTGGTGACGCTGTCGCCTAGCTGGAGGGCCGCGTCCAGCGCGAGCGCCGCGCCGGAGGAGTGGCCGTACAGGGCTGCGGTCCCGCCGGCCACCTCGATCAGCGCCTGGATGTCATCGATCTCCCGGTCCAGCGCGTACGGGAGGGTATCGCCGCTGTCGCCCCGCCCCCTGCGGTCATAGCCGAATACGGTTAGCTGCGGCGCGAGCAACGCGCGGAGCGCGGCCTTGCCGCCGCGGGTACTCATCGCGCCGTCGACGACGATCAGCGCGGGGCCAGAGCCCTGCTGCTCGTAGGCGATCAGGGTGCCGTCCGCCGATGTCACTGATCTCATCGCTCGTCTCCTTACTACATCTGCTCGCTCGGGCCTGTTCTGACCGCCTGTATATCCACGCTTGATGCGAACCAGCCGGGGCATGGCCACTGCGAGGTCCTGGTCACCGATGGGGGAACGACCAGCCGCCGCGGGAGAAGCCGCGCCGGGATCCTCACCCCACCCGCCGGGTGCATGCATGACACCTTGGGGTCAGCGAGGCATTCATGTCAGCCACGTGATCGTCTCCTTCGGTTACGCGCGGTTCTTCGCACAGTTCGGACGGCCCGGCCACGGCAGACTCATCGCACCCGTCGGCATGCCTACCACTGGCACCACCACGGGTCCCACCGGTCACCACGATCGCTGCACGGCGGCTCCCGGACCCACGCTAGAGAGGTCGTGCACCCAGATCGACCCGCTCTGGGCGCTTCAGTCGATGGACGCCGCGCTCGCGGCGGCCGCACCGAGCGGCGGCTATTCGCGCTGGCTCATCACGGTCGGCCGGTGACGTCTGTGGCCGATGAGCGGCCAGTCCATGCGCCGGTCCGAACCGCCGGAACGGGACGTGCCGGGTTGTGGCGGCGGACTTAATGGATGCCCCAGGTCGGCGGCGTGCCAGGATGCGGACTCCAGCCGGGTGGCCCCCGGCGACCCACTGCCGGTCCTGCACGGTGATCCCTAATCCTGAAAAGCGGAAGGTCGGCGGTTCGACCCCGCCCCTGACCACCGAGTCTCTGTCGCGCTGAGCAGCGCAAACGGCCGTTATGGGCTCCCGTGGTTGTTAATGGGAGGCCCGCCCAAGCCCGCTCTTGTCTGCTGGGCGCCGCACGCTATCGCACGCGGATCGCACGGCCGTGACCTCTGCTTGCAAAGATCGTTCACGCGGCGACCCGACGTGGCCTGCTGCTGGCGGGAGGCCGCTAACGCATCTCTGAGGTTGACCGCGATTGACTGCGGGTTACCTTCCGATGGGGCACGCAACAGGCACGACCAGGCCGATCAGCGCAGGAACCAGCAGGTTGGGTCACGCTCGATTTGGTCCGGGTCCGGCGCCGCTTAGCGCGTGCTCAACCCAGATGTTGGGTTCTACGTAGACAGCATGGTCGTGTTCCGCATCGCAGTGCACGGGGACCAGCGCCTCTGGCACGATCACGTCGCCGGTACGGTCGAATGGCAGTCCGGTCCATTCCCGCCACTGCGCGAGCGAGCCAGCCATGACCATAGATGCTGGCGCTACCTGCCTGATCTTCCCGCCGGTTCTTACGTGTACTCGTAGCCACGGGTCGGCGGGCAAGCCGTCTTCTCGCACCATCGTGATGTATTTGGCCATCGGCAGAGTCGGATACCGGTGCTTGCCGGTTGGCCGCACGGGGGCCACCAGCCGGGTTAGCCCGGCGTCCCGGGCCGCGTCACGGAGCGCGGCTAGCATCCGGTGGGACAGGCCGCTTCCCCGGTATGGCTGCCCGACCGCGATTTCCACGGCGGAGGCGGTGTCTGGCGCGCGGTCGGCAAGCCGGTCGCTGAACGCCCATATCATCGCCCAGTCGAGGCCGCCGTCTGGCAGGGCGCCCCGGCCCGGCAGGTCAAAAGTGAACGCCATCGCCCGGCCGGTGGCGGCGACCGCGCCGCTGTCATCCGTTGCCACAGCGCACAAGTGGGGAAAGGTGCCCGCGACTTGCCCGAAGAAGGCGTTCATCACCGGATCAGCTCGCATGAACTCCGGCCAGTTGGAATCAACCTCGTACACGCGGTCAATCAGATCGGGTCGCTCGCTGAGGCGATGAATTATCATGTCGGTCCTGACTCTTACCCGTATGTCCACGCGATCTTGCGGAAGGCCTATGGGCGGGTCCCGGCGAGGCTACACCAGCCCGTTCCAGATCTGGACTGCTGGCCGCGCATGGCAACGCTGCGAAGCTTCCGAAGACGATCGTGGTGAAGCACTGATGTCGCACGCAGATCGCACGAACAGGCCCGGGGCAGGGCTGACCTGCGCAGGCGCGACCCGCTGATAAGCGGAAGGTCGGCGGTTCGACCCCGCCCCTGACCACCTTCTGACCTGCGAGAACGTGCGGGTCGTGAGTGTCTGTGCAGTGCACCCCAGGAAGGACAGCCTTCCGCCTCCGCCACCGCCCGGGAACTTGATGAGCTGCCCACCCTGGTGTCGGCGGGGCATGGGTGGGTCTCACGCGCGTGATCGGTATGGGTTTCCCGGCCTGGAACGGTTCGCGCTTTCCTGAGACGGCAAGGCAGGCGGACGCTCCCACACGGTGGTACTACCGCTGGTCAGGCACGCGGCGATCGGCGGCTGGATTGTCACCAGATTCCGGTGATGCCGTCTCACCTGCCAGGGCCTGACCATCGAGGCATGGAGCCACGACGTCATGTTCTCGGGCCGGTCACCGTGTCTCGCATTGGCTTCGGCGCGATGCAGCTGCCAGGTCCGGGGGTATTCGGTCCGCCGCGCGACCGCACAGCGGCCATCGCCGTCCTGCGCCGCGCGGTGGCGCTCGGCGTCGATCACATCGACACCGCCCAGTATTACGGCCCCGGCGTCGCCAATGAGCTGATCCGCACGGCGCTGCATCCCTACCCTGCAGGGCTGGCCCTGGTCAGCAAGGTCGGCGCGCGCCGGGATGCATCGGGCGGTGTGCTGCGATACGACCGGCCACCCGAGCTCCGGCAGGGAATCGAGGACAACTTGCGGAGCCTGGCCGTCGACCACCTCACCGTCGTCAATTTGCGCCTGATGGACGGCGCCCTGCCCGGCCAGTACTTCGATGACCAGCTCGCCGCCATGGTGGCGGCGCGCGAGGATGGCCTGATCGGCGGCATCGGCCTCAGCAACATCACGACCGCCCACCTCCGCCGCGCGCTGGCGATCACCGACATCGCCTGCGTGCAGAACCTGCTGAACCTGGCCGACCGGCGGTCCATGCCGGTACTCGAGGAGTGTCACGCCCGCGGCATCGCTTTCGTGCCGTTCTTCCCGCTCGGCTCCGGCTTCGCCCGCGCCGGCAACCTGGTCCGGGCCAGCCCAGCGGTTGCGGCCACCGCCGCCCGCCTGCGCTGCACGCCCGCCCAGGTGGCACTGGCCTGGCTGCTGGACCTGCGGCCAGAGGTGCTTTTGATCCCCGGCACGTCCTCGATCAGCCATCTCGAGGAGAACATGGCCGTCGCGAATATCGGGCTCGATTCGGAAGCCCGCGACCTCCTCGGCCAAAGCTGACGGGAAGTGAACCACGTCCGTTCGGATAAGAAATCACTCTCCAGAGCGGGCGGCGCGCCTTGGGCTTGCCGGCGGCGAGCCTCTTGTTCATGGCTGCGGGGCATCGGTCTCCCCTGCTGGCAGGGACCGCCCAGCTTCCTCGCCTTGGTCTGCGCCGAGTTGCCGGGCGATGGCCTGCAGCGCGGCGGCGAGGTCCGCGGCGGCCGGGGCCCGGTCGGGGTCGATGAGCCACTGGACAAGGACGCCGCTGAGCAGCGCTTGGTGCAGGGAGCCGACCGCCCGCGCGACCCTGTGGTCGTCATCGTCGGGCTCTAGGCCGTAGAGGGCGCTCGCCCACAGCGACCGGCCGTCTTCGAGTCCCTGGGCCACTCCCGCCCGGATCTGGGGGTCGTGCTGCGCCACGCCGAACACGTCGAACGTGGCCCGCCACACTTCTGGGTTGGTGCGGAAGGAGTCGATGATGTGGGCCCAGAACCGCTGGAACCGTTCCAGTGCGGGTCCTCCCGGGCCGGCGTCGGCGCTCATGACCTGCCGCATCTCGGCGCCGAAGTCCTCCATGGCCTGGAAGACCGCCGCGTTGAGCAAGGCCTGGGTTGAGCCGTAGTGGTAGCCGATGGAGGCGAGGTTGGTGCCGGAGGCGGCCACGATGTCACGGGCGGTGGTCCGCGCGTATCCCTTCTCCCGCAGGCACCGGACCGCGCCGGCGAGCAAGTCTTCCCGATGGCCCATGAAGCCAGCCTAGCAGACGATCTATACAAATGTCCTATACAGATGTCATAGACATATGTATAGTCCGGGGTATGGATCACAACCGGGACATCCTGATCTCCGGCGCCAGCGTCGCCGGGCCCGCCCTCGCCTGGTGGCTGAGCCGGCACGGCTTTCACCCCACGGTCGTAGAACGGGCGCCGCGCCTGCGCGGCGGCGGTTATACGGTCGACTTCCGCGGCGCCGCCCACCTGAGCGTACTGGCCAAGATGGGCCTCCTGGACGCGGTCAAGGCCAGGCAGACCCGCCTGTCCCGCATCACCATCGTCGACCAGCAGGGCCGGCCGGTGGCGCGGATGCCCGCCCACGTGTTCGCCGGCGATGTCGAGATCCTGCGCGGCGACCTGGCCCAGATCCTGTACGAGTCGACCCAGGGCACCATCGAGTACCTCTTCGGCGACTCGATCACCCGCCTCGACGAGCGCCCCAGCGGCGTGCACGTCTGGTTCGAGCGCTCCCAGCCCAGGACGTTCAGCCTGGTCATCGGCGCCGACGGCCTGCACTCCAATGTGCGCGCGCTGGCATTTGGCGAGCATGACCGGTTCATCGAAGACCTTGGCCTGTGCGTGTCGGTCTTCTCCATGCCGGGCTCGTTCGGGCTCGATCACGCGGGGCTGCTGTGCAGCGTGCCGGGGCGGACCGCAGGGGTGTTCAGCGCCGGGGACAACCAGGCGATCGCGCAGCTGTACTTCGCCGCGCCCGGCGTCAGCTACGGCCGCGGCGACACCGACCGGCAGAAGCAGATCGTGGCCGAGGCGTTCGCGGGCATGGGGTGGCGGGTGCCGGAACTGCTAGCGGCCATGGAACAGGCGCCCGACTTCTACTTCGACACCATCAGCCAGGTGCACCTGGACAGCTGGTCGGCCGGGCGGGTCGCGCTCCTCGGCGACGCGGCGTGCGCGGCCGGGCCCGGCGGCAACGGCACCGGCAACGCCGTCGTCGCCGCCTACGTGCTGGCGGGCGAGCTGGCCATCACCGGCGGCGACCACCAGGCCGCTTTCGCGAGGTACCAGCGGCTGCTGCGGCCGTACGTGGCCAAGGGCCAAAAACAGGCACGCGGCGCCATGGGCTTCCTCGCACCACCCACCCCGAAGAAGATCGCCCAGCTCCAGCGGTTTTACAAGATGCTGCCCTACCTGCCGGTCAAGCACCTGATGAAACACCTGACCACCCGCACCGCCACCGGCATCAAGCTCGCCAGCTACTCCCGCTAGAACCTCAAGCCGGCGCAGTCATCTCTCCCACAATCACGCCGGATGGCCGATTCGGCAGCTCGTGCCGACGTTAGGTCGGGGCGTGCTGGTGTCGAGGTCGCCGATGTTCGGGGTTGTCGCCGGGGTCGTGACCTGCTTCGGACGCTTCAGCTGAGCTGCTCGGCCAGCGCGACGATGATGCCCTCGGGGCCGCGGACGTAGCAGAGCCGGTAGCTGTCCTCGTACTGGTCCAGCTCGCCAACGAGTTCGGCGCCATGGGCATGCAGGCGGGCAAGGACGTCCTCGATGTCTTCGACGGCGAACATGATGCGACGTATGCCCAGCGTGTTCGCCGGTGCGTTCGGCTCAGCGCTGACCGCCGTCGGCGTGTGGAACTTCGTCAGCTCAAGCCGGCCGTGGCCGTCCGGAGTCCGCACCATTGCGATGTCGACCCGGACACCGTCGAGCCCGACGACGCGGTCCACCCACCGTCCCTCGACTGCCGCCTCCCCCTCCAGCTCCAGACCGAGTTCGACGAAGAACGCGGTGGCAGCCGCGAGGTCGTCGACAACAACGCCGACGTGATCCATCCGCTGGATCGTCATGTCCTCAAGCGTAGCGACCCGGATGGTTCCAAGCTTTGGCGGCTCATCGTCGGGCTCGGTGGCTGCCGGCTCTTACTGGCCCCGGGGCCCCCAAGCTGACCCGAAGTGTGCAAGGCGGCGGCCGTGCTGCGACTGTCAACGCGTGCTGTGACCGCCTTGCCGGGCCGTCCTGGTCTGCCGCGGTGAACTGGCACTGGTGTGCGTGCAGCGGCAGACGCATTATGAGGAGAATGTTGCCGTGCTGGAAGGTCCTTCGCGCAGCATGCCTTGGGCTAGCTGTGCTTTGTGCCGCGTGCACGAGCTCAGGCAACTCTGTCCCACCCGATCAAGGACGAGCGACTGGACACCCTGGCACCGCCATCACAGTGGGATCGTTTGACTTCCCCGAGAGTGTCTTGCTCGCCTACCTCTACGCGGATGCTCTCGCCGCGAAGGGCTTTCCGGTCCGGGTCTTGCCGAACCTGGGCACCCGCGAATTGGTGGACCCGGCTCTCATGAATGGGCTGATCCAGCTTGTCCCCGAATACGCGGGATCGGCACTGGATTTCATGAGCCTGGGGCGGGTGCACGCGACTTCGAGCGCGGCGGCAACCTACCGGTCCCTGACCCGGTCGGCGGAGCGCCGCGGTCTTGTGGCAGCGCAGCCAGCCCCCGCGCAGGACGCCAATGCGATCGTGGTGACCGCGGCGACAGCTGCCCGCTATCACCTGCGATCGATCGCTGACCTGATGAGTGTTGCACCAGGCCTGGTGTTCGGCGGCCCGCCCGAATGCCGGGAGCGCGCCGACTGCCTGCTTGGGCTGGAGCGAAGCTACGGGCTGCGCTTCAAGGCCTTCACGCCGACCGACGCCGGTGGCCCGCTCACCCTGCAGGCGCTGGATTCAGGCCAGATCGGCGTGGGGCTGCTGTTCACTACCGATCCGAGCATCCCGGCGCAGCACCTGGTCATCCTGGCCGACGACCATGCCCTGCAGCCGGCCGAGAACGTCACTCCCCTTATCCGCCGGAGCACTATGGACCGGTACGGTACTCGGCTGATCGCCACGCTCGACGCTGTTTCGGCCCGCCTGTCCACCGGCACGCTGCGCTCACTGGACGCACAGGTGGAACTCGCCGGGCTGGACCCCCGCAGCGTGGCTGACGGCTGGCTGCGCGCGCAGGCGCTGATCCCGGCAGACCCGGGTGCGCCGTGACCGAGAACGCTGAGCGCACCACAGCCCCGCCCAGCCCGCCGACGGGCCCCAGCATCCAGCGGGCACGCCGCCAGCGCCGCCCGACCGGTGCACCCCCGCCGCTGCCGCATCCGATCACCATAAGCACCACGGCGTGGCTCCTGCTGGTGGTTGTCATCCTGACCGCCGCGTTCCTCATCTCGGAGCAGACGCCCTGGCTCCGGCAGGGTGATGGGGCCAGCACGTGGTTCCTGCGCCTGCTTGCGGGCGTGCGGACGCCGTGGCTCACCGATGTCGCCACCGTGATCAAGGCGGCTGGCTCGGGCTGGGGAGCCACTGCGGTCGGGCTGTCGGTGGTCGTGCTGACCATGATCTTCCGGCGCTGGCGGCACCTGCTGGTCTTCGTCTGCAGCCTCTTCTTCCTGGTGACCGTCGGCCAGTGGATCTACAACGGGCTGTCGCGGCCGCGCCCCTATGGTGTGCACATCATCGGCAGCTGGGGCGGGTACTCAGCGCCGTCTCCTCCCGTTGCCACGCTGACCATCTTCCTCATGGGCGCCGTTTACTGCCTGGTCGTGCCGGGCCGTCCGCGGACCTACGCCAAGATCGCGGCCGGCGTGATCATCGCCGTGTTCTGCCTGGCCCGCCTGTACCTGGCCGTTGATCACCCCGACGATGTGATGTTCGGCGTCGCGCTCGGGGTGGCGATACCGGTCACCGCGTTCCGGTTCTTCACCCCCAACGAGGTGTTCCCGGTCGTCTACCGGCGGGGCCGGACCGCCCATGTCGATGTCAGCGGCCGGCGTGGCGAGGCGATCCGGACGGCGCTGCGTGACCAGCTCGGGCTGACCGTGCTCGAGATCAAGCCGGTCGGCCTGGAATCGTCGGCCGGCTCAACCCCGCTGCGGCTGCGCGTCGAAGGGGGCCAGGAAGAGTACCTGTTCGCCAAGCTGTACACGCAGGGACACGTCCGTGCTGATCGCTGGTACAAGCTCTGGCGGACCATCCTGTACGGCGCCCTGGAAGACGAGCACCCCTTCCAGACGGTGCGCCGGCTGGTCGAATACGAGGACTACGCCCTCCGTCTGCTGCAAGACATCGGGGTCCGCACGGCCAGGCCCTACGGCATCGTCGAGATCACCCCCCAGCGCGAGTACCTGCTCGTCACCGAGTTCTTCGCCGGCGCCGCCGAAATCGGCGAAGCCGACATCGATGACGAGGTGATCGACCAGGGGCTGCTGCTGGTCCGCAAACTCTGGGACGCAGGGATCGCCCACCGCGATATCAAGCCGGGCAACCTCATGGTCCGCTCGGGGGAACTGCTGCTGATCGACGTGGCCTTCGTCCAGGTCCGCCCGTCACCCTGGCGGCAGGCGGTCGACCTGGGCAACATGATGCTGGTACTCGCCGTGCGCACCGACCCGGAACGGGTCTACCGGCAGGCGCTGCATTACTTCACCGCGAACGAGCTCGCCGAGGCGTTCGCCGCCACCCGGGGCGTGGCGAGCCCGACACAGCTGCGTGCGTTCATGAAGCGGGACCCACGTGACCTGCTTAGCGTGTTCCGTGCCCTGGCGCCTCCCCGGGAGCCGATCGTGCTGCAGCGCTGGGGCATCTGGCGGGTCAGCCTGGCCGTCGCGATGCTCGTGGCCACGGTCATCGTTGTCGTCATCGGCGGCAGGGCGTTCTTCCCGGCGGAGGATATCGGGGCCTACCCGCCGGTGTGCGGCACCGGCCACTCGATGATCCTGGCTGCTCAGGCGGTCCCGTCGGCGGCGCTGGTGCCCTGCGTGGCCGCGCTCCCGTCGGGCTGGCACGCTGGCGGCGCCGACATCGCCAGCGGGCACGCCAGATTCTGGCTGGACTCCGACCAGGCCGGCATC
This sequence comes from Streptosporangiaceae bacterium, assembly GCA_036522155.1. GTDB lineage: Bacteria > Actinomycetota > Actinomycetes > Streptosporangiales > Streptosporangiaceae > UBA9676. The sequence continues at coordinate 60,050 of DATDGI010000158.1, forward strand.
CAGGCGGTGACGATCACCCTGACCGCGACCTGCGACACGTCCGGCGCCCAGCAGATCCCCTCGGACCAGCCGGGCACGAAACGGTTCGAGCGCCCACTCAGCCTGCGCCCGCGGTTCCAAGACCTGCGCTTCTACACTTTCCCCGGTGGCTGCGCCACCTACGCGTTCAGTTTCGCGCCCGGCCAGTCTTCCCTCCTCGCCATCCCAGTCGACGGCGCGGTGTCGTTCGTGGCCAGGGCCAGGCTCGTGGCCCACGTCAGGAACACCGAGGGCCTGGCGCTGTGCGGGCGGGGTGCGCCATGCCCGGGATGAGCCGCCCAGCGGGAGCCCGGCAGGCGGAGCACGCGCTCGTGGCCGCCCCGGGACGGGACATCGCCGTCACCGCCGTGGCGCTGGCGCTCACCGCGGGGGTGTTCGCCGCGGTCGCCGAGCGCGGCGTGCTGACGCACATCCAGCACACCGACGACGCCTGGCTCCGGCTCATGGTCTCGCACCGGTCAGCACCGGTGACGGGGATCGCCATATTCTTCAACCTGCTCGGGCTTGTCTACATAACACTGCCGGTACGGATCGCGATTGCTGGATTCCTTGCCTGGCGCCGCAGGTGGTGGCATCTGGCCGCGTTCGCCGCCGCGGTCGTGCTGTCGGAGATCCTGATCGGCACGCTGAAAGGGATCTACGACCGGGCCAGGCCGCCCGGATCGCTGGTTGCCACCAGCGGCGCGTCGTTCCCCTCCGGGCACTCCATCGCCGCCTCGGTCACCGTCGTCGCCGCGGTCATCGCGCTGGTCCCCCCGGGACGGCGGCGCGCCGCGTGGGGGGCGGCCGCGGTGGCATTCTCGGCCCTGATGGCACTCTCTCGCGCCTACCTCGGTGCCCACTGGCTGTCTGACGCCGTCGCCGGGGTTCTGCTCGGGACATCATGCGCGCTGCTGGCCGCGCTGGTGGTCGGCGAATTCCAGCGCCGCCATAACGGGCGTGCGCAGCGCGGCCCCGGTCATGCGCCGGCTGCGGACGCAGCCTCGCCGGTGGACCGGCGATGAGCGGGCACCCGTTCGCCGCCCGCCTGCGCCAGCTCCAGTCACCCTCCCGGTACCGTCACCCTGGAGACGTGATCCGCCTGATCGCCGGGGGCGTGGTGCTCGCCTGCGCGGCCGCGGCCTCGGCGGTGGCGTCCCGGTGGCTACTTGGCCCCGCCGCGCCCACCTTGGGGGGCCCCGGATCAGGTGCGGCCAGCCGGGTGCTCACCGGTATCGTCCAGCTGGCGTTCGTGGCCGCGGCCGCGGTGGCCGTCGCCGCTACGCTCCGCCGCCGCCGGTTCCGCTTGCTGGGCGGGCTGGCCGTGGCGGCCGCGGTCTCCGCCGGGATCGTGGCCGGGATCTTCTGGTTGCTGGGCGGCCAGCACCCCGATGCGCTCACGGACAACCTCGCGCGCGGCTCGTGGCTGGCCAGCGCCGCGTTCCCCGCCCCGGCGCTGATCGCGTCCGCGGTCGCGGTGATCGTGGCCGCCTCGCCCTGGATGAGCCGGCCGTGGCGCCGTACGGCGTGGCTCGCGCTGCTCCTGGTCGCCGCGGCGCGGATCGTCACCGGCACGATCTTGCCGATGGAGCTGATCATCGCGATCGCCACCGGGATGATGGTGGGCGCCGGGGTCTTGGTGGCGTTCGGGGTGCCCGACCAGCGGATGGGAGCCGGCGAGATCGCCGTGGCGCTGCGGTCGGCGGGCCTGCCGCTCGAGTCCGTCCGGGCTGCTGAGGTCGAGGCCAAGGGCTCGCGGCCGTTCGCGGCGGCCGGCGCGGACGGACGGCGGTGGTTCATCAAGGCCCTGGGCCCGGACCAGCGCGACGCCGACCTGCTGTACCGGGCCTACCGGGCGGTGCGGCTGCGGAACGTCGGCGACACCCGCCCGGCCGCGACGCTGTTCCAGGCGGTCGAGCACCAGGCCCTGGCCGGGGTCATGGCGGAACGGGCCGGCGTCAGAGTGCCGAAGGTCGATCGGGTCATCCGGGCCGGCGATACCGCGTTGCTGGTCCTGGACTGGGTGGACGGCAGCTCGCTGGCGCGGCTTCCGGCCGGCCAGATTACTGATGACCTGCTCGTGCGGTTGTGGGCCGAGGTGGACAAGCTGCACCGGGCCGGCATCGCCCACCGCTCGCTGCGGGCCGCAAACGTGATGGTCGACCAGGCCGGCCTGCCCGTGATCGCCGACTTCAGCTTCTCCGAGCTCGCCGCCACCCAGCGGCAGAAGGACTTGGACGTGGCAGAATTGCTCGCCTCCCTGGCTACCCTGGCGGGTGAAGACCGGGCCGTGTCCGCCGCGGCCAAGGTCCTGGGCGCCGAGAAAGTGGCGCTGGCAGTGCCGCTGCTGCAGCCGCTGGCGCTGTCGGCCGGCACGCGCCGGGCTATCGCACGTCAGCCCGGCTTGCTCGCGCGGACCCGGGCGCAGGCCGCCGCCGTCAGCGGCCAGGCACCGCAAGAGCTGGCCCGGGTGGAGCGGGTGCGGCCCCGGACCCTGCTGGCCATCGCCGCCGCCAGCGCCGCGTTCTACTTCCTGCTGCCCGAGCTGGCGAAGGTCCCGAGCAGCTGGCGAGCCCTGCAGTCGGCGCACTGGATATGGCTGCCCGTGGTCATCGCCTTCTCGGTACTGACCTACCTGGCCAGCGCCATGGGGCTGCTCGGCGGCGTCTCGGTCCGGGTGCCGTTCTGGCCCACGGTCTTGGCCCAGGGTGCCTCCTCCTTCGTCAACCGGGTCTCGCCGTCCAACGTCGGCGGGATGGCGCTGAACGTCCGGTTCCTGCAGAAAGCCGGCGTCGAGCCAACGGCGGGCGTGGCCGCCGTTGGGGTCAACTCGCTCGCCGGGGCCGTGGTCCACGCGGCGCTCCTGGTGATCTTCTTCGCCTGGGCGGGCCGCAGCCCGGGCAAGGCGTTCAAGTTGCCGTCCAGCAGCACGCTGCTGGTGATCCTCGGGGTCGCGGCCGCGGTCATCGGCATCGTCATCGCCACCCGCCAGGGCCGCCGTTTCGCGGCTAGGAAGCTGCTGCCTCCATTGCGGTCATCCCTGGCCAGCCTGCGGCGGGTGGCGCGGAGTCCAGTCAGGCTGACCATGCTGTTCGGCGGCTCGGCGCTGGTGACCCTGGCGTACGTGGGCGGCCTGGTCGCCTCCGTGCAGGCCTTCGGCGGCGGCGCGGGCATCGCGCGGATCGGCGCGGTCTACATGGCCAGTGCCGCCGTCGCCGCCGCCTCCCCCACCCCGGGCGGAGTGGGTGCCATCGAGACCTTGCTGATAGCTGGCCTGACCGCCCTCGGCATTGCGTCGGGCGCGGCCGTTTCCGCGGTGATCATCTACCGGCTGGCAACGTACTGGCTTCCCGTGCCGCCCGGCTGGCTCTGCCTGCGCCAGCTCCAGCGCCTGGGTTATGTGTGACCGGCGGGGCCTGCTCTTCTTCTGCCGCGCTGCTCATGATCTTGTTCCGGAAGAAGTACCCCTGTGGTGGTCCGGCTGGAACCTTGAGCTGCAGTTCCGGCTGGCCCAGTAAGGGAGCTGGGAGGTTATGGTGAAGGTCACCCAGGCTCCACCGGCGGCTGACGGCGACCACTGAGCGCGGGAGTGGGCCGAGGTTTCGCGTCCCGACCTGGAGGGGGCACGGCCGCATGATCGGGCAGGATCCTGCCGCAGGAGCGGGAGGCGCGGCCAGGCCGCCGATGCCGGAGGGAACGGTCACTTTCCTGCTCACGGATATCGAGGGATCGACCCGGATGTGGGAAGCGCATCCGGCTGCCATGAGACATGCTCTGGAACGGCACAACGGCTGCGTTAGGGCGGCGGTCGAAGGCCATGGCGGCACGGTGGTCACGAGCCGAGGGGAGGGAGATAGCTTCTTCGCGGTGTTCGCCAGTGCCGTCGCCGCGGTCGAAGCCGCCGCCGCCTGCCAGCACCGGCTGCTTGCCGAGCAGTGGCCGCCCGGGATCTCCATCCGGGTCCGCATGGCGCTTCACACCGGAGAAGCGGACCTCTGCGACGGCGAGTATCACGGTCATGCCGCAATCAATCGGTGCGCGCGAGTGCGGGGGGCGGCGCACGGTGGCCAGGTGCTGGTTACCAAGGCCACCCGCGACCTGGTCCTTTCCCATCTGGACGCTGGCTTGGGGTTCGAGGACCTCGGAGAACATCGCCTGCGCGACATCAGTGAGCCAGAGCGGATCTATCAGCTGACCCACCCGGGCCTGCCGCGGGAGTTCGGCCCCATCAGCACCCTCGATCGCCAGCGCGATAATCTGCCGGCCCAGGCGACCAGCTTCATCGGGCGCGGCGACGAGCTGGCTCACGCGCATGAGATCTTGTCACGGAACCGGATCCTCACCTTGACCGGGCCGGGCGGGGCGGGGAAGACGCGGCTGGCGTTGCGGATCGCTGGCGAGCTCGCGGGCAGGTTCGCCGACGGGGCCTGGCTGGTGGAACTGGGAGCCCTCACCGACCCGGAGCTCGTGCCGCAGCAGGTGGCGGTCGTCTTGCGCCGCCCGGATCTGGAGCTCGGCGCGCTGCGGGATAAGAGGCTGCTGATCGTGCTCGACAATTGTGAGCATCTCATCGGGAGCTGCGCCGAACTAGTCACCTCCATGGTCAGTGCTTGTCCGGGTATCGCGGTGCTGTCGACATCCCGGGAGCCGCTGCAGGTGCCGGGTGAGGTGACCTTGGTGGTGCAACCGCTCGCTCCCACCGATGCGGCGCGGCTGTTCGCAGAGCGGTCGGCAGCGGTTCGTCCCGGCCTCGATCTCAGCCGCAGCTCTGCGACGGTTGAGGCGATCTGCCGGATGCTGGATGGGATGCCGCTGGCCATTGAGCTGGCCGCGGCGCGGACCCGGGCCATGACCCCGGCCGAGATCCTCGAGCGGCTTCACGACCGGTTCCGGCTGCTCACCGGCGGCAGCCGGACCGCGGCCGGGAGGCACCAGACCCTGCGCGCCACCGTGGACTGGAGCTACGGCCTGCTCGATACCCATGAGAAGGCTCTCTTCCGGCGCTTGTCGGTGTTCGCCGGGAGCTGGCGCATGGCGTCAGCCGAGGCCGTGTGCGGCGACGGCGCTGGCGCTGACCTCGATGTGCCCGATCTGGTGCTCAGACTGGCCGACAAGTCCCTCGTGGGAGTCGAGGGTGACGTGCGCAGCCGGTACCGGGTGCTGGAGACGCTGAGGCAATACGGGCTGGAGCGGCTCGACGAGGCAGGCGAGGCGGCGGAGTTCCGGCGCCGGCACGGGGAGCACTTCCTGGCCCTCACCATGTCGGATGACTGGCCTACCCAGACGTGGTGGCTCGACGCCCGGGTGCAGGCGGTCGCGCCCGAGCTTGACAACCTGCGGGCCGCGCTCGAGTGGAGCCAGGCCCAGCCAGCCGATGTCCAGCTCAGCCTCGTAATTGGCATGGCTCCGCTCTGGATGGCACAGGGACGGTTCGCCGAAGGAGCAAATGCGCTGCAAGGGGCGCTCGATCGCAGCCCTGAGCCCACTATGCTCCGGCTCCGGGCGCTTGAGCGGCTCGGATGGCTAGCGGTGGAGCACGGCGATCTCTCCTCCGCCGCGGCCGCCGCAGAGGAGATGCTCGGGCTGAGCGAACACACCGGCGGTGGGGGGCGCGCCATCGCCCTCTCGCTCGCCGGGTACATCGCACTGCAGATGGGCGACCTGGCCCAGGCCAGCGACAGTCTCGCTGAGGGCCTGATCGGCTACCAGGCGGCCGGCGACCTGGTCGGTGTCGCGCAGGTCCGTCACACCCAGGGATCGGTTGCCCGGAGGCGAGCAGACCTCCCCGCCGCACAGTCCCTCTTCGCTGAGGTCATCTCGATTGCTGACAAGACCGGTGACCATGGCCTGGCCGTTTATGCGCTACTGAGCATGATCCCTATCTTGCTGGACCAGGGAGAAACCGCCGCGGCCCGCGACAGGTGGCAGCAAGCGCATCACAAGACCAGGACGCGGGAATTGGCCGTGCTCAACCTAGCTTTGCTGGGCTACGCTGCCGCCATCGCCGCCGCCGACGGTCAGCCGGCCCGGGCCGTGATCCTGGCCCAGGTCGCCCTGCGACTCCAGGCAGAGACAGGCTGGCAGGACGCCCAGCTACTGGAGTGGTTCTGGCGCACCCTCAGCCCCGCCTTCGAAATCCTTGGCGAAGACACCGCCGCAGAGGCACAAGCGAAAGGTGATCTTATGACGGTCGGAGAGGCGCTGGACTATGCGGCTAGCGGCGATGACGACTGACGCGGGCAGCGCATCGCCTCGGCCCTGGACAGGCCGCGGACGTGAATGCCCTGCTGCGGAAGTGACGCGTAACCTCGGCTAGTTCCTCTCCGTGCAGGCCACCCTCCCGGTGTGCCTTCCGGAGCTGGTCGTGGTCAGCCGGGAGGCCGGGCCGCCTGGATCAGGCGCTCGATGTCCACGCCGAATGTCCGGTCGCCATCGATTGGGCCGATGACCCCGGCCAGCCAGTCCAGTACCGGCTGGCATCCTGCTGGCGGCTGGCGCCTGGACAGCTCCGCCGCCTGGTAGCCGGCGAGCAACTCACATGCGGTGACCACGTGAGCGTGCCGCAGCGCGGTGCGGAGTTTCTCGGTGGCCTCCCAGGCGAAGGACTGCACGTCCTCCTGGCCGCCAGATGTCTCGATCAGGCCGACCGGGGTGGCGGCCGCCAGGCGCCTCATCGCATGCACTTCCCCGGCGGCACGCTTATGGACTGGCGACAGGCCGGCCTGAGGACCTGGCTCGCGGGCCAGCTGCGCAGTCAGCCCGGTCACCGTGGGATCCATCAGCCGGTGGATGCGCGCCGCTGCCACCTCCGCCGCATGGCAGAACGCGGCCGTGAGCTGGTCGCAGTGTGCGGCCAGGTCGATGCCGTGGAACCCGGCGGTGCCGATGAACCTTCCGTCGAGATAGGCGGGGGAGTCGGTGACCCCGGTCAGGGCGCGGTGCGCGGCGGTCTCCAGCAGGGCGGCGGCCCGATGCAGGTGAGCGAGCACCGGACCGGCTACCCGGAACGACACCGGCGCCTGCAGGGACCGGGGCGACGGCTCATCGCCGACGGCCGTGCGGAGCCGCCCGAGCACGGCGGCGAGTATGTCGTCGCCTCGCCCGCATGCGGCGCTGTAGGGATCGCGCGACGCGCCCGCCGCGACGATGGACAGTGCCGCGGACGCCTCCATCAGTGAGGTGAGCGCGGCCGCCTCGTGGAGGCAGAGCACGGACAAGGCGGTGGACCCGGGCACGCCCTCGATCAGGGCGATGCCCTCTTTCGGGCCGAGGCTGAACTCGCTCAGGCCCCGGCGGCGCAGCGCCTGGCTCGCGGACAGTAGGGCTCCGCCCGGCCCGAGTACCTGGCCGATGCCGACCAGAGGCCCGAAGGCATGTGCCAGCTGCATGATCTCGCCCGCGGCCCCCATCCCGGTACGGGGAACCGCCGGCACGATGCGGCGGTTGAGGAATTCGGCGAGCCGCTGGCAGAGCCCGGCCGACACGGCCGCGTCGCCGGACAGGAACGTCAGCAGCCTGACCGTGATGATCGCCCGGACCTCGGACTGGCCCAGCCACGGCGGGCCGCCCGTGGCCCGCGCCAGCAGCAGGTTGCGCTGGTGGGAAAGCTGCTGCTGCCCGGTGAGGCGAACCGTGGAAAGCGCCCCCATGCCGGTGTTCACGCCATACACCGGCCGCCCGTCGCTAAGCGCCTGCCGGGCTTCGGTGCAGCGCTGCTGCACCGAGGCGAGCAAGCTCGGCCCGATGCTGACGGCCTGGCCGGCGGCAACGGCCCTGACCAGGCCGAGATCCGCGTCACCGGCTTCGGTGATCGCGAGAGCAGGCATC
>DATDGI010000159.1:0-31528 GCA_036522155.1 Streptosporangiaceae bacterium
TCTGCATGGCGACCTCGGCTAGTCCGGGCAGCTTGTCCAGGCTCATCATGTCCCCGGCGACCAGGATCTCGGGATGACCGGGAATGGAAAGGTCCGCGCCGGCTACGATCCGGCCCGCCCGGTCCTGCTGCGCGCCGGTGGCCTTGGCCACCGCCGCGGCCAGCGGCGGCGCCTCCACCCCCGCGGTCCACAGCACGTTGCCGCACAGGTGCCGGGTCACCGTGCCGTCGCGGTCCTTGACCTCCAGCCCGCCGACGTCCACGTGGGTGACGATCGAGCCCATGTGCAGCTCGACCCCCAGCTTGCCCAGCTGCCGGGCGGCCATGCCGGACAGCTTCGGGCCGAACATGGCCAGCGGCGCGCTGCCGCCGTCGAACAGCAGCACCCGGGCGTCCCCGGGCTGGATGTGCCGGTAGACGTGACGCAGGGTCTTGCTGGCGACCTCACGGATCTGCCCGGCCAGTTCGACACCGGTCGGCCCGGCGCCGACCAGGGCGAAGGTGAGCCAGCGCTGGCGCTCCGCCGGGTCGGTCGCGGTTTCCGCCATCTCGAACGCGCCGAACACCCGCCGGCGGATGACCAGCGCGTCCTCGATGGACTTCATGCCAGGCGCGTACCTGGCGTACTCGTCGTGACCGAAGTAGGACTGCTGCACCCCGGCGGCCACGATCAGGTAGTCGTAGCCGAACTCGAGCGGCTCCCCGAACGGGCGGGTGGCCAGCACCCGCCGCCGGTCCGGGTCGATGCCCGTCACCTCGGCCAGCACGCAGTCCACGTTCCGGTGCTTGCGCAGCACGTCCCGCAGCGGGGCGGTGATCTTCCCCTCGGACAGGATCCCGGTCGCGCACTGGTACAGCAGCGGCTGGAACAGGTGATGCTGCGCATGGTCGATCAGGGTCACCTGGACCGGGGCCCGGCGCAGCGCCCGGGCCGCGAACAGGCCCGCGAAGCCACCGCCGATGATCACCACCCGGGCGCGGCCGGGCGTGGCCACCGGGGGTCCGGTCACACCGTCGTTAGGCATCATCGTCTTTCTGGTTGTCGCCCTGGCGGGTCAGGCCGGCGGGTCGTGCCAGGTGTCCCGGTCGGGGAGCAGCCGGTCGGCCTCTTCCGGGCCCCAGCTGCCCTTGGCGTAGGGGTGGACGGGCACGGCGTCGCCGAGTACGGGGTCCACGATCTTCCAGGCGTCCTCCACGGTGTCCTGGCGGGCGAACAGCCAGCGCTCGCCGTCCAGGGCGGCCCCGATGAGCCGGTCGTAGGGGCGCTGGTCGCTGCCGGGCTGCTGGGCGAACGTCAGTTCCTCGCCCTGCGGCTCCCAGCCGGCGCCCGGCTTCTTGCCCGCGAGCGAGAGGGTGACCGCGGTCTCCGGCCAGACCCGGAACCGCAGCTCGTTCTGGTGTGGCAGCGGGGCCAGGCCGAAGAGGTCGCGGGGCGGGTGGCGGAACCGGACGGCGACCTCGGTGGCGGTGACCGCCATGCACTTGCCGGCCCGGATCAGGATCGGGACGCCGGCCCACCGCCATGAATCGGACTCCAGCCGGATGGCGACGAAGGTTTCCACGGTGGAATGCGGGTCCACCCCCTCGACCTCGTGGTAGCCCTCGTACTGGCCGCGGACGGTGTGCTCGGGGGTCAGCGGGGTGAGCGAGGAGACCAGCCGCGACTTGGCGTCCCGCCAGCCGGTCAGCTTGTGCCCGTCCGGCGGGTCGGCCATCACCGTGGCCAGCACCTGCAGCATGTGGTTCTGCACCACATCGCGGATGGCGCCGGTGCGGTCGTAGAACGAGCCCCGGTCGGATACGTCGAACGCCTCGGCCATGGTGATCTGGATGCTCTCCACGTAGGTGCGGTTCAGCAGCGGCTCGACCACCGCGTTGGCGAACCGGGCGAACAGCACGTTCTCCACCGGCTCGAAGGCCAGCCAGTCATCGACCCGGAAGATGGCCTCCTCCGGGAAGTACTGGTGCATGGTGTCGTTGAGCTTCTGCGAGCTGGCCAGGTCGGCGCCGAACGGCTTCTCGACCATCACCCGCGCGCCCTGGGCCCGGCCGGCCGTGGCGATGCCCTGGGCGATCCGGCCGAACAGGAACGGCGGTACCTCGAGGTAGTACAGCAGCTGCTCGCCCGCCCCGATCATCTCGGACATGGCGTGGTAGGTGGCGTCGTCGCCGAGGTCCCCGTCCACGTAGCGGAGCAGGCCGAGCATCTTCACCGCGGCCGGGCTGGCCGGGTCCATCCCGTTGAGCTTGAGCGAGGCCACCGCGTAGTCGCGGAACTGCTGGAGGCCCCAGCCGCTCTTGGCCACCCCGATCACCGGGACGTTCAGCACGTCGCGCTGGACCAGCCCGACCAGCGCCGGGAACGTTTCCAGCTTGGCCAGGTCCCCGGTCGCCCCGAAGATCACCAGCGCGTCGACACGGTCCGGCATGTCATCCCTCCTGCCTGGTTGCTTCTCAGCAGATCGTGCCAACCGGCCTGCGGCATCCCCCCGCGGGGGTGAGCGGGATCTCCCGCCGCGGCGGGTGGGCCGTGCCCGTCACGTCGGCGTAGCCGCCAGCCTGGCCGGGGCCCGGCGGGCGAGCACGAAACTCAGCCCACCCATGATCACCGCGGCGGCCGCGGCCGCCCCGAACAGGGTGGGCAGGGCTACCCCCGCGTCCACCAGCGGCCCGGTGCCAAAGGCGGCGATGCCGTAGCCGACCTGGTAGAAGGCGATCACTCCGCCCGCCACCGAGGCCCCCATGGACAGCAGCTGCTCCTCCGCGAAGCTGATGGTCAGCGGCAGCAGGGCCGAGCAGCCGAACCCGGCCAGGGCGAACGTCACGATGCCGGCCGCCGGCGTCCCCGACGGCAGCACGGCGATGACCACGAAGATGACGGCCAGCCCGAACGGCAGCACATGGTAGGCCCGCTGCGGCGGGAATCGGCGCTGGACCACGGCGAACAGCACCCGCCCGATGGTGACCATGCCCCAGAAGGCGGTCAGCGCGAGCGATGCCTGGGTCGCGGAGGCGTGCAGGTTCCTGGTCATGTCCAGCTGGGACCAGTTCCCGTTCATCGTCTCGCACAGGCCATACAGGACGGCGAAGCCGGCGAAGACCCAGAACAGCGGCGGAGTCCGGGCCGCGCGGTCACGGCCGGGCCCGGCGCGCGCTCCGGCGTGCAGGGGCAGGCGGCCGCAGACGGCGATCAGCGCCACCAGCAGGACCGACGACATGACCGGCAGGCCCCACCAGAAGCCCAGGCCGACGAAGATGGCCACGAACACCGGCGCCAGGGCCGTGCCCAGCCCGAGCAGCGCGTTCAGCACGAGCACCGAGGCGTCCACCCGGTCGGGGTGGAACGCGGTGGTCAGCGCGTTGATGGCCGGCACCGTCAGGCCGAAGCCGGCCCCCAGGAAGGCCGTGGCGGCCAGCAGCAGCCCGTAGGCCACGCCGTGGTGCGCGGTGAAGAACGAGCTGACGATCAGCAGGGCCATGGACGCCAGGTCGGCCAGCAGGCCGGCCAGGAAGACCCGCTTGGTCCCGAGCCGCCGGGCCAGCCGGCCGCCCAGCAGCGAACCGGTGATGGCCGTCAGCACCTGGGGCAGGAACATCGTCCCGTACTGGCCGCTGGACAGGCCGTACTGGCTGGCGCTGGTGAAGATGGTGCTCGCCGCCGGGAACGTCACCAGGGTGATGCCCTGGATCAGCCCGGCCGCATAAACGGCGCTGGTCTCGGCCCTGTTCGCCATCTGCTCCCCGCCCGGGATCAGGACGCGATCCGCTGCCGGATGTGCGCGCCGACCCGCAGGGCGTTGGCCATGGCGGTGAGCGCCGGGTTCATCGCCCCGATGCTGGGGAAGAAGCTCGTGTCCACGACGTACAGGTTGTCCAGCTCGTGGGCCTTGCAGTTCACATCGAGCACCGACGCGGCCGGGTCGGTGCCGAACCGGCAGGTGCCAGCCTGATGCGCGCAGCCGGCCACCGGGATGCTCATGTTCATGTAGAAGTTCTTGCCCAGGACGTGGTGCTCGGCCATGCCCGTGTGGTTCATGATCTTCTTCAGCTCGTCGTACAGGCGGTTGAGCTCTTCGCCGTTGGTCGGCGTGTAGGCCAGGTGGACCTGGCCGTCGCCGTCGGTCGTCACCCGGTTTCCGGCCAGCGGCAGGTCCTCGGTGGTGAGCCAGAAGTCCACCGCGTGCTCGGCCACGTCCGACAGTGTCCACTCCGGCGAGAGCTTGGTCAGCTTCGGCTTCTCACCCCGCATGGCCTCGGCGTTGGACTTGCCGATCATCTGGATGTTGCCGACGGGCCATGGGTAGCCGGGCGCGCCGAAGTAGAAGTCGTTGATGCCCAGGGTCTTCTGGAAGACCGTGTCGTTCTTCTCCTTGGACAGGGCCACCACGGCCAGGCAGTTGTGGAACATGTAGTTGCGGCCCACCTGGTCCGAGCCGTTGGCCAGGCCGTGCGGGTGGGCGTCGCTGGCCGAGTTGAGCAGCAGCCGGGCGCTGTTCGCGGCCCCGGCGCACACGGCCACGATGTCGCCGGTGTACTCCTCCTGGTGCCCGCCGCGGGAGACGGTGACCCCGGTCACCACGCGCCCGGTGCCGTCGGTCTCCAGTTTCGTCACCTCGGCCCCGGTGAGCAGGGTGAGGTTGGCCCGGCCGAGCACCGGCCGGACGGCGATCACCTCGGCATCGGACTTCGCGTGGACCAGGCAGGGGTAGCCATCGCACCAGGTGCAGCGGATACAGGTGCTCCGAGGGCGGTCGGCCTCGTCCAGCATGATCCCGCACGGCGCGTGGAAGGGGTGATAGCCGCCCTTCTCCAGGTCATCGGATATCTGCTGGATCCTGGCCTCGTGGGAGACCGCGGGCCAGGGGTACGGCTCGCTCCGGTGCCCCTCGGCCGGGTCCTCGCCGCCGTTGCCATGCACCTGGTACAGCTGCTCGGCCTGGCTGTACCAGGGCTCGAAGTCGTCGTAGGACAGCGGCCAGGCCGGGGAGATCCCGTCGACGTGCCTGAGCTCGCCGAAGTCCTGCGGGCGCAGCCGGTACAGCGCCGCCCCGTACATCTTGGTCGCACCGCCGACGAAGTAGTGGACCTGCGGCTGGAAGGGGTGGCCGTCGGCGTCGAACCAGGTCTCGGCGGAGATGTACCGGCCGTCCACGAACACCTGCCGCGGATCCCAGTTCCCCATCTCCCTGGGCAGGAAGTTGCCCCGCTCGAGCAGCAGGATCTTCTTGCCCGAGCCAGCCAGGGTGTACGCGAGCGTCCCGCCGCCGGCTCCGGATCCGATGATGATCACGTCGAAGTGCTCGGCCACGGATTCCTCCTCATGCCGCCCCTGCACGTGCTCATGCCGCCCCTGCACATGGTCGGCCAGGGAACTGGACGCGTCACCACCCGCGCCGGGGGAGATCCCTTCCCCGGGCCTAGCGGCGCAATCAGGGCCGCCGGTTAACCTTCGCCGGACATAAACACCGTGCCCAGTGACTCGAAACTGGCCGGCCGCCGGGCCCGGATGATCAGTGCCACGATGACGCCGAGCACGAGCCAGCCGAGCGCGATGAAGGGCAGCAGGTTCACCAGCGTGTAGGCGCCCGGGTGAATGATCCCCCACAGCGGGAACAGGAAAATCACCGCCGCCACGGCCGGGATGACCAGATGCCGCCAGGGCCGGAACTCGCTGCGGAACTCGGTCCGGAAGGCGCGGATGACCGCGAAGTTGACGGAGAGGTAGACGAGCACGACCGCTAGGCTGCCGGCCCCGGCCAGGTAGCTGAAAGCGCGGGCGCCGTAGGCGACGGTCAGCGGCAGCCCGAGCACGAGGGTGAGGGCGGCCAGGCAGCCGATCGCGGCGACCGGCGTCCGGCGGGCGGACATCCGGGTGAGTGACCCCGGCAGCGCCCCCTCCCGTGCCATCGCGAACTGGACCCGGATGCCGGCGTTGACCGCGGCGATCACGAAGCCGAGACCGGTGAGCACCACCACCAGGTTGATCACCCAGAGCACCGACGGCGACCAGTACCGGCTGGTGAGATAACCCAGCGGGCTGGGCTGGGCGAGGAACCCGGCGACGCCGTGCCGCCCCACCGCGAATGTCTCCGCACATACGACAAGCAGATAGAAAATCCCCGTCACAATGACAATGCCGACAATGCTGGCGGGCACCGAGCGGCGGGTGTTCCTGGCTTCCTCACCCAGCGCGGCGGCCGCCTCGAAGCCGGCGAACGCGGTGATGCCGTAGATCATCGCGCTGGCGATGTCGCTGGCCTGGCCGCCGGGCGAGGAGGCCGGCGAGAACGCCGCGGCCGAGTAATGCGCGGGCCGGATCTTGACCAGGATCGTGATGGCCAGCGCGGCGAACACGGCCATCTCCCCGGCCACCAGGAGCAGATCGGTCGCGGATGAGGTGCCGATGCCCAGGTACGCGACAAAGACCACCGCGGCCAGGATGACCAGGAACAGCAGCCATGGGGCGATGGTCACGCGCGGCCCCTCTGCGGCCAGCAACTGCGACGCATACACGCTGGTCAGCGCGATACCGGCGGGCACGAACATGGCATAGCCGAACATCATCATCCAGCCGGTCAGGAAACCCGCGGTCCGGCCCAGGCCCCGGCTGTTGTAGGTGTAGGCCCAGCCGGCCGATGGCACCCGGCGTGCGTACTCGGAGATGCTGAGCGCGCAGCACAGCGATCCGGCGAAGGTGATGACAACCACCAGCGGGGACGCGAACCCGGCGAAGGACGTCATGACCACCAGCACGGTGATGACCGACGCCGCCGGGGCCACGATGCTGGTGCCGAACGCGGTCACCCTCGCCGTCCCGACGATCCCCCTGGCCAGCCCGCGCGCTTCAGAGCCGCCAGCGCTCATGCCATGGCCTCCTGAAGCGGGGCGCCATTCCCCGTGCGGCGAGCGACCCAGACTGGAAAGTCTGCCTGTTCGGTGTCTATTGTCGTGCTTGACCCGAAATATCTCTACATGAACATAGGGAGGGCCTTTCCGGGCACGGCCAGGCATGCACGACAGCGATGTGCGAGAGCGGACCGGCCGGTCGCCGGGTTGGGGCGGACCGGGGTTCGACCTCACCGTCTCCAAGCTGCTGCGCCCACTGGTGCGGTCGGGAACGATCAGCCGCTCCGCCCTGGTCGACCGGCTGGCGGACGGGAACTCACCACCCATCGTCTCGGTCGTCGCGCCACCGGGATACGGGAAGACGACGCTGCTGTCGCAGTGGGCCCAGCGCAACGGCCAGGCCTTCGCCTGGGTGTCGCTGGATGACGCGGACAACGACCCGAAGGTCCTGCTCACCTACGTCGCCGAGGCGCTCGACGGGGTGCAGCCGGTCGGCAAGCGGGTGTTCGACGCGCTGGCCTCCCCGGTGAGCTCGGTGCCCGGCTCGGTGGTGCCACGGCTGGGCTCGGCGCTGTCGTCGATGACCAGGCGGGTGGTGCTGGTGCTTGACGACGTGCACCTGCTGCATGACCGGGAGTGCAGGGCCGCGCTGTCGGTGCTGGCCGATCATGTGCCGGCCGGGTCGCGGCTGGTGCTGGCCGGGCGGGCCGAGCCACCGCTGCGGGTCGCGCGGCTGCGCGCCGAGGGCCGGATCCTGGAGATCGGCCCGGCGGACCTGTCCCTCACCCGCGAGGAAGCGGCGTCGGTGCTGCGCGACGCCGGCGTGATGCTCGGCGAGGCGGACGTGGCCGAACTGCACCGGCGGACCGAGGGGTGGCCGGCCGGGCTGTACCTGGCGGCGCTCTACCTCAAGGAGGGTGGCTCGCTGCCGGGCGCGGCGGTCTCGTTCGGCGGCGATGACCGGCTGGTCAGCGAGTACATGGAATCGGAGTTCTTGTCCCGGATCTCCCGGCGGCAGCGGGTGTTCCTGACCCGGACCGCGGTACTGGAACGAATGTCCGGGCCGTTGTGCGAGGCGGTGCTGGATCTGCCAGGGTCGGCCGCGACCCTGGCCGACCTGGCCCGGTCGAACCTGCTGCTGGTGCCGCTCGACCGGCGCGGACTGTGGTACCGCTACCCCCATCTGTTCCGGGACATGCTGATGGCCGAGCTGGAACGGCTGGAGCCCGGGATCATCCCGGTCCTGCGGCGGCGCGCCGCCACCTGGTTCCTGCGCAACGGCCTGCCCGAGACCGCGCTGGAGTATGCCATCGCGGCCGGGGACGTCGGCCTGGCTTCCCGTCTGGTGGAAGACCTCTACATCCCCACCGACCGGCAGGGCCGGACCACCACCCTCCGGCGGTGGTTCCGCTGGCTGGAGGATCAAGGCGGGATCGACGGGCACCCGATGCTGGCCGTGCAGGCCGCGTTCCTGGCCGCCACGGACGGGCGGCCAGCCGAGGCCGAGCGCTGGGCCGACGTGGCCGACCGCTGGCAGTACGGGGACGAGGCGCGGCCCGGTGACCCCGTCACCGAGGCCTGGGCGGCCGCGCTCCGGGCCACCTTGTGCCGCCGCGGGGCCGAGCAGATGCGCGCCGACGCCGACGAGGCCGTGCGGAAGGCCACGGTGGCGAACATCGTGGCGCCGGTGACCGCGCTGCTGCAGGGGATCGCACGCATCCTCTGCGGAGATCGCGGCGAGGCGGATGCCTTCCTAGCGGATGCGGCCCGCGGTGCGGAGGACGTCCACGCGCACGAGGTGCTCGCGGACGCGCTGTGCGAACGGTCGCTGCTGGCCATGGCGCGCGGCGACTGGGACCAGGCCCAGCACCTCGGCAGCCGGGCCCGCTCCGTGCTGGCCCGAGCGGGGATCGAGGACATCTACGCCACGCCCCTCATCTCCGCGGTGCAGGCCCGGGTGGCCTGGCGCCGGGGGGACGTGACGGCGGCACGCCAGGAACTGGTGCGCGCCCAGCGGCTGCGGCCGCTGCTGACCTACGCGCTGCCCCATGTAGCGGTGCAGGCACGGATCGAGCTCACCCGTGTCCACCTCGCGATAGCCGACGTGGCCGGGGCGAGGACGCTGATGCGGGAGATCGACGAGCTGCTCCAGCGCCGGCCAGGCCTGGGCACCCTGGCCGGTGAAGCCGAGACGCTGCGGGCCAGGCTGTCACACGAGGCCGGCCCGGGCACGCCCACGGTCTCGTCGCTGACGGCCGCGGAGCTGCGCATCCTGCCCATGCTCTCGACCCATCTGTCGTTTCCCGAGATCGCGGCGGAGATGTTCGTCTCGCCGCACACCGTCAAGTCGCAGGCGTACTCGATCTACCGCAAGCTGGCGGTCTCCTCCCGCAGCCAGGCGGTGGCCCGGTCGCGGGAACTGGGACTGCTCGACGCCTAGCCGTGGCTGCTCGCGCGTCTTATCACCCCATTCGTGGGATGACCGGCGCCCGGGGCGTGCGGTGGAATCGGTGCGAGGCGAGGGAGCATGAACCAGGAAGCTGGATTCCAGGAGACGCTGCGCAAGCTGGCGATGATCGACGAAGGCTTCGCCACGGAGCAGGCCGGGCTCAGCCTTGACCTGGCCGGGACCGCTGCCGTGGCGCCCAGGACCGCCGCCCTGCTCCGGCTGGCGGCGGCGGTGGCGATCGGCTCACCAGCCGTCTGCCTGGAATGGAGCGTCACCCAGGCGCTGGCCGCGGGCGCGTCGAAGGACGAGATCGCCGGCGTGCTGCTGGCCATCGCTCCGGTGGCCGGGCTCGCCCGGGTCGTGGCCGCCGCGCCCGACCTGGCGACGGCCCTGGAATATGACCTGGCGGCCGCGCTCGAAGACCCGGGCGGCGAATGACGCCGAGGCGGCCGGACGCCCACGCGCTGGCATGCGGGGGAGCCTCATAGTCACCCCGTAGGCGCCGCCGCGGGCACCCGCCGCTGAGCAGCCCGGGTTCACGGCGCGCCCGGGTTCGGGTTGGCCGCCGGCAGGCCGGAGCAGATGTTGGCGCCGGCGTTCCTGGTCTGCAGGGCACCCGGGCCGCTGGTGCTGCTGGCGGCGGGCTTGTGGTGCCTGTGGTGGCCGGTCTTGGCGGCTGGCTGCGGTGCGGCCAGCGGGTTCACCCCGGCGAAGTCGGAGCCGAGGATCAGGGTGACCGGGCCCGCCTTGCCGGTCTGCGGGGCCGGCTCGGCCAGCAGGTTCTGCGCGGCCGGGGCCGCCTTGAGCGCCGTCATCAGCGTGTAGGCGCTGTCGGCCTGCGCGGTGCCCGAGTAGTTCACGGTGGTGGTGGCGGTGGGCGCGGTATTGCCGACGCTCACCACGTCGAAGCCGAGCTTGCGCAGCTTGCGGGCGGTCTGGCCGGCCAGCCCCGCGGTGCCGGCACCGTTGAGCACATGTACCTGCACTTTGCCAAACGGCTGCGTCGGCAACTGCCCATGCCACCGCTTGCCGTCCACCAGCATCTGGAAGATGACGTCGTCCTGCGGTTCCTCCGGCAGCAGCCTGCCCGCCTCGGCCGGGTTGGTGTCCAGCACGGTCGGCATGGTCATCAGTGTGACGTTCTTGGCCTTGAGGTGGACCAGGGTGCGGGCCAGCCCGAGCAGCTTGGTCACCGAGGCCAGCCCCTGGTCCACGGTCAGGGCCTTGGTGGCGGTATCGGCGATCTTGAGCAGCTTCAGCGAGTTGCCCAGGATGCCCTTGGTGTTCACCTTCTGGATGACCGACGAGATGAACGCCTGCTGGAGCAGGATCCGCGGCAGGTCGCCGCCGGCGTCCCCCGCCGCCGACACACCGTGCCGGGTGCGCACGTAGGCCAGCGCCTGGTTGTAGGTGAGCAGGTGCTTGCCGCCGCTCAGGTTCAGCCGCGAGTAGGGGTCGTGGTAGCCGCCGTGCGGCACGCAGACCTCGACCCCGCCGAGGACGTCCACCATCTTCCGGAAGGAGTTGAAATCGAACATGACGAAGTGATCAAGCTTGACGCCGGTGAGGTCCTTGACCGTACTCACCGCGCAGGTCGGGCCGCCGATGTTCATGGCGCCGTCGATGATGGCCGACTGATACGGCCCCCAGGTGCCCACCCCGATGCTCGGCCGTGCCTTGCAGCCCGGCTCATAGACGTTGGTGTCGCGCGGGATGGACAGGATGATGGCGTGGGTGTGGGCGGCGTCCAGGTGGACCAGCACGATGTTGTCGGAGTTGCTGGTGTTCAGGCTGGGGTTACTGCCGAACCCCCGGCCCTGGCCCTTCCTGGTCTGCGAGCCGAGCAGCAGGATGTTCTGCACGCCGTAGACCGACCGGTGCGTCAGCCCGTTCACGTTGACCGACGTGATGTTGCCGGTCAGGTGCCGGTAGACACCGTAGGCGCCCAGGCTGGCCAGCACCACCATGACCGTCAGCAAGCTGCCCGCGTAGTACGCGGCCTTCACCAGGCCGCGCTGCCGCCGCCAGTGACGCCGCCACGGGGACGTCCCCGGCCGCCGTGGTGGCCCGCTACGGCGCAACCCGGCCGGGCTCCCCGGGCGGCTCCCGCCCGGCTGACCGGAGGGCCGCCAGCGCCAGTCAGGCCGGGCGAGGCCGGGCCGACGGCGGGTTGACTGGTAACGCATCGACGTTCCGTCCTGACGGGGCAGCGCCTGGTGCGGGCAGCACTGGTTCCAGCCTCCAGCGGCAGACGACCGGCGGGATTTCCTGGAGACGCTAGCCGCGGGCCGCGGCGTCTTCAGGGACTTTGCCGGTCGATGACGTAGCTGGCGGCCGTCAGCTCCCGGCGCAGAGGACATAGTTGCGCAATTCCGCAACTAATGAGGCCGAGTTTACCGACACTTTATCCGGCGGCGCGGCGTGCGCCGGCTGGGTGCGGCCCCGCCCAAGCCCGGGCCCGCAGCCTCTGCAAGGGCCGGCCGTGGCTCAGGCGCTGGCGGACTCGGCCGCCTCCTGCTTCTGCTCGACCAGTTCACCCTCGATCATGATCTGGATCTCGTCGCTGACGACGAATCTGCCGTCCAGCATCACGTTGAAGGTCAGCCCGAAGTCCTTCCGGTTGATCTTGGTGCCGGCGCCGTAAGCGATCCGGTGGCCCATCATCGGGTCGTTGAACTCGCCGTACCTGGTCACGTCGAGCACCACCGGGCGGGTGTTGCCCTTGATGGTCAGGTCACCGGTCAGCTTGTAGTGGTTCTCCCCGGCCGGCTCGACGCTGGTGCTCTTGAAGTGGATGGTCGGGTACCTGTCCACCTCGAGGAAGTTGGACGAGCGCAGGTCATTGTCCCTGACCTCGTGATGGGTGCGGATGCTCGCGGTCGAGATGGTCGCCTCGACCGACGACCCCTCCGGGTGGTCGGGATCGATGTCGGCGACGGTGCTCACCTCGGCGAAATGACCCCGGACCGTCATCATTCCCAGATGCTTCGCCGAGAACTCGACCTGCGTGTGGTAGGGGTCGAGCTGCCAATTGCCCATGGAAACCTCCCAGCCTCAAATCTGCGGCCTGAAAAAGTTCCCCCCTCAACTATCAAATGCGATACTAACCCGCCCCGGCCGGTGGGGTCACGGCCGGGCCTGCCCAGTCGGCGCGATCGGCCAGCCGGAGTACCGTGATCTTGCGGCCTGCGCGGGACGCGCACGCCGCTGGGCAGGAATGAAGGGTCCAGGTGCCGCCGTCTACCTCACCGTTCCCGCGGCCGGACATTGCCGCCAGGCTCCGGGCCGCGGGCTGTGTGTTCGCGGAGGACGAGGCGGAACTGCTCATCTCGGCGGCAGCGACCCCGGCCGAGCTGGCCCGCATGGTGGACCAGCGGGCCGCCGGGATGCCACTTGAGCATGTCCTGGGCTGGGCGGAGTTCTGCGGCCTGCGGATAGCGGTGGCGCCGCGGGTGTTCATCCCCCGCCGCCGTACCGAATTCCTGGCTCGGCAGGCGGTCCTGCTGGCCCGCCAGGCGGCCGGCGCCGCTGACACCGCCCGGGCGGGTCAGGGCGGGGGCGCAGCCCCGCCGGTGGTGGTGGACCTGTGCTGCGGGTCCGGCGCGGTGGCTGCGGCGGTGGCCGCGGCGCTGCCGCGGGTGGAGGTGCATGCCGCCGACATCGACCCCGCCGCGGTGCGTTGTGCCCGCCGCAATCTCACGGCCGCCGGCGGCCAGGTGTACGAGGGTGACCTGTACCAGCCGCTGCCCGGGACGCTGCGGGGCCGGGTCGATGTGCTCATCGCCAACGCGCCGTACGTGCCGACCGCGGAGGTCGGGCTGCTGCCGCCCGAGGCGCGCATCCACGAGCCGCGGACGGCCCTCGACGGTGGCGCGGACGGGCTGGCGATCCTGCGGCGGATCACCGCCGAGGCCCCACGGTGGCTGGCGCCCGGCGGCCACCTGCTGGTGGAGGCCAGCGAGCGGCAGGCGCCGCAACTGGCCGCCGTCGCCACCGGGCACGGGCTGGTCCCGTCGGTGGCCACGTCCGAGGAGCTGGCCGCGACCGTCCTTATCGCGAGCCGGGACGGGCGGTAGGCCGCCGGCCGCCCCAGCCCCGCACCGCGGCCCGGTCCGCGTTATCCCTGAACACCCGCTGGAACTCCTCGTCGGGATCGTCGCCGCCGGTCAGCCAGCCGAGCATGGTCACGATCACGACCGGGATGAAGGAGAACGCGGCCACGGCCCAGACCAGGCCGACGGTGATCTCCTGATCGGCGACCGCGCTCAGCCCGCTCCCGGCCGCGTCGTACGCGCTGAACACGCCGTGGATGGAGAACCCGAGCACATACGCGACCGCCCAGGTCGACCACATGGCCAGCGCCGCGATGAGGGCCCGCTGCGGCCGTGGCAGCCGGGGAGCGACGGGGGGCGAGTTGACCAGTTCGAGCCAGAGCGCGGTGCCGGCCACCAGCAGCGTCACCGCTTCCAGCGGAACCAGCACCGGCTGCCGGGACAGCGCGTCCATCACCGGGACCACCCGCCAGCACAGGCAGACGACGAGGAAGGCGGCGAGGACGAACGCCGACCGCAGGATTGACGGCCTGGCCTGGTGGTCGGCCGCCACCCGCCCGGCCAGCCCGGACAGGCGCAGGAACCGCCAGGGGGCGCCCAGCACGATCAGCGCCGGGCCGGCCATCGCGAACACGGTGAACTGGATCGACTCGGCGAACACATACCGGCGGGCGAGAATGTCCACCGGCGGCAGCAGACTGGCCAGCACCAGGACCAGCCCGGCCACGGCCAGCCAGTGCCGGGGGCCGGGCGGTGCCGCCGCGGCCTGGTCGTGCGGGTCAGCGTTCGTGGCGCTCACCGTATTCTCCATTCGTGGCCAGGGCCTGCAGGCATCACCATGATGGACCATCAGCCGGGCAGCAAGGCTCAGACCGGGAATCTTCACCAGAGCGGCTCCTTACCGCCATGATGATCGCACCGGGTGCGTCGCGGACAGGTGCCCCGGCCCGGCTTTTGGAGGGAAGCGAATGGAACTCAACCACGAGTTCACCGTGCCGACTCCCATCGACAGGGCGTGGGCGGTGCTCACCGACATAGAGAAAATAGCGCCCTGCATGCCCGGTGCCGAGCTGACCGAAGTGGACGGTGACACCTACCGCGGCCTGGTCAAGATCAAGGTGGGTCCCATCACCGCGCAGTACCAGGGCACCGCCTTGCTGACCGAGAAGGACGAGTCGGCTCACCGGGTGGTGCTGAAGGCCAGTGGCCGTGACGCCCGGGGGCAGGGAAACGCGGCCGCCCTGGTCACCGCGGTCATGACCGAGCAGGGGGAAGGAACCCAGGTCACGATCACCACGGACCTCACGGTCAGCGGCCGGGTGGCTCAGTTCGGGCGCGGGGTGATGGCCGACGTGAGCGCGAAACTGCTGCAGCAGTTCGTGGACAACCTGGAAGCCGATGTGCTGGGCGGGCCGGCCGGGGGCAGCGCCGCGGCGGAGGCCGCGGCTCCGGCCGGCGGTACGGCGGCCAGCACCGAG
This sequence comes from Streptosporangiaceae bacterium, assembly GCA_036522155.1. GTDB lineage: Bacteria > Actinomycetota > Actinomycetes > Streptosporangiales > Streptosporangiaceae > UBA9676. The sequence continues at coordinate 14,825 of DATDGI010000159.1, forward strand.
CCCGGCGGTACGGTGGCCAGCACCTGGCCCGGCGGCAGCGGCGGTGGAGCCGGAGCCGCACGGGAGAACGAGCCGGTGCGGGTGGTCGGGATGGTCTTCAAGTCCATGCTGAGCCGGCTGGGGCGGGCCATCGCCGGGCTGTTCCGGCGGCGGAGCGGCTAGCCGGGGTCGCCGAACCGGGCCGCGAGGGCACGGAAGGTGCCCGGCGCCGCACCGTGCAGCCAGGCGGGCCCGCGCATCCAGCCGGGCACGTAGACCACGGCGCGGTCGTGTTCCAGGCCGGACACGATCGCCCGGGCCACCCGTTCGGCCGGGATGGGCGCGGGCCGCCGCCGGCCATAGGGCCGCCCGCGCCGTTCGAAGAACGGGGTGTCGATCACGCCCGGCACGATCAGGCAGGCCCGGACGCCATGACCGGCCAGTTCGTAGGACAGGCTCTCGGCGAACATGGCCAGGCCCGCCTTGGTCGCCGCGTAGACGGCCTCGCCGCGCACACCGGTGGCGCCGGCGATCGAGGAGACGAACACCACCCGGCCCCCGCCCCGGGCCATCATGCCGGGCAGCAGCAGCCTGGTCAGTTCCATGGGCGCGGTCAGGTTCACGGCCACGAGTTCGGCCACCTTCGCCGGCGTGATCTCGCCGAGCGGCCCGGCCCAGCCCACCCCCGCATTGTTCACCAGGATGTCGATCCCGCCCGGGCCGCCGGGGTCATCCGGGCCGGCCGCCGGGCCCGTGTCCGGGGCCAGCGTGGCCGCCGCCCGCAGCGCTACCTCGGCCAGCTCGGCGGGCCCGGTGGCCGGCGCGAGGTCGCACGGCAGGGCGAGCCCGCCGGTCTGGCCGGCGATGGTGTGCAGCCGGCCGGTGTCCCGGCCAGCGATCAGCACCCGGACGCCGGCCGCGGCGAGCGCGCGGGCGGCCGCCGCGCCGATGCCGGACGACCCCCCCGTGACAAGGGCGACCGCGCCAGTGAGCCGCATGGCGCCCAACTCTCGCGCACCCGCCGCAGCGAGGCAAGCGGCCGGGCGGGCCGGCGAGAAGGGCCGGCCTGGCGGCGTGGCCGGGCGGGCCGGATCAGGCCGGGGCGGCGCTCGGCTGGGGCGGTGCGTGGGTCTCGGCCGCGGACCAGACGCGCACGATGTCACGCATCGAGAGCAGGCCGGTCACCTCGTTCCCCTCGACCACCACCAGGTGCCGGAACCCGGCCCGGACCATGGTCGCCGCGGCCTGCTCCAGCGTCCAGTCAGGGGACGCATAGACCACATCGAGGGTCCGGTGGGCGGCCGCCACCTCCGTGTCCGGGTTCTGCCCGGCCGCGAGGGAGTCGAGGATGTCCCGCTCGGTCATGATGCCGACGCCGGAGTGCCCGGGATCGACGACGACCGCCGCGCCGACCCGCCGGGCGGACATCATCCGGGCGGCTTGGCGAAGGGTGTGGGCCGGCCCGATCGTCAGAACCAGCGTGGTCATCCCATCCCGGACTTTCATTGGCCATCACTCCCTGACGTTGGGGCCATCGCTGAATGGACCGTTGGTCGGGCGGCCAGTCACACGCCGTCGTGCGTCACAGGCGCCCTCGCGCCACGCGCTTGTGCCTTTGTGACCTACACCCAGCATCGGTGATAGCGGTCCGCAGGGCAAGGCCCGGCGGGGGCACCTCTGGCCACACGCGGGCGCGGGCCGGCCGCGGTCAGCGGGGCTGGCCGGAGCGGCGTGGCCGGGCCCGGGCGAGCAGTTTGAGCACGTCGGTGTGGAGCAGGCCGTTGGTGGCGACCACGCTGCCGCCGTCCGGCGTGGCCTGGCCGGACAGGTCGGTGAAGGTGCCGCCCGCCTCCTCCACGATGACCTGCAGCGCCGCCAGGTCCCACAGCGACACCTGGGGCTCGGCAGAGACATCCGCCGCCCCCTCGGCGACCAGGACGTGCGACCAGAAGTCACCGAATGCGCGGGTCCGCCAGACCCGGCGGGTCAGTTCCAGGAACCCGTCCAGCCTGCCCTGCTCCTCCCAGCCGGCCAGGCTGGAGTAGGAGAACGAGGCGTCCGCCAGCCGTCCTACGGCTGACACCCGGCAGCGGCTGGCCTTGGTCAGGCTGCGGCCGGTCCAGGAGCCGCCGCCACGGGCCGCCCACCAGCGGCGCCCCAGGCCCGGAGCGGTGGCCACGCCCACCACCACGTCGTTCCCGTCCATCAGCCCGATCAGGGTGGCCCAGACCGGGACCCCGCGCACGTAGTTCTTGGTCGCGTCGATCGGGTCGATCACCCAGCAGCGCGGGCCCGCGCCGGCCCGGCCGAATTCCTCGCCCAGCACAGCATCCCGTGGCCGGGACCGGCGCAGCACGTTACGCAGCGACTCCTCGACGGCGTGATCGGCGTCGCTCACCGGCGTGAGGTCGGGCTTGGCCTCCACCCGCAGGTCGAGCGCGCGGAACCGGCGAGTGGTGATGTCATCCGCGGCGTCCGCGAGGACGTGGGCGAAACGCAGGTCATCGTCATAGCCCGCCATGCCGCGAAACGGTATCGCTTACCGGCCCCCGGACGCGACGTCGCATGGCCGTAAACGGCCACCCTGCCTGATCGCGGGGACCCGGGCGCCCCGGTGGCAGGCCTATTCGGGGCCCGCCTCGCGGCTGCGCAGCAGGCGGCGGAGCGAGTCGAGGCGGGCCACCAGCCGTGGGTCGCTGCCCTGGTCCCGGACCCAGTCGTCCAGGGCGCAGTCGGTGTCCAGGTGCCGGCAGCCGGGCGGGCAGGCGGCCACCCCACCGGCCAGGTCCGGGAACGCCCGCACCACCCGGTCCAGCGCCACATGAGCCAGCCCGAAGCCGCGCAGGCCGGGGGTGTCGATGATCCATCCGCCGCCGGGCAGAGGCAGTGCCACCGCGGACGACGATGTGTGGCGCCCCCGGCCGGTGACCGGGCTGACTTCACCCACCGCCCGTTCCGCATCCGGTATCAGCGCGTTGACCAGGGTCGACTTGCCGACGCCGGAATGACCGACCAGCACGCTCAGCCGTCTGGCCAGATGGTCGCGCAGCGGGGCGAGCACGGTCGCAGTGATCGGCCGCCCGATCACCACGTGCGGGATGCCCAGCGGGCTGTAGATGGCCAGCAACTTGTCGGCCGGGGCCAGGTCGGCCTTGGTCAGGCAGAGCAGCGGCGCCAGCCCGGCGTCGTAGGCGGCGACCAGGAACCGGTCGACCAGCCGCGGCCGGGGCGGCGGGTCGGCGAGCGCGGTCACGATGACGAGCTGGCTGGCGTTGGCGACGATCACCCGCTCCACCGGGTCGGTGTCGTCGGCCGACCGCCGCAGCACCGTGGTCCGCGGCTCCACCCTGACCACCCGGGCCAGGGTGCCCGGGGCGCCGGAGGTGTCGCCGGCCAGCGCGACCTCGTCACCGACCGCCACCCCGCGGCGGCCGAGTTCGCGGGCCCGCATGGCGGTGACCCAGCGGTCGCCGACCAGGGTCCGGTACCGGCCCCGGTCGACCGCGGCCACGAATCCGGCGGCGGCGTCCTCGTGCCCGGGCCGCCGACGGGTGCGGGGCCGGGAACCGCGTCCCGGGCGCACCCGCACGTCGTCCTCGTCCAGCCTGGCGAGGCCGCCCCGGGTGGTCAGGGCGCGCCTGCCAGCATGGCCGGCCACAAGCTGGTGAACTCGGGGAACGTCTTGCCGACGGTGGCCGCACCCGCGACCTCGATGCCCGGGACGGCGAGCCCGAGCACGGCCGCGGCCATCACCATCCGGTGATCGTCGTAGCTGGCGAACACCCCGCCGTGCAGCGGCCGGGGCCGGATCATCAGGCCGTCCTTGAGTTCCCCAGCGTCACCGCCAAGCGCGTTGATCTCGGTCGTGAGCGCGGCTAGCCGGTCGGTCTCCTGCTGCCGGATGTGGCCTACGCCGGTCAGCCGGGACGGCCCGTCCGCCAGTGCGGCCAGCGCCGCCACCACCGCCGTCATCTCCGGCAGGTCACCGAGGTCGGCGGTGATCCCGTGGATCGTCCCGGTCCCGGTGACGGTCAGCCCGCGGCCGGTGACCTCACACCGGCCGCCCAGCATGGTGAACAGGTCCAGGATCGGGCCGGCCGGCTGGGCGGTCCGTGCCGGCCAGTCAGCGATGGTCACCGTCCCCCCGGTGACCATCGCGGCGGCCAGGAACGGGCCGGCGTTGACCACGTCCGGCTCGACCGTGAAGGTGCCGTGCCTGATCATCCCCGGATATACCCGCCAGGTGTCCGCGGCCGCGCCACCGGGACCGCCGGGCTGGCCGTTGCCCCCGCCGCTGGTCTCGACCTCGGCCCCGGCATCACGCAGCATCTGGACGGTCATGGCGATGTGGGGGGCGGAGGGAACCCGTGGCCCGCGGTGCCGGACCTCCACCCCCTTGCCGTACCGCGGCGCGGCGAGCAGCAGGCCGGAGACCAGCTGTGAGGAGGCCGAGGCGTCCAGGGTGACCACGCCGCCGGGCAGCGAGCCGGTTCCCCGCAGGGTGAACGGGACGGCACCGCGGCCATCGTCGTCGATCATGGCGCCGAGTTCGCGCAGGGCGGCCAGCAGCGGGCCAACCGGTCGCAGCGAGGCGCGGGCATCCCCGTGGAACTCCACCGTGGCGGCGGTCAGGGCGGCGACCGGGGGCACGAATCGCATCACCGTCCCGGCATTGCCCACGTCCACCCGGGCATGACCGGCGGGCTGGCCCGGTGACACCGGCCAGCTTCCCGCTGGGGCGCTGGTGCCGACGGCCGCCCCGAGCGCGGTCAGGGCCCTGGCCATGAGCAGGGTGTCCCGGGCGCGCAGCGGGTTGCCGACCACGCTCGGCCCGTCCGCCAGCGCCGCGAGCACCAGCGCCCGGTTGGTCATGGATTTCGAGCCTGGCAGCGTGACACCCGCCCGCACCGGGCCGTCCGCGGACGGCACCAGCCAGTGCGGGCCGTCGCTGGCCGGCGGCCGGGTGTCCATGCTGCGAGCCTAACGGGCCGCCCGGGAGTGGGCCGCCGCCAGCGGGGAAGGAACTACTCTCCCCCCGGGCCGGCCGGCCGGTGCGCTGGCCGAGGTTTGGCAAACCAGGATCGTGGCTATGAAAAGGCACATTCTGTGTACTTCGTATGTCTGCCACGCGGCGACAGGGTGATGACATGTGCGGCCGGTACGCGTCTGCGCGCAAGCGTGAGGAACTCCTCGCCGAGTTCCGGATCGAACGCGACCGGGTAAGCGAGTCGCTGGAGCCCGACTACAACGTCGCCCCGACCAAGCCGGTATATGCGGTGATGACCAGGGGCAGCCGTGGCCACGACGGCTCACCGCCCCTGGACGTGGCCCGTGAGCTGCGGGTTGTCCGCTGGGGCCTGGTGCCGTCGTGGGCCAAGGAGGCCTCCATCGGCAGCCGTCTCATCAATGCCAGGGCGGAGACGGTGGATTCCAAGCCCGCGTTCCGGCAGGCCTTCACCCGCCGCCGGTGCCTGCTGCCCGCGGACGGCTTCTACGAGTGGCAGCAGATCCGCGAGGACGGGCGGGTGCGCAAGCAGCCGTACTACATTCACCCCGCGGACGGCGGCGTGCTCGCCTTCGCCGGGCTGTATGAGATCTGGCGGGACAAGGAGTATCCCGAGGATCACCCCGCGGCCTGGCTGTGGACGTCGACGATCATCACCACCCGGGCCGAGGACACCGTGGGCCAGATCCATGACCGGATGCCGATGGTGATCGAGCCCGCCCGGTGGGCGGACTGGCTGGATCCCGGCAACTCCGACCGCGCCGATCTGATGGCGCTGCTGGCCCCGGCGATGTCCGGCAGGCTGACGTCCGATCCGGTTTCCACGGCCGTCAACGCCGTGCGCAACAACGGTCCCACCCTGATCGAGCCGCTGGCCACCGAGCCCGGCGCGCAGGTCACGGGCGGGCAGGCCCACGCTAGATCCGGCACCGGCCCGCCACCTGCCGGGCCGGCCGGCCCCGGCGCAGCCGCCAGTTCCAGGCACGGCGCCGCCGGCCCACCGGCCGGGCGGGCCGTGGCCGGCCGCCATCCCCGCGACGGGGATCAGCATCCCCACCCGGCTTCCGCCCCGCTCACCCTGTTCTGAGCCGAGCCCCAGCCGGCGGGAGTACCCCTCAACCCTGCTCTGCTCCTCTGGCTGACCTAAGGAGGACCCTATGGACACCGCCATCGCGCGCAAGCGCCTGGAAGAAATGCGTGGCGAGCTCGACAAGTCCATAACGGTGCTGCAGGGGGAGCAGACCGCGGGCCAGGCTGGGTCGGACTCCCCGCAGGACCCCGCGGATGCGGGCACGAACCTGTCGGAGACCGACCGCATGCAGGCCGTGCTGACCGCCGCCCGGCAGCAGCTCCGGGCCGTGCTCGACGCCATCCTCCGGATCGAGCACGGGACCTACGGCACCTGCGCCGACTGCAGCGGGCCCATCCCGGAGGGGCGGCTCGACGCCAGACCGGAGGCCGCCCGGTGCGTGAAATGCCAGGGCAAGCGGGACCGGGGCCGCTTCTGACCGTGGTGACCAGGCCGCAGGGCGGCCAGCCCAGGTCCGGCGGGCGGCTCGGGACGGCCGGGCTGGCAGCTTGAGGCGGCTCAGGAGGGCCGGGTCGGCGGCTTGTAGGCGGCGGCCAGCAGGCTGATCCCGAACGACTCGGCCGGGAACATGCCGTCCCCCTCATCGCGGCCGCCCGGCAGGCCAGCCCGGTGCGGCATCGCTGGCCGGTCCTGGCCGGCCGCGAGCTCCGCCCGGACCAGCCGCGCGATGGCGCCCGGGTTGTTGCGGAGCACGTGCTCCACCATCGACGGGGAAAGCACGGTGCGCGGCCTGATCCAGCTGACCTCCAGCCCGGCCTCGGTCAGCAGGTCCCGGAACTGGCTGACACCGAAACAGCGGGTGATGGTGCCGTCGGGCCAGGGAATGAGCACCACTTCTGCCTGCGGGAGGTCGGTGAGCCCGGCCCAGCAGTGCTGCTCGGCGAGGATCGCCATGCCGAGCACCAGCGAGTCGACGCTGGCGAGCAGCCGCCCGCCCGGCCGGAGCACCCGGGCGATCTCGGCGGCCAGGTCCTCGGCCATCAGCTGCCGGGACAGCGCCCCGTCATCGGCGATGACCCCGTCCACGCTGCCGGCGGCGAGAAAGGCCAGGCTGGCCGGATCGGCCACCACTGGGACGACCACGCCACGCCGGTGCCGTTCCGCGGCCCGCTGGGCGCGCTCAGCGGCCTGCGGCGGGACGATCCTGATCACGGTATGGCCGCGCGCCGCCGCCTGGGCGCTGCCGGTGCCAGCCGGCCCGGAGATGTCGACCAGCAGCCGCCGGGGCGCCGGAAGCCACGCCGCCAGCTGGGCCCGGGCTACCGCCCGCCGGAACTGCCAGTAACTGGTGAGCGGGCCCGGCCCGAGAACCGCCAGGGGAGTAGCCGCCGATTCCGACACCTCGACTCCATCCGCCTCGGGGCTACGCGGGCCACGGCCGGCGCAGCGCCGGGGTGGGGCGGAGCATCACGGGTGAACTCCTCCGCGCGTACCCCCTACCCGTTGTCTTCCCCGCCGGCGGGGGTGCCTCACCTGACCTGGCCCGATGCGTGCGTGCCCCGCGGCCGCGCCTGCGGAATGAAGCCGCGTCGGCTCATGTTGCACCGGTCGTGCTCGTGACCAGTTACCCACCCGTGGACGACCTATCCGCCGCGGCCGTATTCGGTTCGGCCCGGGCCGGACATGCGTCCCCTGCCTTGTCCGGCTACCGTGGGCGGACGGGAACACAGACATCCGAGGGGGTGGGTCCCGTCACCGAGACACTCGAGCAGCGCAGAGAGCGGTTCGAGCACGACGTCCTGCCCTATCTGGATCAGCTCTATTCCGCCGGGATGCGCATGACCCGCAACGCGGCCGACGCGGAGGACCTGGTCCAGGAGACATTTGCCAAGGCCTATGCCTCCTTCCACCAGTTCCAGCCGGGCACGAACCTGAAGGCATGGCTGTTCCGGATCCTCACCAATACCTTCATCAACAGCTACCGGAAGCGCCAGCGGGAGCCGCAGCGCTCCGGGGCCGAGGATGTCGAGGACTGGCAGCTCGCCCGGGCCGCCTCGCACACGTCAGCCGGGCTGAAGTCGGCCGAGGCGGAAGCGCTCGAACGCCTGCCCGACTCTGACGTCAAGGACGCCCTGCAGAGGCTGCCGGAGGACTTCCGGATCGCCGTTTACCTGGCCGACGTCGAGGGTTTCGCGTACAAGGAGATCGCCGACATCATGGGCACGCCCATCGGCACGGTCATGTCCCGCCTGCATCGCGGGCGGCGCCAGCTACGCGACATGCTCCAGGACTACGCGGCCGACAGTGGCCTGGTCAGGGTGGCCGCCGACGGCGCCAGGCAGGCGCAGGCGGAGGACGGGCCGGCCGATCCGGGGAAGGACTCGAGATGAGCTGCGGGAATCCTCACGAGGTGCCGTGTACCGAGGTGCTCGGCCGGGTCTACTCGTATCTCGACGGTGAGCTCGACAGCCCGGACTGCGCCAAGATCCGCCAGCATCTCGACGAATGCGGCCCGTGCCTGCGTGAATATGGCCTGGAAGAAGCGGTCAAGCATCTCGTGCACAAATGCTGCGGGTCCGACCGCGCGTCGGGCGAACTGCGGGCCAAGGTCATGGCCCGGATTCAGCAGGTCCAGGCCGAGCTGGAAGTCGAGGCCCGGGCCGACTGATTCCGGGCGGCACCAGCCGCTCCAGGATGCCGGGATCCAGTTCTTCGAGAGAGTTCACCAGCAGCGCCCCTTCCCCCAGATCGTGTCCCTGCGTGACGGCCGTGCGGACGCCGACGCACACCAGCCCCGCGGCTTTCGCAGAGGCCATGCCCGTCGCCGAGTCCTCGATCGCCACCACGCCCTCGGGCCCGGCTCCGAGCCGCTGGATCGCGAGGCGGTAGACGTCAGGCGCCGGCTTGGGGCGGGCGACCTCGTCGGCCGACGCGACGGCGGCGAGCATGGGGCCGAGCCGCAGCGCCTGAACGACGACACCGATCTCGGCCAGCGATGACGATGACGCGAGGCCAATCGGGACAGTGGCCGAATGCAGGTCTGCGATAAGCCTGGCCAGGCCCGGCGTAGCGGCCGCGCCAGCGCGCAGCCGGGGCAGGTATCGCTTCTCGTACGAGCGGTACTAGGCAGCGGTGTCCAGGCTGAGGCCGGAGTGTGCTGCGGCCGCCCGGAGCACCTCCATCAGGTTGACGCACGCCAGCCCGGCCAGCAGCGCGGAGTCCGCCTGCCCGCCATGCTCGCCGATGATCTCGGCGATGACCGTCATGGACAGCGGCTCAGAGTCGACCACGACACCGTCCATGTCGAAGATCACCCCGCGCAGGGTCCCGGCCGGTGCACGTCATCGCGCTGGGCGGAAAAGTGCGGGAGGAGGAACTGGCCTGCGTCGGGCCTATCGCCACGGCCACCCTGGCCAGATACCGGGCGGACGCCGCCGTGATCGGCGCCGCAGGCGTCTCGGCCGGATGCGGTGTCACCGAATTCGACGACGAGCTCGCGGAGGTGAGCCGGGCCGCGATCGCCCACAGCTCGCGGCTGGTCGTGCTGGCCGACGCCTCAAAGATCGGTGTGGACGCTCATGCGGTCGTCGCGCCGGCCGGGGCCATCTCCCTGCTGGTGACGAGCGCAGGTGCTCCCGAGGCCGAACTTGACCTGCTCCGCGCCGCCGGCGTGAGGATAGTGGTTGCCAGGGGCGGGGCGGGACGGGCCGGGCGGCAGCGGCACGTGCGCCCGGCACCCCAGCCCACGCTGTCCCGGCGGCGAGCAGGCAGAACCGGTGGCGGCCGCCCGGCGCCAGGCGAGCAGCGGCGCACGGCCGTTCGGAGCGAGGAGGCCGGTCAGTGAAGATCCTGCAGGAGATTTTCGGTGTCCCAAGCCGCTGATAGCCATGTGCCACTTGCGTGCCCTGCCGGGCCGGCCGCGCCACGACGCGGCCGGCGGGATGACCGCGGTGTACCAGGCGCTCCGCCAGGATGTGATCGCGCTGCAAGAGGCCGGAGTGGATGGGCTGCTGTTCTGCAACGAGCACGATCTCCCCTATTCGATCGGGGTGGGCGTCGAGGTGGCGGCCGCGCAGGCGGCGGTGATCGGGCGCCTCCGGCCGGATCTGGCTGTCCCGTTCGGGGTGGACGTGCTCTGGGATCCCCGGGCCGCGCTGGCCATCGCCCGGGCCACCGATGCCGCTTTCGTCCGGGAGGTCTTCACTGGTGTCTTCGACACCGACATGGGGCTGCTGGCGCCCGACTTCGGTGAGCTGGCGGGCTACCGGCACGCCATCGGCGCCGATGACGTCGCGATCTTCACCAACGTGACGCCGGAGTTCAGCCGCTCGGTCGCCGGCCGGACGGTCGCTGAGCGGGCCCGGGGGGCGGCGTTCCTCGGCGCGGATGTGCTGCTGATCAGCGGACCGCAGGCGGGCGCCCACGTGGACCTGGCCGACCTTCGTGCGGCCAAGGAAGTAGCCGGGGAGGTTCCTGTGCTCGCCAATACCGGAGTGACTCACGACAATGCCGAGGCGACCCTCGCGGTCGCCGATGGGGTCATCGTGGGTACCAGCCTCAAGGTGGATGGCTCGACCTGGAACGCCGTCGACCATGGCCGCGCGGCTCGGATGGCAGAGATCGTCCGTGCGGTGCGCGGGAGCTGAGGGGGCGCGATGGCCAAGCGATCCAGGCTTTACTTCGTGAGCGACCTGCATGGATCGGGCAAGTGTTTCCGCAAGTTCCTCAATGGTGGGCCGATCTACCAGGCCGATGTCATGGTGCTCGGCGGGGATCTGGCCGGGAAGGCTATTCAGGCGATCACCCGCACGTCACGGGGCCGCTTCGAGTTCAATTTCCGTGGCGCCTCATACGATCTTGAGGACGGCGAGGAACTGCGTGCGGTGGAGCAGCTCATCGCCGATCACGGCTACTACGCCTACCGGGCCGAACCGGGCGAGCTCGCCCAGATGCAGGCTGCGGGCAAGCTCGATGACCTCTTCCTCCAGTTGATTGCCGAACGCCTGCGGCAGTGGCTGGAGCTTGCCGACGAGCGGCTGCGGCCGAAAGGCATCCCGATCTACTGGATGCTCGGCAACGACGACCCGCCCGAGCTGGCGCCGCTGCTGGACAGCGCCCCCTGGGGGGTCCACTGCGAGGGCCGGGACGTGCTCGTCGAGGGCCACGAGATGATCTCGTGGGGTTACGCGAACCCGACTCCGTGGCACACGCACCGGGAGATGAGCGAGGATGACCTGCGGTCGGTGTTTGCCCGGCTCGCGGGGGAGCTGAGTGACTCCGGGACCGCCATCTTCAATCTTCACCCGCCGCCCTACGACAGCGGGCTGGACGAGGCGCCCGTTCTGGACGAGAACCTCCAGGTCCAGACTTCGGCGGGCCAGGCCAGGATGAGCCCGGTCGGCAGCCACGCGGTACGCGAGGCGCTGGAGCAGTTCCAGCCGCTGCTCGGGCTGCACGGGCATATCCACGAAAGCGCCGGGTTCCGCAGGATCGGCCAGACACTCGCCATCAACCCGGGCAGCGACTACGGTACTGGCGTTCTCAACGGCGTGCTGGTGACGCTGGAACCGCAGAAGGTCAAGGCCTATCAGTTCGTGCGCGGATGAGACCGGTGGGCGACCCGGCACCGGACCGGGGGGAACGGGAGCCGGGTGCCATGGGTTATGCCCCCGATCAGCTGGCGCCGCTCAGCGACGTCCGGCAGGAGGGGCTGCGGCTGGTGCACGCGGCCGCTGAGCGTGGCCTTCCGGTCCGCCTGATCGGGGGCGTCGCCGTCTGGGCCCAAGCGCGAAGATCCCGCAGTTGCAGCGTGATTACGGGGATGTCGACATCATCACCCTCCGTAAGGCGTCGCGGGATCTGATCCGCTTCGCCGAATCGATGGGCTACCAGCCCGACAAGCTTTCAACGCACTGCATGGGGCACAGCGACTCAACTTCACCGATGCGGTCACCGGCCGCCCGCTTGACGTCCTGCTCGACCGGTTCGTGATGTGCCACACGATCGACCTGAAGGACCGGCTCAGCATCGATCCCGTCACCATCCCGCTCGCTGATCTCCTGCTCACCAAGCTCCAGGTCGTGCGGATCAACCGGAAGGACCTCCTTGACCTCATCGCGCTCCTGGCCGACCACCCCCTGGGCGGCCCGGAGGCAGGGTCGATCGATCTCGGCCGCCTGACGTCCCTGCTGGGCAAGGACTGGGGGTTCGAGCACACGGCCCGCCTCAACCTGGCCACGCTCCGGGACTCCGTCGCCGGCTTCGGGCTGCCGGAAGCGGTGAGCGGGACGGTCGATGAACGCATTGCCGGCATCCTGGCCGCCCTCGGCAAAGGCACCAAGAGCCTGGCCTGGCACATGCGCGCCAGGGTGGGGGAACGCGTCCAGTGGTATGAGGAGCCCGAGGACGTACGCCACTGACCGGGTGTGTGCCGCTGCAGTTAGACCGCCGGTTCCCGCCCGCCCCGCCGTAGCGCGCACGCCGTCCGGGCCCATATCGCCCCGCTGGCGCAATGTACGTTTTGGCAGCCCTTGCGGGCAATCATTAATCACTTAAAGTATTTGACTGATTACTATCAGCTAATAGTGACCGCAAAACTGCGCGGATCGGGTCGATCAGGTTACCCTGTGTGCTGGAAGTGACAGGATGCAGTGAAGCGTTATCAGGGGGTGACCGGGCCAGGATGGTCACTGGTGCCACCCAGCGGTCGCGCAGCGGCCCGGAAGGGAGCATCTCACGCGCCGCGAGATGGTACGTGCTCGCGGTGGCAGTGGTGGCATTCCTGGTGGTGCTGCGGGTCCTGCTCGCCGACCTCGACTGGGACCTTGACGTGCCCATGTCGTGGACCCTGCTGGTGCTGGTCCTGCTGTTCCTGGTCTGCGATTCGAAACCGACCGTCACCTCCCGCCAGTCCGCGTGGTCGCCGAGCTCGTCCGCGACCCTGGCCGCGATGGTGCTGCTCGGCCCGGCCGGAGCGGTGGTGGTCGGCGCCACCACCCTGCTGAGCATCCAGCGGGGGCTGGCGTTCACCCAGCGGCTTTTCAACGCGTCCATGTACGCCATCAGCGCCTACGCCGCGGCCGAGATCTACCTGGCGCTCGGCGGCCGGGTCGGGGCCCCGATCCACGGATCGTTCCCGCGCATCATCGGGCCGTTCGCCGCCGCGGCGGCCGTGCACGTAGTGATCAACTACTGGCTGCTGTGGGCGCTGCTGGTGCTGATCCGGGAGCCGGATGAACGGCGGCGGGACGCCAGCCTCGAGCTGAACATGTCCGTGCTGCTGGTGTCCGACCTCGGCTATGCCACGCTGGGCCTGCTCATCGCCGGCCTGTGGGGGGCTGGCCTGCGGCAGTTCACGGCCATCCTGGTGCTGGTCCCGCTGTTCGTCGCGCGCTGGGCCACCGCTCAGTTCGCCGCTCAGCAGGCGGCCTACGCGGCCACCATGGCCGCGTTGTGCCAGGCGGTCGAGACCAAGGACTTCTACACCCGCGGGCACAGTGACCGGGTCTCGCGCGGCGCCGCGATGCTGGCCCGCACGGTCGGCATGAGGCCGGCCCGGGTCGAGGCCATCCGGTACGCCGGCATGCTCCACGACGTGGGCAAGCTGGGGGTGCCGACCAAGGTCCTGCAGAAGAACGGCCCGCTGACCGAGGAGGAACTGGCCGCTATCCAGCTGCACCCCATGCGCGGCCTGGAGATCGTCCGTGAGATCGGGTTCCTGGATGAGGCGCTGGCAGGCATCATGCACCACCACGAGCGGATGGACGGCCGCGGCTACCCGCTCGGCCTGGCCGGGGACGAGATTCCCGAGTTCGCCCGGGTGATCGCGGTCGCCGACGCCTTCGACGCGATGACCTCGAACCGCTCCTACCGGGGCGCCCGCACGCTCGAGGGCGCGGTCGCCGACCTCCGCCGATGGTCGGGCACGCAGTTCGACCCGGCGCTGGTGGACGCCTTCATCACGGCGCTGGCCCGTGAGGGCTGGCCGCGGCAGGTCCCGGCCGCGCAGTGGCACGAGGCCGACGGCATCATCCCGCGCGACCACGACGACCCGACCGCGCCGCTGCGCGCCGTCGAGAGCTACTGAGGCTTTTGTCAAGAAGCGAGTGAGGGGCGGGCACGGGCCATGGCGGTAGGGCCGCAGGCGCACGGCAGCAACTGGCGGGCGGCGGTCGATTCCGGCGCGCTGCTGCTGGTCGCGGGCACGGGCATGCTGGTCGCGGCGGCGGCGGCGCAGACCGCCCGGGTGGGCCTGGTGCAGGAGCGGACGGCGCTCGCGTTCGGGGCGCTCATCGCGCTGGGCGAGCTGCTGCGGCTCACCCTGCCCGGGGACCGCGAGACGGCGCCGATCGGCAGCGCCGGGGCGCTGGCCTACGCGCTGCTGCTCGGGGTCAATGGCGTTCCGGCCCAGCAGCCTGCCCTCCAGGTTGTCGCGGTGGCCGCGGCCGGCATGACCGTCGGCGCGCTGCCCCATCTCGCGGCCGGCCGGCCGGCCGGGGTGTCCGGGATGGCCGCCCGGCTGATCGCGGTGGCCGGCGTCGCGCTGGTCTTCCGCCCGTTCACCCGGGTACCGGCCATCGGCGCGGAGGCCCACTGGTACGTGGCGCTCATTGCCATGACCGGCGTACTGCTGGCCGGCTGGTGGCTGGAGTGCCTGATCCGCGCGCTGATCAGGGCCGATGCCCTGCGGGCCAGGTTCGGGGTGGTGCTGTGGGACGAGATGAAGGTGCAGCTGCCGCTGGGGTGGGCGGTGGCGGCCACGGCGATGCTGATCGCGTTCGCCGCGCAGGAGATGGGGCTGGTGGCGCTGGCCCTGTTCTTCGCGCCGCTGCTGGTCACGCAGGTGGCGTTCCGCCGGTACGCCGGCATCAGGGCCACCTACCTGCAGACGGTCCGCGCGCTCGCCCGGGTCACCGAGGTGGGTGGCTACGTGGAAGATGGGCACGCCCACCGGGTCGGGCAGCTGGCCGTGGCCGTGGGCCGGGAACTCGGCATGAGCGAGCCCCAGCTGCTGGAACTGGAATACGCCGCGCTCATGCACGACATCGGCCAGCTATCGCTGTCCGACCCCATCCCCGGTGGCGCGACCGTCCTGGCCTCCCGCGGCGACCAGCGGCGCATCGCCGAGCTGGGGGCGGCCGTGATCAGGAAGGCGGGTGTGCTCGACCCGGTGGCCGAGACCGTGCGCTGCCAGAGCTGGCCGTACCGGGGACCGGACGGCGACCCGCCCGTCGCCAGCCGGATCATCCGGGCCGCCAACGCCTTCGACGACCTGGTCGGGGCGTCGGCCGACACCAGCCGGGCGATGACCGCCCTGGAGCGGCTCCGGCTTGACACCGCCACCGAGTTCGACCCCCGGGTGGTCGAGGCGCTGTCCAAGGTGGCCGGCCGCCGCCGTACCGGCCGCTAGCCCGCGCCGGTTACCCAGGCCGCCGCTGGCCGGGCCCTCGCTGGCTGGGGCCGCAGCCATTAGGCTGCCTGGATGCTTGAGTCCGTACTGGTGGCCAACCGGGCCGAGATCGCCCGCCGGGTCATCGCCACCGCCCGCCGGCTCGGGGTCCGGGCCGTCGCGGTCTACTCCGAGGCGGACGCCGGCCTCCCGTACGTCCGCGAGGCGGACGAGGCCGTGCTCATCGGCCCGCCGCCACCCGCGGCCAGCTACCTGAACCCGGACGCGATCATCGCCGCCGCCAAGCAGACCGGCGCCCGCGCCATCCACCCCGGCTACGGCTTCCTGTCCGAGAATCCCGCGTTCGCCGAGCAGGTGCAGGCGGCCGGCCTGATCTGGGTCGGCCCGCCGTCCGCGGCGATGGCGCAGATGGGCGACAAGATCAGCGCCAGGAACCTGATGGCCGCCGCCGGGGTGCCGGTGGCGGCGGGCACCACCGAGCCGGTGACCGGCGCCGGGATGGCCCTGGCCGAGGCCGCGCGGATCGGCTATCCGGTCATGGTCAAGGCGGCCGCGGGCGGCGGGGGGATCGGGATGAGCGCCGCGGACGGCCCGGAGGCGCTGGCCGCCGCGTTCGAGACGGCCCGCACCCGCGCCGAGCGCTTCTTCGGCAGCCCGGCGATCCTGCTGGAACGGTTCGTGCCCCGCGCCCGGCACGTGGAGGTGCAGATCTTCGGGCTGGCCGACGGCACGGTGGTGGCCCTCGGCGAACGTGACTGCTCGGTCCAGCGGCGGCACCAGAAGGTCGCCGAGGAGACCCCGTCCCCGGGCGTGGGCCCGGACCTGCGGGAACGGCTGCTGGCGGCGGCGGTCAGGGCCGGGCAGACGGTCGGCTACCGGGGCGCAGGCACGGTCGAGTTCCTGCTCGACGTGGCCACGGGCGAGTTCATGTTCCTGGAGATGAACACCCGGCTCCAGGTGGAGCACCCGGTGACCGAGCTCGTCACCGGGATCGACCTGGTGGAGCAGCAGTTCCTGGTCGCCGCCGGGGAAGCGGTGAGTTTTGACCCGCGAGGCGTTAGGCATGACGGGCATGCCCTTGAACTCCGGGTCTACGCCGAGGATCCGGTGCGGTTCCTGCCGAGCCCGGGCGAGATCACCCAGTGGGAGCAGCCGGCCGGGCCGGGGGTGCGGGTGGATGCCGGCTACGAGGCGGGCAACAAGGTCACGCCGTTCTACGACCCGCTGCTGGCCAAGCTGTGTGTGCACGGCGCCAGCCGGCCGCAGGCGCTGGCGCGGGCG
>DATDGI010000160.1:0-11475 GCA_036522155.1 Streptosporangiaceae bacterium
ACGCGGTTGCCCACTGGACCGGCGGCGGCCTCACCCCCGACGGTGGCCTGACCACCTGCCGGGGCCGGCTGGGCACGGCCGGGCCGGTGACTGTCGGCCAGCCCGGCAGTTAGCCTGGTCCACGGGGGCGCAGAGACCGGAGGCGACTATGACGACACCCGCTGGCATGACGGCCCCGGCGCCGCGGTACGCGAGCCCGGTCGACTATGACACCTACGGGCCGTACGGGCCCGGCCGCGGCTTCAACCCCGGCCAGGGGTTCAACCGCCCGCGCTACCGGTTCCAGGGCCGGATCACCGCCGACGGCTCCAGCGGGTTCCCGGCCGAGGCGGGGCGCTATCACCTGTACATCTCGTGGAGCTGCCCGTGGGCGCAGCGGACCGCGATCGTGCGCAAGCTGATGGGCCTGGACAACGTTGTCTCGCTGTCCTACGTGGACGACGAGCGGGACGGCCGCGGCTGGGCGTTCCGTGAGCGGCGCGGGCCGGACCCGGTGAACGGCTTCACCTTCCTGGCGCAGGCGTACGAGGCGACCGAGCCGGGCTACGACGGGCATGTGTCCGTGCCCACCCTGTGGGACCGGGTCACCGGGAAGATCGTCAGCAACAACTTCCCCGACATCACCATCGATCTCGGCAGCGCGTTCCGCGCCTGGACGGACAGCCCGCTGGAGCTGTACCCGGAGCGGCTGCGGCCCGAGATCGACGCGCTGAACGCGCGGGTCTACGAGACGGTCAACAACGGCCCGTACCGGGTGGCCGGGGCACCCACGGAAGCGGAATACGAGACGCTGCGGCAGGCCATGATCGCGACCCTGGCCGCGCTCGACACCCGGCTGGCCGACCGCCGGCTGCTGTTCGGCAGCGAGCTGACCGAGGCTGACGTCCGGCTGTGGCCGACGCTGGCTCGGTTCGATCTCGGCTACAACCCTCTGGCCGGGGTCAGCGAGCGCCCGCTGACCAGCTTCGGCAACCTGTGGGGCTACGCCCGCGACCTCTATCAGCGCCCGGCCTTCCGCGACACCACGGAATTCGCTTCGTTCGGGGGCTTGCTCCGCGGGCCCAAGCCTACTTTTCTTAACGGCGGTGCCTGGCGGATCAAGGTCACTCCGCGGCAGGCCGACTGGGATGCCCCGGCCGGCCGCGAGCGGCTCGGCTGACCAGGCCACCGGCCGGACCCAGCCGCCCTCCGACGCGAGGAGCAGCGGATGCCCGACGCCGTGCCGGGTTTCGGCGTGACCACGTTCGCGCACGGCGGCTGTGAGCACGAGGTGTACCGGGCCGGTGCCGGGCCGGCGGTCGTCGTCATCCACGAGATGCCGGGCCTGCACCCAGGGGTGACCGCGTTCGGCCAGCGGCTGGTCGACGCCGGGTACCGCGTCTACCTGCCGTCGCTGTTCGGCCAGCCGGGAGTGCTGTTCGGCGGCCGGGAGCTGTTGCGGACCCTGCCGCGGGTGTGCGTGTCCCGGGAGTTCACCATGCTGGCCAACCGCACCAATCCGGTGGCCACCTGGCTGCGCGCGCTGGCCGCCCAGGCCCACACCGAGTGCGGCGGCCCGGGCGTGGGCGCCGTCGGCATGTGTTTCACCGGCGGTTTCGCGCTGGCCATGGCGGTGGAGCCGGCCGTGCTGGCGCCGGTGCTCAGCCAGCCCGGGCTGCCGGCGCCCATGACCGCCCGCAACAAGTCCGGCATCGGCCTCGACCCGGCCGACCTGGCCGCGGTCCGTGGGCGGGCCCGGGACGGGCTGTGCGTGCTTGGCCTGCGGTTCAGCGCCGACCGGGGCTCACCCGCCGAGCGGTTCGCCACCTTGCGCCGCGAACTTGGCGATGCCTTCGAGGGCATCGAGATCGACTCCTCGCCCGGCAACCCGCACGGGATACCGAAGTCCGCGCATTCGGTGCTCACCGTGGACCTGGTCGACGAGCCCGGCCACCCCACCCGCGCCGCGCTCGACCGGGTGATGTCGTTCCTCGCCAGCCAGCTCCGGCCGGCGTGAAGCTCGTCTCCGGACGGTAAGCGGGTCAGCCGGGGAGTTCGTCGTGGGCGGGGCGGCGGCGAACGGTCACGCCGCCCATGCACGCGCAGCCGACGACCCGGACGCGGGGCGCGCCGGGCGTGCCCGGCGCGCTGGCCGCCGGGTCGAAGCCGCCCATAAGGCCCATCCCCGCCACGTCCACCGCCACCTGCTCGGGCACGGTGATATTGATGCCACCCATCAGGCAGAACGCGCGGATGGTGACCTCTTCCGCGGCGAAAGTGGCCTGCCGGAGGTCCAGCTCGACCGCGCCCATGATGGCGACGGCGTGGTACGCGGGCGGGACCACCCAGGGCCCGGCCCGCCGTGCCCCGCACATGATCGCCACCGAGGCCGACGGACCGGTGGCACCCGGGGTGACGCCGGGCTGAGCGGCCGGGCGTGGCGCCGGTACCGGCGGGGTGACGCCCGGGCCCGGCAGGTCACGCGTGGTCGCCTGCAGGTCGGCGAACGTCTTGGCCGCGTAGACCTGGCTGACCCGCTCGTCGAGCTCCTCGAAGGTGATGCGGCCCTCGGCGGCCGCGGTGCGGAGCACTTCGGCGGCCCGGTCGCGATCCGTGTCGGCGGCCCGCATCTGGCTGGCATCGGGGGGCGGCTCGCTCACGGTTCCAGCCTAGTGCGGGACAGGCGCATCCGGCCGGATGCACCGGGGTTCCTGGTCCGCCCGCAGGCAGGGCGGCACAAATTGCGCGCCGATGTTTAGCCGCTGACGGGAGGGCACAAACCCCACGCCGGCGAAATCCCCCGGCGCACGGAGGTAGAGATGTCCGCCGTTATCGCCGGTGACACCGGTACGGCTCTGGCTGAGCGCGACGACAGTGAACTGCTCGGCCTGATACGCGTCAGCGAGGATGGCAGCGCTCTGCGTGAGGCTGCCTGTGAGGTGCTGGTCATCCGCTATCAGTCCCTGGTGCGCAGCTGCGCGCTGCGGTACCGGGACAGCCCGGAGCCGGTGGAGGACCTCATGCAGGCGGGGTACGTCGGGCTGCTCAAGGCGATCAACAACTTCGACCCGGCCCTGGGGCAGAACCTTGCCGCCTACGCCCAGCCGTGCGTCAGTGGCGAGATCAAGCGCCACTTCCGTGACAAGCGCTGGCAGATCCATGTCAAACGGTCCGCCCAGGAGCTGCTGCTCCGGATGCGCCGGGCGCGCGGTGAACTGGCCCAGGAACTTGGCCACTCCCCGGCCGACGACGAACTCGCCGCCCATCTCGGGGTGACCATGGCCGAACTGCACGACGCCCAGCGGGCGGACATGGTGTTCCATTCCCATTCGCTGGACGCGCCGCTGTACGGCCAGGACGAGCAGGCGGCCCTGGCCGACCTGATCGGCGAGGAGGATCCGCAGGTCGAGCACACCCTGGACATGGAGGCCGTGCTCACACACTGGAACGACCTGCCAGAACGCGAACAGCGGATCCTGACCCTGCGCTTCTACGGCAATCTGACCCAGGCGGAGATCGGCGACAAGCTCGGGATATCGCAGATGCACGTCTCGCGGCTGCTCACCCGGGCCCTGGCTTACCTGCGCGAATGCCTGCTGGCCGAGGACGGCGGGACCGCCCTGGCCAAGTCGGCCTAGTCCGGCGGCTCGCCGACGCCCAGGGCGAGCAGGACGATGTCGTCGCGCACCTGGCCGTGGCAGAACTCCAGCGCCAGTTCCTGCAGCCGCGCCAGGATTTGCCGGGGCGGCTGCCCGGCCAAGGCCGCCACCTCGCCCGGCAGGCGGTCGCCGAAATCGCCCCGGTCCCGTCCCCAGGCATCGGCGAGCCCGTCGCTGTACAACAGCAGCACGTCGCCGGCGGACAGGCTGTACTCTTCCCGGGCGGGCCCGGCGTCGGGGAAGATCCCCAGTGGCAGCCCACCGCCCCGGAGCTGATCGACCCCGCCGTCCGGGTGCAGTACCAGCGGGGCCGGGTGCCCGGCGCTGCCGACCGTCACCTCCAGCTCGGTGTCCCGCCAGGACAGGTGGGCGGCGCAGGCGGTGACGAACCGGCCCCCGAACTCCTCGGCCAGCAGGATCTCGTTCGCCCGGCTCAGCACCTCGGCCGGATCGTCGGTGGCGTGGGCGACCGACCGGATGGCGTGCCGGGCCGTGGCGCTGATGGCCGGGACATCCCCGCCCCGGCCGCCCGCGTCGCCGATCATGACCCCCCAGCCGGTGCGGGTCCGGTAGACGCCGAAGTAGTCCCCGCCCAGGCCGGGGCTTTCGGTGGTGGCCAGGTGGGCGGTGGCGATCTGGACACCGGGCACGCCGGGCAGCTGACGGGGCAGCAGGCTGTCCCGCAGCGCGTTCGCCGCCTCGGTCCGCTGCCGGATCTTGCGGTCCAGGGTGATGGCCAGGGCCAGCTGCTCGCCGATCTCCGCCACCAGCCCCAGGTCGGCGAGCCCGAAATCGCCGGCGCTGGGCAGCCGGGCCAGCGTGAGCGCGCCGTAGCTGCGTTCGCCGTCCGCCAGCGGGACGGACAGCAGTGAGGTCACGCCCAGCAGCATCAGCAGTGGCACTGCGTCCGGGCTGGTGCCGAGCACGCCGGTGTCCTCCACCCGGGCAATGAGCTGGGGGCCGCGCAGGTCGTGCACAATGTGTGGCAGCGACCCGGGCGGTGGGTCGCTGGCCGCGGTGATCCTGGCGAGTTCGGCCGATCGCTCGTCCTCACCGCCCACGACCGCCTGCCGCCGCAGCCGATGGCCGCGGGCCAGATCCACGATCACCCAGGCGGTCAGCTCGTCGGCCAGCAGCCGGGCGCACCGCTCCAGCGCGACGGTTTCGTTGACCGGCGCGTTCTCCAGCAGCAGCCGGGATACCGCGGTGGCCAGATCCAGCCGCCGGGTCATGGCCGCGACCAGCGCGGGCTCCGCCTGGGTCCGGGTATCTGCCGTCCCGCTGGCGTCGTCCCGGGTGGCGCCGTCCCGGGTGGCGCCGTCCCCGTTGGCGGAGGTGCGGCTGGCGGGTTTCCCGGTCGCCGAGGTGCGGCCGGTGGCCGCACGGCCCGCTGGCTTGGGCGCCGCCTTACTCGCGCCCGCCTTCTTCCCTGGCGCCGGCTGGCTGCTGGGCGCAGCGGGCTGGCTGCTGAGGGCTGCGGGTTGGCTGCCACCGGGCGGCGTGGGCCGGCTCACCGCGATGATGAGCTGGTCGGCGTCGCCGCGCAGCCGGGCCAGGCCGACCATCAACGTACAGTCGGCGGTGCCGGTCCCGGTCAGCAGCTCGCACCGGATTTGCCTGGTCTGCCCCGTCCGGCTGACCGCCGCTAGCTGGCTGTCTACCGCCGCCCGGGACGGCAGGTTGACGAAAGCCGCGAACGGGCGGCCGGTGGCGTAGCCGCTGCCGGCGCCGAGCAACTCTGCCGCCGCCCGGTTGGCCCGCCGCACGGTGCCGTCCCGCTCGGCCAGCAGCAGCGGCACCGGCGCGTCCTGGAACAGGGCACGGAGCAGCCGCCGTTCCGCGTGCAGTGCGTCGGTCGCGGCATCGCCGCCGGACCCCGCGGCCCGCCCGGCCTGGGGGGCCCCGAGCGCGTCGATGGCCGCGTCCAGTTCGGCCAGCGCCGCGTCAAGCGTAGGCGCCAGGTCCGTCCCGCCCAGCGCGGCCGCCTGCCGCAGGGCGTCGCGGCGGGCCGTCAGCCCGGCGAGCCCGCTGTCCTGTCCCGCCATGTCCGGGGTGCGCCGCATCCCGGTCAGCCTGTCCCGGCCTGGCCCGAGGCGATGATCTTCCGGGCGACGTCGGTCACCTTCATCTCGTTCTGCTGGGAGATCCGGCGCATCCGGGTGAGGGCCTCGTCGGCGGTGCAGCCCAGCGCGTTCATCAGGATGCCCTTGGCCTGGTCGACCAGCGTCCGGGACTCGGCGGCGTCGCGGAACTGGAGTACCTCCCGGCGCGCGTCGCCATATTGCGACAGGTTGTCAACCAGCGCACCACCGGCCGCGACGAGCAGTTCCGCGAGCGGCAACTGGTCGGGATCCAGGGTCCGGGGCCTGGCCCCGAACAGCGACAGGGTGACCGCTTCCGGCCCGGACTGGTGGGCCAGCGTCACCAGGCAACGGACCCCGCGCGCCAGGGCGGCTTGCGCGTATTCCGGCCAGCGGCCCTCGGCCAGGGTGTCCGGGCAGTGCGCGGCCCCGCCGCTGGCCAGCGCCAGGGTCTCCGGGCCGCTCTGGCTCCGCAGTTCCACCTCGGTCAGATCGCCGATATCGGGATGGGTGGCCGCCATGACCAGCGGCTGGCCGTCGCGCCAGAGGGTGGCGGTGGCGCCCGAGCAGGCGGGCACCTGCCGGGCCGCGAGTGCGGCGAGTTCGGCCAGCGACCGGGCGCGCGATTTGTCCGCGATGCTCAGCAGGTCAGCGGCTTCCCGAGCGAGATCCGGGTTGGCCACGGCCACCTCCTGCCATCGGTGCGGAATCGCGACCACCAAGCATCGCCGCTGGTACGTCCATATTGCCACCCGGGCGGCGAATCGGGCACCCCGCGGCTCAGCCGACGAGGCTGAGACCCGGCTGCCATCGACTCCGCCGCCGTCGCGCACGGCCGGGCGCGGCATCCATCCAGCAGGACTAACCGGGATTGCCGTCATGACTGGTGATATCCGTGGCACTTGCTGGTGGGCCGCCATCGGCATCTCGGGTCTCGGCGTCCGCCTTTACTCTGGCGTCTCTGGCTATTCTGGCGTCTCTGGCCTGACCTGCGGCAGCACCAATGTGCACGGTGGCGGCACCAGCCAGGAAAGCAGTGAACATTGCGCCGAGCAGCGCCAGGGGCTGGCTCACGGTGTAACCCCAGCTGTCACTGTTTAGGTAAGCGGCGTTATACACGCTGAGAGCAGCGACGACGCCGGCTCCTATCGACAGGACGCCGATCATGCTCCCGCACCATCTTACGAAATCCCAGCCGATAGCGAGATCCTCAGCCTTCTTCCCCTGGAGTACCCAGATATACCAGGAGCCAGCGAACGTGGCGAGAACTAGCAGCTCGAGAACCATCTGCCAGCTGGGATAAGACAAACTAACCACGATGGGCACGTCAACTCGGTCCACCCGCGGGTCAACGATGCTGACGGTACCCTGATATATACCGGGATCCGCAAGTTTAGAGCCCGACCGGTCCACACACAGCTTCAGCAGGACCCGTCCGTTCTCATACCAGGCAGCGACCTTCACCCGGCTGTCAGGAAGCGCTACCTGGTCAATGCGAAGAAAGTCCTGCTGCTCGACTTTAAGATTTGGGTACTGCCCAGCCCTGGCATCTTGCAGAATGCCGCTTATGCCGTATTGAATGGTCAGCGTCTTGGTGGTCAGTGCTCGATAAAAGGCCAGTGTCGTCGTCTGCCCGTTTATCAGGACCAGCTTGGCGGGCGGAGTGGACGGGGCCGGGGATCCTGAAGCTTGTGCAGGCTGGTCCGGGAACGTGCATGGGGTGGGATTCGGCTGGGTCGCCAGCGACGCCCAAACCGGGAACACAAGCAGTATGGCGACAGCTCCTACCAGAGTGGCGCCGATCTTCATCGGTGCCGCCCATTTGGCTGGGCCTCCTCCGCCAATCCCGGGTCTTGCGGATTCTCTGCCCGGTTCAGCCGCCATCAGACTCCCCCCATGTCCCCGTACCGGCCCGAACCCACCCGTCGGCCCAGTTTGATGGCTCAGTGTTATCCCACGCCAGACAATGGTCTAGTAGCTGCGGAGGCTGAACTCACTACCGCGATCCCGGTCTGGGCGAGTCACCTCCATTCCCCAATAATTGAGGTCACCCCGAACCGCCCGCGGCGGCTCGCCCAGCCAGTAAGCAGGGGGAATGACCGTACAGACAAAACCCCCTGACGCCACACCCAGTGAGGACACCGTCCTTCATGCGGAGCCAATCGTGTGACGCTCCCACCTGCTGCCGGCGGTACTAGCTGGCGCTGCCGCCCTGGCTGCCCCCGCCGCCTGCCAGGAGTGCCTTGGCGGCTTCTTCCACGGTGTCGTAGCGGGGGAGGCGGTGGGCGAGCCCGGTGATCCACAGCGTCTTGGTGTACCGGTAGCGGGCACCCGCGAGGGCCAGGGTGCCGCCGGCCGCGGTCAGCTTCTTCCAGTGGTCGACGATGACGGCCAGTGAGCTGGTGTCCATGAAGTCCACCGCGGACATGTCGAGGATCACCGTGCCGTGCCCGCGCCTGGCCCGCGCCAGGCAGTCATCGAGCTGGCGGCTGGTGACGATGTCCAGGTCGCCTTCGATCACGACAATCAGGCCGCCGTCACGGGCGTGCGTCGACAGACGCAGTGCGTCCAACATGACTCCTGGGGGGTGGCCTGCTCATGGGGAGGACGCCATCGTACGCCGGCCGCGGCCCATCCCGGCGCCCCCGCGCGTGATGGACCTTCCAGAGGAGTGGCGGCATGGGCCCGGCTTTGCGGGGAAGGGGTGCTGGCATGCGCCGGGGCTCGTGGGCAGCAGGAGTACAGCATGGCTGACACCGCCTTCCCCGCCGGACGGCGCGGGCTGGCCGGGTGGCCGGCCGCCGCGCCAGGCGAGGTCGGTCTCCGCCACCTGGCGCTGTTCTACGCAGACCCGGATGACTATCTGCGGTCCGCGGCCGCTTTCCTGTACGCCGCCCTGGACCGGGGCGAGCCGGCCTTTGCCGCGGTGCCCGGCCACCTCGTCGGCCCGCTCCGGCAGGCGCTGGGGGCGGACGCGGGCCGGGTGGTGTTCGGCGACATCGCCACCATCGGCCGCAACCCCGCCAACCTCATCCCCGCGGTGCGCGCCTTCCTCGACCGGCACCCCGGTGAACGGGTCAGCTACCTGGGCGAGCCGGCCTGGCCGGCCCGCAGCGGTACCGAACTGCTGGAAGCGGCGCGCAACGACGCGCTGGTCAACCTGGCCTTCACGGGCCTGCCCGCGACCATCATGTGCCCGTATGACATGACCAGCCTGCCGCCGGAGGTGCTCACCGACGCCGAATCCACGCATCCGGCCCTGGTCCGGCAGGGCGCCAGCCACCCGAGCGCCATGTATCTCGGGCCGGGCCGGATTCCGCCGCGCTGCGACCAGCCGCTGGCCAGCCCGCCGGGGAACGCCAGATCCGTGACCTACCGCGCGGATCTGCGCGTGGTGCGCGAGCTGGCCGGTGATTATGCGGCCGGCGTCGGCCTGCCGGCCGACCGCGCGCATGACCTCATGCTCGCGGTCAGCGAGGTGGCCGCCAATACGCTGCGCCACACCGCGGCGCCCGGCACCGCGCGGGTGTGGCACACCGAGACGGAAATCATCTGCCAGATCGACGACAGCGGGTGGATCACCGACCCGCTGGCCGGGCGGGTGCGGCCGCCGTTCGACCAGCCCACCGGGCACGGGCTGTGGCTGGTCAACCAGGTCTGCGACCTGGTCGAGGTGCGGACCAGCCAGCGGGGCAGTTCGATCCGGCTGCACATGAGCCTTCGCTGACGCGAGGCGGGAACCCGCAGGCCGGACCGCCATCCCAGTGGCCGGGTTCCGCCGGAGGGCCCGATGAGGTAAACTACGTCCTGCGTGTCTACGACGCAGGCACACCTTCACGCCCGTCGGCGTGATCGCTGAGGTGTGCCGTTTTTTATGCCCGGTGGCTTCCGCCTCCCGTCAGCACTCCCAGCGTGATCGCCGCACCCCGACGGTCATCCTGCAGGAGGGTTCCGATGAGGATCGCCCTGGTCATACCGCACGCTGAGATCACAGATGCCCGCGCCGCCGGTCGCGGCGAACAGGTCAGCCCGCTCGCCGAAGCGCTGGCGAGGCTGGGCCACGAGGTCACCATCTACGCCCCCGGGGACCCGAAGGCCAGGCCGGCCAGGGCCACCACCACCCGCGGTGTGACCATCCGGCACCTGCCTGCCCCGGCGGCGGGACAGCAGGAGCGCGGCTACCCCGATGACGGGGCCCGGCGGGTGCGGTCGTTCAGTGACCAGCTGGCCCGCTGCTGGCAGCAGGAGCCGCCCGACGTCGCGCATGCCCACTACTGGACCAGTGGCCTGGCCGCGCTGGCCGGGGCGCGGGGGCTGGACGTGCCGGTGGTGCAGACGTTCCACTCGCTCGGTACGCCCCAGCCGCATGACGCTCAGCGCGCGGCCGGCTGGCCGGGCGGGTCTCCGGCCACCGGCCGGGCCCGCCCGCCCGGCACTCGCCGCCCGGCCGTCGGCCGGGCACCTGGCACTACCCGCCCGGCGGGCAGCGCCGCCCGTGGCCGCCGGACAGAGCCCAGCCCGCATCTGGCCCGGCTCCGGCTGGAGGTGTCGCTGGCGCGCAACGTCAGCGCGGTGCTGGCCTCCTCATCGGAGGAGATGACGAAGCTGACCGGGATGGGGGTGCCGCGCGCCTCGATCCGGGTGGTGCCGTGGGGCGTGGACACGGGAAGGTTCGACCCGGAAGGCCCGGTCGCCAAGCGGAACGGGCGGCCGCGGCTGCTCGCGATCGGGCAGCCGGGCCGGGAACAGGCCCTGGACCTGGTGATCCGGTCGCTGGCCGAGGTGCCAGCGGCGGAACTGCTCATCGCCCTTGGCCCGGCCGGCCACCGGCCTGCCGGGGATGGCGCCCGGCCGGCCCTGGCCAGGCTCGCCCGGGACCTGGGTGTGGCCGACCGGATCAGCTTCACCGGCGAGGTCAGCCGCGGCCAGCTGCCAGCCTTGCTCCGATCCGCGGACCTGCTGCTGAGCGGGGACTGGGAGGAGCCGTCCGGTGCGGTGGCGCTGGCCGCGATGGCCTGCGGGACGCCGGTGGCCGCGGCCGCGACCGGCGCCGTCTCCGACGCCGTGATTGACGGCACCACCGGTATCGTGGTCCCGCCGGGCCAGCCATCGGTGCTGGCCCGCCGGATACGGCTGCTGCTGGCAAGCCCGCTGCAGCTGGACGCGTTCGGCATCGCCGCGGTGGACCGCGCCAGGTCGCGCTACTCGTGGGACCGCATCGGGCGGGAGACCCTCCGGGCCTACGAACGCTGCCTGCCCCGCCTGCTGGTGGCCGAGCCTGAGACAGAGCTGGCCGAATCCGACCCCGACCTCGAGCGCGAGCCCGGCCCCGGGCGCGAGCTGGCCGGGCTGCGCGCCACCGGGTGAGCTGCGGCCGGGGGACATCCCGCCGGTCCCCCGGCCGCCGGGCCGGTCCACCTGAGGCCCGGCTGGCTGGCCGCCGGGCCGTTACCGCCGCTTGGCCCCCGCGCGACCGTCCCCAACCAGATACCCTATGGGGGTATAGTCGGGCGCATGGCGTGGATCGCGGCGGCTCTGGCTGCCGCCGGTCACGCGCTGGCGGTGGCCGGCTCGATGACCTGGCAGATCACCTGGTCGCTCATTCTGGGCTTCACGCTGTCCGCCGTGGTCCAGGCGGTGGTCCGCCGCGAGACCATCACCCGCCGGCTCGGCAACGACAGGCCCGCGACCCTGGCCCTCGCCGCCGGCCTCGGCGCCGCCTCATCCTCGTGCTCTTACGCGGCGGTGGCCCTGGC
>DATDGI010000161.1:0-4527 GCA_036522155.1 Streptosporangiaceae bacterium
GGACGCGTGGCCGGCATCAGCCGGCTGGCTGCCCGCCGCGGCCGCGCCGTTGCGCTCCCGGCCGCCGGCGCGCGCATCCGGCCCGGCGCCGTGCTGGCCAGCGGGATGGCCGTCCGGGCTGATCCCGTTACCGCCGGGCTCGCCGTACGGCTCCGGGTGGTACCCGCCCGGGCCGGGCGGTGGCTCCCCGGCGGGCGGGCCGGCGTCGTCCTGGCCGTCCTCGCCGCTGCTGATCGCCCGCCAGGCGCGCTCGGCGGCCTGCTGCTCGGCTTCCTTCTTGGACCGGCCCTCGCCCGAGCCGTAGACGCGGCCACCGACCCGGACCACGGCCTGGAACGACTTCTGGTGATCGGGGCCGCTGTCGTCCACGTGGTATTCCGGCACCCCGAGCACCCCGGCGGCGGTGAGTTCCTGCAGCGACGTCTTCCAGTCCAGGCCGGCCCCGAGCCGGGCCGAGCTGGCGATCACCGGGTCGAACAGGCGGTGCACGAGCGCGGACGCCTCGCTCAGGCCCCGCTCGATGTAGACGGCGCCGATCACCGCCTCCAGCGTGTCGGCCAGGATCGACGCCTTGTCCCGGCCGCCGGTCCCTTCCTCGCCCCGGCCCAGCCGGATGAAGTCACCAAGCCGCAGCCCGCGCGCCACCCCGGCTAGCGCCCGCTGGTTCACCACCGCCGCCCGCAGCTTGGCCAGATGCCCCTCGGGCAGGTCGGGATAGCCACGGAACAGGGCGTCGGTGACCACCAGCCCGAGCACGGCATCGCCGAGGAACTCCAGCCGCTCATTGGTGGGCAACCCGCCATTTTCATAGGCAAACGAGCGGTGGGTGAGGGCGCGCTCCAGCAGCGCCGGGCTCAGCCCCGCGTCGAGGGCCCGCAGCAGGTCGGTGCCCTCGGGCCGGTCGCCCCGCCCGTCGTGCTCGCCAGCGCCTTTCATACTGTCCTCCTCCCCCAGGTTTCACTGGGGGCCGCCTGCCGGTGGCGGGTGCCGCTGCCAGGCGGGTACTTACGGCGCCTCAGGAGGGTGTAATCACCTGACGGCGGTTGTACGTTCCGCAGGTCGGGCAGGCGGTGTGGGGCAGCTTGGGATCATGGCATTGCGGGCAGCGCACGAGCTCGGGTGCCGTGGCCTTCCACTGGGCCCGCCGCGACCTGGTGTTGCTCCGCGACATCCTCCGCTTAGGGACGGCCACGTCCACTCTCCTCACGTGTCTCCGGCACGGCCAGGCCGGCCGGTTCTGCCTGCGTCATCCGTTGCTGCAGCACTGCCCACCGGGGGTCGATGGCTGCGGCATGCCCATGTTCCGGGCCTGCCTGGGCCAGCAGCGCTCCGCACTCAGCGCACAAACCCGGGCAATCCGGGCGGCACAGTGGCGCGAGCGGGAGCGCCAGCACCAACGCATCACGGAGGACCGGCTCAAGGTCGAGCAGGTCCCCAGCTAGAGCGTACCCGTCCTCGTCACCACTGCCTGACCCTTGCTCGTAACTGAACAGCTCCTGGAACCGGATCTCCATGGTCTGCGCTACCGGTTCCAGGCAACGGGCACATTCGCCGCTGACCGGAGCCTCCACCTGCGCGGTGACCAGCACGCCCTCGGTCACCGACGCCAGCGTGACGGCCAGCTTCAGTTCCGCGCCCTCCGCGACTCCGGCCATGCCGGCCCACAGACTGGCAGGCGCGGGCACGGTCCGGGTCTCGGAACGCACCGAACCCGGACTCCTGGGCAGGGTCCGGGTGTCGAAAATCAGTGGCCCACGGGTGCCCGGACGGGCGGTGGGCGTCCTACGGGAAGATGGCATGGCAACGTGAATAGCGAGCAGTCAGGAAAGGCTCAGCTTATCCAGAGGCTGGCCAGAATCCCAACTCGGCGGCCTCAGCTTTCCGCCAGCCGGGCCAGCAGCCGGGCATGCACCGGCTCCGGGACCAGCGACTCGACGTCCCCGCCGTAGGTGGCGATCTCCTTGACCAGGCTGGACCGCAGGAAGCTGTAGAGCGGGTTGGCCGTCATGAACAGCGTCTCGACCCCGGCCAGCCGGTAGTTCATCTGCGCCATTTCCATCTCGTACTCGAAGTCGCTGACCGCGCGCAGGCCTTTGACGATCGCGCTGACCTGATGCGCCCGGCAGAAGTCGACCAGCAGCCCGGTGAACCGGTCCACGCTCACGTTGGGCAGATCCTTGGTGACCTCGCGGAGCATGTCGATCCGCTCGTCCACGGTGAACAGGCCGCGCTTGGCCAGATTGGCCCCGACCACCACCACCACCTCGTCGTGCAGCCGGGCCGCGCGGGTGATGATGTCTAGATGCCCGTTCGTCGCGGGGTCGAACGAGCCCGGGCAGGCGACACGACGCACGTGGTCACGCCCTTCCCTGACGACAGTTCATCTGCGGCGAGACCGTACCAGACGGCGGCCGGCCGAGCCCGGGGCCGGGGTTACGCCTTCTCCAGGAACTCGGCCTGCTCGGCGTCGACCAGCTCCCCGATCGCCGCCGCCAGCGCGGGGTGCCCGGCCAGGTCCGGATCGGCCGCCACCAGGCTGGTGGCCTCGTCCCTGGCCTCCCCGATCAGCGCCTCGTCGGTGAGCAGGGTGAGCAGCTTCAGGCTCCGCTTCCGGCCGGCCTGGGCGGCACCAAGCACGTCGCCCTCGCGGCGCTGCTCAAGGTCCAGCCGGGCCAGCGCGAAACCGTCCACGGTGGCGGCCACCGCGGCCAGCCGCTCCCGCGCCCGGCTGCCGTCCGCGGCCTCGGTCACCAGCAGGCACAACCCCGGCTTGCCCCCCCGGCCGACCCGGCCACGCAACTGGTGCAGCTGGGACACCCCGAACCGGTCGGCATCCATGATCACCATGGCGGTGGCGTTCGGCACGTCCACCCCCACCTCGACCACCGTGGTCGTCACCAGCACGTCCACCTGGCCGCCGACGAACGCCCGCATCGCGGCCTCCTTCTCCTCGGCCGGCAGCCGGCCGTGCAGCACCCGCAGCCGCAGCCCGGCCAGCGGTCCCTCGGCCAGCTCCGGGGCCAGGTCCAGCACCGCCAGCGGTGGCCGCCGGGGGCTCGCCTCGTCCTCGTCTTCGTCCAGGAACTCGACGGCCTCGGCGTCGGCAGCGGGCGCGCGGGAGCCATCCGTTGCGCTGGCTGAGGGGCTTTGATCGTCACCGATCCGGGGGCAGACGACGTAGGCCTGGCCGCCGCCGCCGGCTTCCTCCCGGATCCGCTGCCACGCCCGCGCCAGGTAGTGGGGCTTGTCGGCGGCAGGGACCACGTAGCTCGTGATCGGCGCACGGCCGGCCGGCAGCTCGGTCAGGGTGGAGACGTCCAGGTCGCCGAAGACCGTCATGGCGACCGTGCGCGGGATCGGCGTCGCGGTCATCACCAGCACATGCGGGCGCGCGCCGCGGGCCTTCTCCCGCAGCGCGTCCCGCTGCTCGACCCCGAACCGGTGCTGCTCGTCGATCACCACCAGGCCCAGGTCGGCGAACTGCACGTGCTCGGTCAGCAGGGCGTGCGTGCCGATCACGATGCCGGCCGCCCCGGACGCGGCATCCAGCAGCGCCTCCCGGCGGGCCGCCGCCCCCTGCGAGCCGGTCAGCAGCGCCACCCGGGTCGCCTGCTCGGCGCCGCCCAGCCGCCCGGCCTGCCCGAGCGGGCCGAGCAGGTCGCTGACCGACCGGTAGTGCTGCTGGGCCAGCACCTCGGTCGGGGCGAGCAGCGCCGCCTGCCCGCCCGCGTCGATCACCTGCAGCATCGCCCGGACCGCGATCACCGTCTTGCCGGAGCCGACCTCGCCCTGCAGCAGCCGGTGCATCGGGTGGCCGAGCGCCAGGTCGGCGGCGATGGTCCCGCCGGCCTCCCGCTGGCCATCGGTGAGGCTGAACGGCAGCCGCGTGTCGAACGCCGCCAGCAGCCCGCCGGGCCGGAGCGGGCGGGCGGTGGCGGGCAGGGCCGCGGCCGCCTCACGGCGCTGGGCCAGCACCGCCTGCAGCACGAACGCCTCGTCCCATTTGAGCCGGGTCCGGGCCCGGCCGGCTTCGGCGAGGTCGGCGGGCCGGTGAATGCCCCGCAGGGCGGACGCAAGTCCGTCCAGGTGGTGCCGTTCCCGCACGGCCGCGGGCAGCGGGTCGTCCACCTCGCCGAGGGTGTCAAGGACCAGCCGCACGCACTTCTCGATGTCCCAGGAGGAGAAGTCCTTGCTGGCCGGGTAGAGCGGGATCAGCTCGGCCGCGTACTCCGCCGCCTTGTCCGCCTCGTCCGCGCCGAGCAGCTTGCACTCGGGGTGGGCCAGCTGGCGCTTGCCGTTGAACGTCGACACCCGGCCCGCGAACATGCCGTGCCGGCCCGGGGCCAGCTGGCGCTGCCAGAACTCCACCTTGTTGAAGAAGGCGAGCTTCAGCTGCGCGCTGCCGTCGGTGACCGTCACTTCCAGCAGCTTCCCCGTGCGGTGCCGCATCCGGCGCGCGGTGACCTTCGCGACCTCGGCGAAGACGGTCACGTGCTCGCCGTCGCGGAGCGAGGCGAGGTCGGTCAG
>DATDGI010000162.1:0-1847 GCA_036522155.1 Streptosporangiaceae bacterium
TGCTCTCGCGCAGCACGACGGGTTTTGAGTTCCGGGCCGTGGGCGCGAGCCCGAGCGCGGCGCGCAGCGCCGGCATCAGCGTGGAGCGGACCTGGGTGCTCGCGTTCCTGATCGCCGGCGGCCTGGCCGGCCTGTCGGCGGCCACGATCGTGCTGGGCCAGACGGCGCCGCTGACGACCAACAGCTACGGCACGTACGGCTTCGACGGCATCACAGTGGCGCTGCTCGGCCGGGCCAGGCCGCTGGGCGTGGTTCTCGCCGGGCTGCTATTCGGCGCGATGAACGCCGGCGGCACGGTCATGGAAGCCGCCACCGGCGTCCCGGCCGACGTCACCAACGTCATCGAGGCCATCATCGTGCTGCTGGTCGCCGCACCACCGCTGATCCGGCTGCTGTTCCGGCTGCGGCGCAGTGGCGGGGCAGGACCGCAGGCCGTTGCCGCGAAGGGATGGTCGGGATGACCGCACTGGCTACCCCGGTCCGCGTGCCGGTCACCATCAGCCGCAGGTACCTCGCCGCGGGCACGTTCATCGCGCTCGGCCTGATCGACATCTTCGTCTTCGGCTTCTTCGCCAACCGTGGCGACGCCCGCTTCGCGCTGTCACTGCCCGGCGCCTCGCCGCACCTGCCTGTGATCCACGTTCCCGGGGCGCTGATGTCCTATGTGCTCGGCGCGATCTCGATCGGCCTGGGCATCATGCGCGCCGTCGCCGACGTCGGCCGCTGGGCCAGGCGGCTGTCCATCGCGGCTGTCCTGCTGTGCTTCCTGCTCTCCCTGCTGGCCTGGGCGGACGCCGGCAACTCGGTCGGCCCGCTCGAGGTCATCGACCTGCTGCAGGGGACGCTGACCGCGTCCATCCCGCTGATGCTCGGCGCCATGGCCGGCCTCATGGGCGAACGGTCCGGTGTCATCAACATCGCGATCGAGGGCCAGCTGCTCTTCGGCGCGTTCACCGCGGCGGCGGTGGCCAGCGTCACCGGCGGGGTCTGGCTCGGGCTGATGGCCGGATCGCTGGCTGGCGGTGCGCTGGGGGCACTGCTCGCGGTATTCGCCATCATGTTCCTGACCGACCAGATCATCGTCGGCGTGGTGCTGAACGTGATCGCGCTGGGGCTGACCAACTACCTGTACGACCGGGTGATGGTCCCCTACGCCAACACCTTCAACGCCGGTAACACGTTCACCACGGTCAAGGTGCCCGTGCTCAGCAACATCCCGGTCATCGGCCCGGTCTTTTTCGACTCCAACGTCTTCCTCTACATCACCTACGCGCTGATCCTGGTGATCCAGATCGGCCTGTTCCGTACCCGGTGGGGGCTGCGGGTGCGGGCGGTCGGAGAGCATCCGGTGGCGGCCGACACGGTCGGCATCCGGGTGCTGTGGACGAGGTACCGCAACGTCATCCTGGGCGGCATGGTGGCCGGCATCGGCGGGGCGTACCTGACCGTCGGCTCGGTCGGCTTCTTCACCTCGGACATCAGTTCCGGCTTCGGCTTCATCGCGCTGGCCGCCATGATCTTCGGGCGGTGGACGCCGCTCGGCTCGGTGGCGGCCGCGCTGCTGTTCGGGTTCAGCTTCCAGCTGCAGACCGAGCTGTCCGTGCTGCGGGTGCCGGTCTCGTCGTTCATCCTGCTGATGGCGCCGTACGTGGCGACGATCATCGCGGTGGCGGGGCTGGTCGGGCGGGTGCGGCCGCCCGCCGCCGACGGCAAGCCGTACATCCGGGCGTGACCGCGCCGGTGCCGGCGGATCACGACGCCGATCCGTACCGGGCGGCGCAGGCCAGCGCCGCCCGGCTGGCCGGGCTGACCGGCCAGCCCCGGCATGACGTGGCCGTGGTGCTCGG
>DATDGI010000163.1:0-1993 GCA_036522155.1 Streptosporangiaceae bacterium
CGCGGGCCGGCCGCGCTGGCCCGGGCCACCGGGCTTGGTGCCGCGTCATCGTCCTGCTCGTACGCGGCGGTGGCGCTGGCCCGGTCGCTGTTCCGTAAAGGGGCCAGCTTCACCGCGGCCATGGTGTTCGAGATCGCCAGCACCAACCTGGTCATCGAACTGGGGATCATCCTGGCGCTGCTCATCTCCTGGCAGTTCACGCTGGCCGAATTCGTCGGCGGCCCGGTGATGATCGTGCTGCTGGCGGTGGCGTTCCGCATCTTCGTGCGGCAGCGGCTGATCGAGGCCGCGCGCAGGCAGGCGGACCGCGGCCTGGCCGGGTCCATGGAGGGCCATGCGGCCATGGACATGAGCATCGCCGCGGGCGGGAGGTTCTGGCGGCGGCTGGCCAGCCGGGAGGGATACACCGCGGTCAGCCACGTCTTCGTCATGGAGTGGGCGGCCGTCATCCGGGACGTGGTGATCGGCCTGCTGCTGGCCGGGGCGGTGGCCGCCTGGGTGCCTAACGCCTTCTGGCAGCACCTGTTCCTGACCGGCCATCCGCTCGCCGCCCGGCTGTGGGGGCCACTGGCCGGCCCGGTGATCTCGGTGATCAGCTTCGTCTGCTCGATCGGCAACGTGCCGCTGGCGGCGGTGCTGTGGAACGGCGGCATCAGCTTCGGCGGCGTCGTGTCCTTCATCTTCGCCGACCTGATCATCATCCCGATCCTGCTCATCTACCGGAAGTACTACGGCACCAAGATGATGCTGGTCCTGCTGGGCATCTTCTACGCGACCATGGTCATGGCCGCATACCTGGTGGAGTTCACGTTCGGCGCGCTCGGGCTGATCCCGGCCACCCGGGCGGCCCGGATCGGCGCTGCCGGCCCGCAGTGGAACTACACCACCTACCTCAACATCGTGTTCCTGCTGCTGGCCGTGTCCCTGCTGGTGCGGTTCTTCCGGTCAGGCGGCGGCCCGATGCTCAAGATGATGGGCGGTGGCCCGGCCGAGCCGGGCGGTCATGAGCACGGCGGGCCCGGCCACTCTGGCCACGGCGGGCCGGCCCGTCCTGGCCACGCCCGTCCCGCTACCCAAGCCGGTGCCCAGTGAAGATCACCCGGGGGGTGCGGTCCTCAGACGTCTGCTCTGTGATGGTCTCCGGGTGGAAACCCGCCTCCGCCAGCAGGCCGAGCCACGCCGGCCGGCTGAACAGCCCGGTGCGGTGGCTGTCGTGGACCACCTGCACCGAGCCATCGGCGTCGCGGAGCAGGAACGCGTACTCGGACTGGATCCAGGTGTCCGCGGGATCGGGATCCCAGGTCCACTCCAGGTAGCGGGCACCGCGGCCGTCCGGGCCGTCGCTGCCGCCGTGGTCGGTCTCCGGCTCGAACTGCTCGGTGGTGTGGTCGGGCACGAACACCGCGATGCCGCCGGGACGGCAGTGCGCGAAGGCGGTCCCGATCACCTGCCGCAGGTCCGCCTCGGTGGTCATGTAGGCCACGGCGTCATGCACGAAGACCGCGTCGAACTCCCGGCCGAGCCGGACCGTGCGCATGTCGGCCTGGTGGTGGGTGCAGTCCGGGTTGAGGTCGCGGGACACCGCCAGCATGCCAGCCGAGATGTCGGTCAGCGTGAGCTGGAAGTGCCTCTTCAGGTGGACCGCGTTGTGGCCGCCGCCGCTGCCCAGTTCCAGCACCTCGTGCACGGGAATCGAGGCCGTTTTCAGGATCCCCGCGGCCATCTCCGCCTCTTCGGCGTACTCGTCCGGGCCGGAGATGAGCGGCCACCAGGGGGCCAGATCCGCGTACAGCCGGTGCCCGGCCGGGGTCTGTGTCATGCGCACCATCCTGGCACCGGGGGCGGTGCCCACCACGTGCGGCGGCCCTGCCGGCCGGGCGCAGCCGGGCAGCCGCAGGGCCGGCGGCGCGGCATAGAGTCGTGCCAGCACGCGGAGAGGAGCAGGGATGACAGCGGCCAGCGGGTACGTGGATCTTCGCTCGGACACGGTCAC
>DATDGI010000164.1:0-17056 GCA_036522155.1 Streptosporangiaceae bacterium
CGCCCGCGATCAGCGCGGGCGGGCCGGAACCGGCCGGGAACACGGCAACGGCCCCGAGCCGGCCGGCGCGGGTCCAGCCGGTGGCCCCGGCCCCGGACGTGACCCGGCGGGGGAGCCGGGCGAGCCGCCCGGCAGCGTTAGGCATCAAGATCCGCTGACGCTGGCGGTGACGGATCTGACCGCGGAGCAGGGCAGCCTGGTGGAGGCGCTGGACGATCTCGGTGCCGCGGCCGGGTACTCCGCGGCGGGTTATGCGCGGTTCGGCGCGCTCGCGGCCGAACTTCGCATGCTGCGCCTGCACGCCGGCCGGCCGCTGCCCGACCTGGTCGGCGAGGTGGAGCGGGTGCTCGGCCTGGACGTGGAGGTGGCGGCCCAGCCGTGGCGGGACCCAGCCGCGGCTCGGGCCGACCTGGACGCGTTCGCGGACGCCGCGGCGGCCTTCGCCGACGACGAGGAGGAGCCGACCCTGGGCGCCTTCCTCGCCTACCTGACCGCGGCCGAGGCCGAGGAGTTCGGGCTGGAATCGGGCCGTCCCAGCGGGATCGACGCGGTGATCCTGACCACGGTGCACGCGGCGAAGGGCCTGCAATGGCCCGCCGTGGTCGTGCCCGGCCTCGCCGCCGGGGCCAAGGCGCGGGTCTTCCCGGCCCGCCCGGTGGCGAGCACCCGATGGACGGAGAATCCCCGGCTGCTGCCGTTTGGCCTGCGCGGGGATGCCGACGACCTGCCTGCCCTGGCCGATCTCTCGGCGCCGTCGCTGGCGGCGTTCGGGGACGCCTGCACCGTCCGTGATCTGGCCGAGGAGCGCCGGCTGGCCTACGTGGCGGTGACCCGGGCCGCCTACTGGGTGGCCTGCACCGGCTACTGGTGGGGGGACGGCGTCTCCCCGCTCGGGCCGTCGGTGTTCCTGGACGAGGTCCGGGCCGCGTGCCAGGCCGGGGCCGGAACCGTGGCCCGGTGGGTGCCACCGCCGGAGGAGGACGCCACCAATCCGGTGCTGGCCAGCCCCGTGTCCGTGAGCTGGCCGCCGTCCCCGGCCGGGGCCCGGCACGCGGCCGTCGCCGAGGCGGCGGCACTGGTCGAGCGGGCCCGCGCCCGGCTGATGGCCGGCCCGCCCGGCGCCCCCGACGACGGCGTGCCCGAGGACGGCGCCCGCGAGGACGGCGCCCCCGAGGAGGGCGCCCGCGAGGAGGGCGCCCGCGAGGAGGGCGTGCCCGGTGACGGCGACGGCGGCGGCGCGATGACGGCCGGGGACCGGCTGGTGGCCGAAGCCTGGGCCGATGACACCGAACTCCTGCTGGCCGAGCGCGCGGAGCGGCGCGCCGACCTCTCGGCCGTCTGGCTGCCTGGCCGGCTCACCGTGTCATCGCTGGTCACGATGGCCGCCGACCCAGCCGAGCTGGCCCGTGAGATCCGCCGCCCGATGCCGCGCCCGCCCGCGCCGCAGGCCCGCCGCGGCAGTGCCTTCCACCGGTGGCTGGAGGAGCGGTTCGGCCAGCAGCGGCTGCTCGATCCGGCCGACCTGCTCGGCGCGGCCGACGAGCCGGCCGACGGCGCCGACGCCAGCGACCTGGCGCTGCTGCGGGAGCGCTTCGAGGCCGGGGAGTGGGGCAGCCGCTGGCCGCTGGAGGTGGAGGTGCCGTTCGAGATGCTGATCGCCGGGCGGTCGGTCCGCGGCCGGATCGACGCCGTCTTCGCCGACGCCGCCGACGGCCGCTACGACCTGGTCGACTGGAAGACGGGCCAGCCGCCGGGCACGGACGATGACCACCGGGCCACCGCCGTCCAGCTCGCCGCCTACCGGCTGGCCTGGGCCGGGCTCGCGAAGGTCCCGGTGGATCAGGTGCGGGCGGCGTTCTACTACGTCCGTCATGACCTGACCGTGCGGCCAGGGGATCTGGTGGACCAGGCCGGGCTGACGGCGCTCATCGAGGGCGTCCCGCTGCGCGCCTGACCCGCCCC
Organism: Streptosporangiaceae bacterium; assembly: GCA_036522155.1. Classification (GTDB taxonomy): domain Bacteria; phylum Actinomycetota; class Actinomycetes; order Streptosporangiales; family Streptosporangiaceae; genus UBA9676. Next base: position 1,963 of record DATDGI010000164.1, read on the forward strand.
GCCGGGATCAGGAACGGCTGCTCCGCGCTAGCTGGCCGGGCGGCCGGCCGGGGCCGGTTCGCGGATCTCAGGCGGGCTGCTCGCCGCCGCCACGCCGGTCGCGCCCGGGCGGCCTGGCCTGGTCAGCAGGAGCCAGGCGGCCAGCCCCAGCGGGTACATGAAGTACCCGGCCCGGGTGGCCGGCGCGAGCAGGAACAGCGCGGTGAGGCCGACGGCCAGCCGCCAGACCGCCGCGCGCACGTCGGCAGGCGGGCGGGCCACCAGCCAGGCCCCGGCCGCCAGGCCCGCGGTCACCACCAGGCCGACGGCGGCCCAGTGGCCGGCGCCGCCCGCCATGGCGATCAGGTGCCCGGGCAGCACGCTCTCTGCCGGGCTGGCCACCTTGGCCATGCCCAGCGGGAACTTGATCGTGTTCAGCACCATGGCCCCCGGATGCGTCAGGGCCACCGGGCCGTCGGCGAGGCCGGTCATGGCCAGTACGGCCAGGGCCAGCAGGGCGGCCGCGCGCCTGCCCTGCCGGGAAGCGACGAGGACGAGCACCACCACCAGCGCGGGCCAGGCGGTGGCCTTCATGGCGGCGGCCAGGCCGAGCACCACCCCGGCCGCGGCCAGCCTCGGCCAGGACCGCCCGCGCGGCTCGGCCAGCAGCGCGAACCCCAGGCAGATCAGGCCAAGGACCGGGAGGTCGTCGCCACCGACCGAGAGCGGGAAGGCCACGACCGGGGAGGCGATGACGATGGTGGTCCACCAGCCCGGCCGCCGGGTCCCCAGCAGCGTCAGGGCGGCCGCGAACGTTGTCGCGAACACCAGCCCGAACCACAGCCGCGGGTCGGTGAGCGGCCCGCCGCCGAGTACGGCCCGCGGCAGCCCGAACACGATCAGGGCCGGCAGATAGGGGTCGTACGCGTAGGGGCTGTGCGCGGCGGCTAGCGCCGCGGCTCCCTGGTAGGGGGTGCCGCGGTGCAGCAGCAGCGCGGCCGACCGGATGGTCACCCCCACCTCGGGCTGTGCCTCCCCGGCCACCGCCAGCCAGCCGAGCGGGGCGGCCACGGCGCCGGTGAAACCGGCCACCACGGCCAGGCCGGTGGCGCGGCGCCGGATCGCGGTGCCCCAGCGCCGGGCGGCCAGCACGATCAGGAAGGCCACGCCGTAGCCGGCCGCGGCGAACATCCCCCAGGTACGTTCGGGTGGCTGGTTGCTGATGAGGGCGACGACGGCGGCGAAGGCCGCGGACGCGACGATCAGGACCGCGAACCACTCCCGCTGGACGGCCCGGGTGGTGGCCAGCACGGCCGGCGGGCACCGCCAGCGGGGCCCCGGGTGGACCCCGGTACCCTTGCGCTCACCAGCCAGTTGCAGCGTCACGGTTGATGACGCTATGCCTGATGAGCCCGCCACGTCGTCATGCCGCAGGGTGATCTGTTACTGGACCCGGGGACGAGGGTTGCGGCTCGGCGGGTGGCCGGGCCCGTGCCCCGTTAGAGTGCCGGAACAACACCCCCCGTGAGGAGGCCCAGCGGCATGGACGTCCGCGACTACGTCGAGCAGCAGGCACGCGGTTTCTTCGACGATCTGAAGCAGTGGCTGGCCATCCCGTCGATCTCCGCTGATCCTGGCCACCACCCCGACGTCCGGGCCAGCGCCGGCTGGCTGGCCGCCCACCTGCGGTCCATCGGGTTCCCGGAGGTGGAGATCTGGGAGACCGGCGGCGGCGGATCGCCGGGCCTGCCCGCGGTCTACGCCTGCTGGCCCGCCGCCGACCCGGCCGCGCCTGCCGTCTGCGTCTACGGCCACCACGACGTGCAGCCGGTGGAGCCGCTCGGGCAATGGGACTCAGCGCCGTTCGAGCCCGCCGAGCGGGACGGCCAGCTGCTCGCCCGGGGCGCGTCCGACGACAAGGGGCAGGTGATGCTGCACAGCCTGGGCGTCCGGGCCTGGCTGGCGGCCTCCGGGGCGAGCGCACCGCCTGTCACCATCAAGCTGCTCATCGAGGGGGAGGAAGAGTCGGGTTCGCCGCATTTCGCCGAGCTGCTGACGGCCAGGGCTGACCGCCTCGCCTGCGACGTCATCGTGGTCTCCGACACCACCATGTGGGCCGCCGACGTGCCGTCCATGTGCACCGGGATGCGCGGGGTGGTGGCCGCCGAGATCGCGCTGCTCGGCCCGGACACCGACCTGCACTCGGGCTCCTTCGGCGGCGGTGTGCCGAACCCGCTGCACGCCATGGCCGCGCTGCTGGCGGGCCTGCACGACGCCGGTGGCCGGGTCACGCTGCCCGGGTTCTACGACCGGGTGCTCCCGCTCACCGCCGCTGAGCGGGAGATGTTCGCCCGGCTGCCGTACGAGGAGAAGCTCTGGCTGGCCGACGCCGGGCACAGCCAGGTGGCCGCGGGGGAGGCCGGGTTCAGCACCCTGGAGCGGATCTGGGCGCGGCCCACGGCCGAGGTCAACGGCATGTGGGGCGGTCACACCGGGCCGGGTGGCAAGACGATCGTGCCCGCCAGCGCGCACGCCAAGGTTTCCTTCCGGCTGGTCGCCGGCCAGGAGCCGGCCGAGGTCGCCGACGGGCTGCGGGCGCATATGGCCGCGCACACCCCGCCGGGGATCCGCGCCGAGGTCAGTTTCGAGGGGCCGGGCGTGCGGCCCTGCTTCTCGCCCGTCGGCTCACCGGCGGTGCAGGCGGGCAAGCGGGCGATGGAGCGGGCGTTCGGCACCGAGGTGCTGTTCACCCGGGAAGGCGGCAGCGGCCCGGAAGCGGATCTGGCCGATATCCTCGGCGCGCCGCTGGTATTCGTGGCGGTCGGCCTGGACTCCGACCGCATCCACGCGCCGAACGAGAAGGCCGAGATGGCGCTGCTGCTGAAGGGGGCCGAAGCGGTGGCGTACCTGTGGGACGAGCTGTCGGCGGTGCGCCGTCACTGACCGCGGTGCGCCCGCGGAAGGCGGCATGACCGGCGATGCCGCGGGGGCCCGGGAGGACCTGGTGGCCGCGCGCGACCTGGGCGGGTTCACGCTGGCCCGGAGCGAGGTGGACCGGGCCAGCTCGCACCGTGAGGACGCGGACTGGGTCGCGGCCGCCTGGGCCGATGACGCCAGCCGGGTGCTGGTCCTGGACGAGGGCCAGGCCCTGATCAGCTTCGGTGCGGGGAACGCCGGCCCGGCTGAGCTGGTCTTCGTGCCGCCGTTGGAGGCACCGGCCGGGGTGCGTTTCCTGCTCGGGGTGGACGCGGATGGGGTCGCCTACTTCGGCGTGATGGGCCCGCCCGGCGGGCTGGGCGCCAAGCCGGTGCCGCCGCCCGGCGCGGCCATGCCGGCGCCGGTCACCGGGGTGCGGCCAGCCCCGCTGCGGCAGGCCGGGCCGCTGCTCGGCGATCGGGACGCCGGGCTGTTCACGCACGCGGTGGCGCTGGCCAACTGGCATGCCCGGCACACGCACTGCCCGCGGTGCGGGGCGGAGACCATCCCGGCCCCGGCGGGCCATGCGCGCCGCTGCCCGGTGGACGGCAGCGAGCACTTCCCCCGTATCGACCCGGCGGTGATCATGCTGGTGACCGACGAGGCGGATCGCTGCCTGCTCGCCCGCAACCGGGCCTGGCCGCCGCACCGGGTGTCGATCCTGGCTGGTTTCGTTGAGGCGGGCGAGTCGGCCGAGCAGGCGGTCGCCCGCGAGGTCCGGGAGGAGGCCGGGATCGAGGTGGCGGAGGTCAGCTACGTCGGCAGCCAGCCCTGGCCGATGCCGCAGAGCCTGATGCTCGGGTTCCGGGCGCAGGCCCGGCCCGGGCAGCAGATCCGGGTGGACGACACCGAGATCGCCGAAGCCCGCTGGTTCTCCCACGCCGAGCTGGGCGAAGCGGCCGCCACCGGGGATGTGCTGCTCCCGCCGCCGGTGTCCATCGCCCACCAGATCATCCGTTCCTGGTACGGCGGCCCCCTCCCCGGCACCTGGTAGCGCCCGGCGTCAGGCGGGGGCGAGCTGGCGGATGGCCTCGGCCTCGTCCATGCCCGGGGCGGGGATCACCGCGATCACCGGGGTGTCCAGGCCGGCCGCCTGGTACTCAGCGACCCGTTCCCGGCACCGCTGCGGGTGCCCGTGCACGACCAGGTCGTCGACCAGGTGGTCGGGGATGGCGGCCAGTGCCCCCCTGCGGTCCGCGGCCGACCAGGCGGCCCGCATCGGCGCCAGCAGCTCACCCCGGCCGAGCCACTCGTGGAAGGCGGCATACGCGGGCACGGTGAGGTAGGCGGCGATCAGCCGGCGGCCGATCTGGCGGGCCGTGCCGGCGTCGCTGGTCGGGCAGACGAACACCCGCGCGATGAGTTCACAATCCGGCCCGGCCTCGGCCCGGATGACGGGCACGTCCGCGGGGGCCAGCCAGTTGGTGATGGCCGCGTCCGCCAGCGTGGCCGCCAGCCGCACCATCTGCGGGCGGAGCGCGGCGAGCGCCAGGCCCGGCGGCTGCGGTGGCGGCGGGTCCAGCCGGAAGCCGTTGATGGTGAACGTCTCGTACTGCGCGCTGACCTTCTCCCCGGCCAGCGCCGCGCGGAGGAACCGCAGCGTGTCCCGGGCGCGCTGATACGGCCGGTCCAGCTCGATCCCGTTCCAGTCGGTCACGATCACCGGCGAGGAGATGCCGACCCCCAGCACGAACCGGCCCGGCGCCAGCGCGGCCACGGTCGCCGCCTCCATCGCCAGCAGCGCCGGGCCCCGGGTGAAGATCCCGGCGATCGCGCTGCCCAGCCGCAGGCCGCCGGTCCACTGCGCGGCCAGGGCCAGCGGCAGCAGGGCATCGGCGCCGTTCAGCTCGGATGACCAGGCGTCGGTGTAACCGAGGCCGGGCAGGCTGGCGACGAACTCCTGCTGCTCGGCCAGCGGCCGGCTGCGCAACGGGAGCGTGATGCCCCACCGCTGGGTCGTTGACATCGGCACCTCCTGCGGGCATGTGCCCCCATCTTGCCTTCCCCCGGCTTGTCCGGTATCCCGGACCAGGGCGGTCACCATCGACGATCAGATCATAGGACCAAATCGAGAGCGCTGCTCTTGACACGAGCTCGGAGACTGCGTAACACTGTTCTTAATCAAGAGCACTGCTCTGTAAACTGAGGAGACCCGCGATGGCCAGCAGCGACAGCGACCAGCCCCGTTACGTCCAGCCCAGCGGTGGCACCCACCTGTTCAACAGCGCGGTCGCCGCGCTGACCCGGGCCGGCATCAGCGTTTACGGGTCCCGGGTGCTCGCCGTCCGCGGGCGCACGTCGGGGCAGTGGCGCACCACCCCGGTCAACCCGCTGACGCTGAACGGCCAGCGCTACCTGGTCGCGCCGCGCGGCGAGACCCAGTGGGTGCGCAACATGCGGGCCGTCGGCGGCGGCGAGCTCCGGGTCGGCCGCCGGGCGGAGCCGTTCACCGCCACCGAACTCGCCGACGCCGACAAGCCCGCGGTGCTGCGGGCCTACCTGAAGCGATGGAAGTTCGAGATCGGCATGTTCTTCCAGGGCGTCGGCCCGGACGCGCCCGACGCCAGGCTGCTGGAGATCGCGCCCGGTTACCCGGTCTTCCGGATCTCCCCGCCGGCCTGACCCTCCGGCCCCGGCGCCCTCGACGTGCCGGACTGCACGAACCCGCCCCGCCCGCGCACCGCGGACAGCACCAGCGCCACCCCGGCCAGCCCCATCGCCGAATAGAAGGCGGCGTGCAGGCCCTGGATGAACGCCGCCGCCAGCGGCCCGTGCAGGCTGGTGGCCCCGACGAAGATGGCGAACGCCAGGCCGCGGGCGATGGAGTGGGCGGCGACCAGGATCGCCACCGCGAACGAGAACACCATCCCGACGTTGGAGAAGGTCCGCAGCATGCCCGAGGCCACCCCGAACACACCGCGCGGCGAGGCCTTCATCACCGCCGTGGTGTTGGCCGGGAAGAAGCTCCCGTTGCCGATCCCGTTCACCACGCTGGCCATCACCACCAGCCACAGCGGGGAGGCCAGCCCGAGCTGGGCGTAGATGGCGAACGCGCCCGCCTGGATGGCCAGCCCCACGGTGGCGGGCAGCACCGGCCCGATCCGGTCGGTCAGCCGGCCGACGGCCGGGCCGACCACGCCGCCGATCACGTACCCCGGCACCAGCAGCAATGACGCGCTGATCGGGGTCAGCCCCCGGGCCCCCTGCAGGTACATGATGACCAGGAACAGCACCGCGAAGTTGCCGAGCGCCTGGAACAGCGCGGCCAGCAGCGAGGGAGTCATGGCCGGGATCCGGAACAGCGACAGGTCGAGCATCGGCTCCGGCTGCGCCCGCTCGATGAGGACGAAGACGATAAGCAGGACCAGCCCGCCGGCCAGGTATCCGAGCAGCGTGGGGTCGACCGGCGCGGTCGCGAGCCGGGTCATCGCCCACAGCACGCCGAACAGCCCGAGCCCGAGGGTGACCATGCCGGGCAGGTCGATCCGGCGCCGCTCCCGCTGGCCGCGGTCGCGCAGCACCCGCAGCGCGACCAGGTAGGCGCCCACCCCGATCGGCACGTTGATCCAGAAGATCCAGCGCCAGGAGATGTAGGTGACGATGACGCCGCCGAGCACGATGCCGATCACCGCGCCCAGGCTCCACCCGATGGAGTTGAACCCGTAGGCCCGGCCGCGCTTGTCCGGCGGGAACGTGTCCGCGATGACGGCACCGGAGTTGGCCGTGACCAGCGCCCCGCCGACGCCCTGCACCAGCCGGAACACCACGATAGAGACCTCGTTCCAGGCCAGCGCGCACAGCGCCGAACCGGCGATGAAGATCAGGAAGCCGGACCGGTACATGTGCACCCGGCCGAACATGTCGCCCAGCCGCCCGACCTGGGTCGCCAGGATGGTGATCACCAGCAGGTAGCCGATGATCACCCACACCACCGAGGTGATCCCGATACCCAGCGCCCGCTGGATCTCCGGCAGCGCCAGCACCACGATCGTGGTGTCCACCGCGGTGATCAGCACCCCGGTCACGATGACGGCCAGGGCCAGGCTGGTCCTGGCCGCCGGGGCCTGCTGGCTGGTCTGCGCCGGCTTGGTGTCGGTCACGGGCCTGGCCTCCTGACTCAGTTGGTGAGGGCGAGCGTAGCTCCGGCGTCGTCGAGCAGGCGGTGGCAGCCGGGGGCCGCAGGGAAGCCCTCCCGCGCCCGCCGGACCCGGGCCCGCGGGCCGTCCGGCCCGGCCAGGATCGCCCCTTCGGCATCCACCGCGACCAGCTCGCCGTTCGTGCGCAGCAGCAGCGGGCCGTCCCGGCTGGCCGAGATCGCCACCCGGCCCTCGCGGAGCGCGCCGAGCACCGCCTCCGGCTCGCCGCTCTCGCATTCGGCCCAGGTGGTGGGGCTGCCGGGGGGTGCGTCGTCGCCAGGCCGGTGCCAGTCGCTGCCGCCGACCCCGGTCGCGGCCGGATCCCAGGCCAGCCACCAGGCCAGCGGCGCCGTCCAGCGGCGGTCCAGCCAGCTCCAGTGCCACACCTCGGCCAGCGGCGGGCGCTCGCGCATCGGCAGCGTCCAGCTCAGGTGGCCGCCGATCGGGTGGTTGACCGACAGCAGCCCGCCCGCCCGGCGGGTGTGCGCCAGCCACTCGTCGGCCGGGGCGCGGAAGTCGACCCAGCCCATGTCCCCCAGTGCGCCCGCATGCCCGCCGGGGTTGGTGACCTCCTGCCCGGGCAGCAGCGCGATGCCGTACCGGGCGGCCGCGCCGGGCAGCTCGGTGTGATGGCTGACCGTGTTGTGGTCGGTGACCGCGACAAAATCAAGACCCAGCGTCGCGGCATAACGAGCGAGCGCGGGAACCGTCTGCTGCCCATCCGAGTGCACGGTGTGGGTGTGCAGGTCGCCCGCCAGCCACCTGCGCCCGGCCGCCGCGGGCAGTACCCGGGCCGGGGGCCGGTCCCCGGCCGTCAGCGGGGGCGGCGGGGCCGGCACCGGCTGCGGCCCGAGCTCGCCCGGCCTGCTGCTGACCTCGGCCGTCACCCGGTACTCCGCGCCGTCCGGCGGCAGCCGGTAGAGCCCGAGCATCACCTGCCAGCGGCCAGGCTCCAGCTCGCCCGCCAGGTAGCCGGGGGTGGCCGCGCCGGCGGTGATCACGAACGACCGCCGGGCCCCGCCGGACCAGCCGCGGAACCCGGCCGCACCCAGGCAGCCCAGGTCGAGCACCGCGCTGGAGCGGTCGTACTCCAGCTCCACCCGCAGCCCGTGCGAGCCGGGCGGGACCTCCACGGGCAGGTACTGCCAGGTCGACGCGACCTGGTCGGCCAGCGTCCACCGGCCGCGATGACGGGTCAGGTGAGCCATATGCCCATCCGACTACACCAGGGCTGGCCCCTACAATCCGGCCATGGATCCCGCCGTGCCACTGACCAGGCGGTGGCCGCGGATCGGCCGCAGCCCGCACGACGCGGAGATCCTGCGGCTGGCGGTGCCGGCGTTTGGCGCGCTGGTGGCCGAGCCGCTGTTCCTGCTGGCCGACTCGGCGATCGTCGGCCGGATCGGCACCACCGCGCTGGGCGGGCTGGGGGTGGCCAGCCAGGCGCTGACCACGCTGGTCAACATCTCGATCTTCCTCGCCTACGGCACCACCGCGGCGGTGGCCCGCCAGCTGGGAGCGGGCCACCGGCAGGCGGCGATCCGGCAGGGGATCGATGGGCTGTGGCTGGCCGGGCTGATCGGGGTGGCGGTGCTCGCGGCCGGCTGGCCGCTGGCCCCGCAGATCATCGCCGTCTTCGGCGCGTCCGCGAGCGTGACCGGGGCGGCCGTCACCTACCTGCGGATCAGCCTGCTGGGCGCACCGGCCATGCTCGCCGTGCTGGCCGGGACGGGGGTACTGCGCGGCCTCCAGGACACCCGCACCCCGCTCGCCGTCGCCGTCGCCGCCAACCTCGGGAACATCGCGCTCAACGCGCTGTTCGTGCTCGGCCTGGGCTGGGGCATCGCCGGCTCGGCGTGGGGCACGGTCATCGCCCAGAACGTAGCGGCCGTGGTCTATCTGGTCATCGTCGCCCGGGGCGCCCGCCGGGCCGGGGTGCCGTTCGGGCCGGACCGGGCCGGGCTGCGCATGTCGGCCGTGGCCGGCGCCGGGCTGCTGGTCCGCACCCTCGCCCTGCAGGCGGTACTGGTGGTGATGACCGCGGCCGCGGCCCGGCAGGGAGACGACGCGGTCGCCGCCCACCAGATCGCGTTCCGGCTCTGGTTCCTGCTGGCCCTGGCGCTGGACGCCATCGCGATCGCCGGGCAGGCCATCACCGGCCGCTACCTGGGGGCGGGGGATGTGGCCGGGGCGCGCGCGGCGACCCGCCGGATGACCGGCTGGGGCGCGGTCTACGGGCTGGTCTTCGGCGCCGCGCTGCTGGCCGCCCGCCCGGTCCTGCCCGCCGTGTTCGCGGCCACGCCGGGTGTCTCCCGGCTGCTGCTGACGGTCCTGCTGATCGCCGCGGTCCAGCAGCCGGCCGCGGGCGTGGTGTTCGTGCTGGACGGGGTGCTGATCGGGGCCGGGGACCAGAACTACCTGGCGCTGGCCGGGCTGGCCACCACGGCGGTGTTCGCGGCCGCCGCCTGGTACGTGCATGCCACCCACGGCGGCCTGGTGGCGCTGTGGCTGGCCTACAGCGTGTGGCTGGCGGCCCGGTTCGTGACCCTGACGCTGCGCGCCCGCGGCTCCGCCTGGCTGGTCACCGGCGCCACCCGCTGACCGCGGCCCGCACCGGGTTGACGGGAAAAATTCAACGTGCGTAGAATTCAACAAGCGTTGAGATTCGGCATGAGGCCCGGAGGCAGCCATGTGGGCGATGATCGTCAAGGAGTTCCGGCAGCTGCGGCGGGACCGGCGGACGCTGGCCATGATGATCGTGATGCCGGTGGTGCTGCTGATTGTGTTTGGCTACGCCGCCAGTTTCGATGTGTCGACCATCCCGACCGTGGCCGCCGGGCCGCAGGCCGCGACGGTCGCCGGTCACCTGGGCAAGCCGTTCGACATCGTGACCACCGCCCCGGGCGAGGACCGGGCCTGGGCCCAGCAGCAGCTCCGGGACGGCAAGGCCGCCGTCGCGGTGATCGCCGGGCCCGGGCCGGTGCAGGTGCTGGTGGACGGCAGCCAGCTGTTCACGGCCAAGGCGGCGCTGGCCGCTCTGGCCGCCGGTGAGCAGAAGGCATCGGGACCGGCCGGGCTGGCGGGCCAGCAGCCGCAGCTGACGGTGCTCTACAACCCGCAGCTCGCCACCAAGGACATCATGATCCCGGGCCTGTGCGGGGTGGTCCTGGTGTTCATCGGGACGATCATCACCAGCCTCGGGGTCGTGCGCGAACGGCAGTCCGGCACGCTGGAGCAACTGGCGGTCATGCCGCTGCACCCCCGGGACGTGTTCCTGGGCAAGGTCGTGCCGTATTTCGGCGTGGCCGCGCTCGACCTGGCCATCGTGGTCGGGGTCGGGGTGGGCGTGTTCGGCGTCCCCTTCAACGGGTCGTTCGCCGTCTTCGGGCTGGGCGCCGTCCTGTTCCTGTTCGTCACCCTCGGCATCGGCGTGCTCATCTCCAGCGTCTCGGAGAACCAGGGCCAGGCCATCCAGCTATCGGTGATGGTGATGCTGCCGCAGGTGCTGCTGTCCGGGCTGATCTTCCCGCTGTCCTCGATCGCGGTCGGCGTGCGCTGGATCTCCTACCTGCTGCCGCTGACCTACTTCAACGAGATATCCCGGGGCGTGATGCTGCGGGCCGAGCCGATCGGGCCGCTCTGGCAGCCGTTCGTCTTCCTGGCCCTGCTCGGCCTGGTCGTGTTCACCCTGGCCAGCCTCAGGTTCCGCAGTTACCTGGCGCCGGCCGGGCCGCGCCGGGTGGGGCGGCACCCGGCCGTGGCCGGCACCGGAGCGGGCGGCGAGCCGGGCGAGCCGGTGGGCACCGGGCTGGGCGAGGTGGCCAGCGCCGGCCCCGGGCCGGCCGCGGGGAGCGGGTCATGACCGGCCCGGTCACCGGCGGCCAGGGCTGGTGGGGGAGCCAGGCGGCGAGCGTCCGGTATGGGGACAAGCTGGCGCTCGATCAGGTGAGCTTCCGGGCCGAGCCCGGCCGGGTCACCGCGGTGGTGGGGGGTGACGGGGCGGGCCGGACGACCCTGCTGCGCTGCCTGGCCGGCGCGCTCGCGCCGGGCAGCGGGCAGGTACGGCGGCCGGACCGGTTGCGGATCGGGTACCTGGCCGCCGGGTCGGGGACCTACCCGGATCTGTCGGTGGCCGAGAACCTGGCCTTCCGGGCCGCCGCCTACCGGGTACCCCCGGCCGCGGCTAGGGAGCGCAGCGGCGAGCTGCTGGCGCGGTCGGGCCTGGCCGCGGCCCGGGACCGGCTCGCGGGCCAGCTGTCCGGCGGGATGCGGCAGAAGCTGGGCGTGATCGCGGCCATGCTGCACCGGCCCGACCTGCTGGTGCTGGATGAGCCCACCACCGGGGTGGACCCGGTGAGCCGGGCCGACCTGTGGTGGCTGATCGCCCGCGCCGCCGCCGGCGGCGCGGCGGTGGTGCTGGCGACCAGCTATCTCGACGAGGCGGAGCGCGCGGCCAGCGTGCTCGCCCTGGACGCGGGCCGGGAACTGGCCCAGGGAACCCCGGCAGAAATCGTGGCGGCGATGCCAGGCACGCTGCACGCCAGCGACGACCCGCCCGCCGGGGAGGCACGGCGGCGGGCCTGGCGGCGCGGCGGGCGCTGGCGGATCTGGGATCCACAGGGCCGGCCGGATCACGCCACCGGCCCCGGGACTACCCAGGTCACGCCCGACCTGCAGGATGCGGTCACGGTCGCCATCCTGGCCCGCGAGCTGACTGGGAGGGAGGCACGATGACCGGACCACTGGCGCAGTGCGCGCAGGTGACCCGCAGGTTCGGGTCCTTCACCGCCGTGGACGGGGTCGACCTGCGGCTGGAGCGGGGCGAGGTGGTCGGCCTGCTCGGCGCGAACGGGGCGGGCAAGACGACCCTGATCCGGATGCTGCTCGGGCTGCTGCCGACCTCCAGTGGCGAGGTCGCGCTGTTCGGGGAGCCGCCGTCCCGCCGGACCCGCCAGCGGATCGGCTATGTGCCGCAGACGCTGGGGCTGTATGACGATCTGACCCCGGTGGAGAACCTGGAGTTCTCGGCCGCGGCGTTCGGCACCCGGCGGGGGGAGGGCGTCCGCGGGGCCGATGCCCTGCCCGAACCGCTGCGTGAGTATGGCCGGACGGTGGTGGGCTCGCTGCCACTCGGGGTGCAGCGCAGCGCCGCGTTCGCGCAGGCGCTGGACCACCATCCCGACCTGCTGATCCTGGACGAGCCCACCTCGGGAGTGGACCCGCTGGCCCGGGCCAGGCTGTGGGAGACCGTGGCCGGGGCGGCCGTGGCCGGGACCGGGGTGCTGGTCACGACCCACTACATGGAAGAGGCCGAGGAGTGCGACCGGCTGCTGGTGATGGCCGACGGCCGGGTCGTGGCCGAGGGCACGGCCCGCCAGATCGTCGGGGACGCGCGGGTGAGCGTGGTGGAGACGGCGGACTGGGCGGCGGCGTTCGGTGCGCTGGAGGCCGCCGGGCTGGCCGTGGCCCTGGTGGGGACCGCACTGCGGGTACCCGGCGCGGAGCCAGCGGAGGTGAGCCGGGCGCTGGGCGGGATCGAGGCCCGGGTGAGCGACGGCCCGGCCACCCTGGACGAGCGGTTCTTCGAGCTCACCCTGGCCGCCGGCCGGGCCAGGACGCCCGCGTGACCGGCCCGCCCGGGACCGGCCAGGCGCAGCCGGACCCGCCCACGGCCCGGCGGCGGCGCGGGCGCAGCGGGCGCCGGAGCGGTGACAGCGGCACCCGGGAGGCCATCCTGGCCGCGGCGCGGAACCGGTTCGGCGACTACGGCTATGACGGTGCGACCATCCGGGGGATCGCGGCCGACGCGGGGGTGGACGCCGCCCTGGTGCACCACTTCTTCGTCAACAAGGAACGGCTGTTCGCGGCCGCGATGCGGCTGCCCATGGTGCCGGGCGACCTGGTGGCCAGCGCGCTGGCCACCGCGGCCGGTGATCCGGACCGCAGCCTGGGCGAGCACATGCTGCGCACGGTGCTGGCGGCCTGGGACGTAGCCGAGATGAGGGCGACGTTCCTGGGCCTGCTGCGCTCGGCGGTCACCAGCGAGCAGGCGGCGGCCATGCTGCGTGAGTTCGCGACCGAGGCCATCCTGGGCCGCATCGCGGGCGCGGCCAGCGGGCTCGCCAGCGCCGGGGACGGGGGGCCCGATGCGCAGTTCCGGGCCGCGCTGGTGGCCAGCCAGGTGCTGGGCCTGGCCCTGACCAGGTACGTGCTCCAGCTGCCGCCGCTCACCACGGCCAGCACCGACGACCTGGCCCGGGCGATCGGCCCGACCCTGGACCGCTACCTCACCGGCGGCCTCCGCTGAGCCGGCCGGCGGCCGGGCGGGTCAGGGTTTGCGGGCGACGCCGCCGTGGGCGGAGGTCGTCTCGGAGGCGGGCTCGTCGCCGGGATCGGCCCGCCAGGTGTGCACGTACACCACGCCGGGCGGGACCAGTTGCAGGCCGTCGAAGAAGCGGCACACCTGGGCGTGACTGCGCAGCGTCTGCGGGGTCGACACCCGCTCGTTATAGCGGCGCTGCACCTCGGCCTGGTTGGCGTTGATGTCGCTGGCCGGATGCGAGATCGCCAGGTAGCTGCCGGGCGGCACGGCCGCAAGGTAGCGGGCGACGATGCCGTAGGGGTCCTCGGAGTCCTGCACCAGATGCAGCACCCCGATCAGCATCACCGCCACTGGCTGCTCGAAGTCGAGCGTGCGGGCCGCCTCGGTGACGACGGTTTCCGGGTCCCGCAGGTCGGCTTCCAGGTAGGCGGTAGCGCCCTCCGGAGCGCTGGTGAGCAGCGCCCGGGCGTGGGCCAGCACGATCGGGTCGTTGTCCACGTAGACGATCCGGGCCGACGGCGCGGCGGCCTGGGCCACCTCGTGGGTGTTATTCGCGCTCGGGATGCCGGTGCCGAGATCGAGGAACTGCCGGATCCCGGCCTCGGTGGCCAGGAACCGGACCGCGCGGGCGAGGAAGGCACGGTTCTCCTTCACCCGCCAGCGCAGCCCGGGGGAGACGGCCAGCACCCGCTCGGCCGCCTCCCGGTCGGCCGCGAAGTTGTCTTTACCGCCCAGCCAGTAGTCGTAGACCCGGGCCGGGTGGGCCACGCTGGTGTCGATCTTGGCCGGCTTGTCCCGGCTCGGGACGATGCCGCCGGACCACGGTTCTGTCATCGGGGACTCCTCCTGACGCAGCATAACGGGCAGTCCGGCGCCATCGGCGCAGCGCGGGCCAAACCGCCCCGGGCCCACCGGGTGAGCTAGCATCCGTCGGGTGGACGCCTTGCTCGGGTCGTGCTCGCTGCCTGAGCTCAGGCGGCGCACCGGGGCCAAGTGGGCGGCCCATCCCGCCGACGTGCTGCCCGCCTTCGTGGCGGAGATGGACTTCGACCTCGCCCCGGCCATCAAGGCGGCGGTGACCAGCGCGATCTCCGCCAGTGACTGCGGTTATGCGGACAAGGGCGCACTCGGTGAGGCCTACGCGCAGTTCGCCGCCAGCCGGCTCGGCTGGGCCGTCGACCCGGATTCGGTCTATCCCATCCCGGACGTCATGACCGGGCTGGCCGAGGTGATCGCGGCCATCACCCCGCCCGGCGCCGGGATCGTCATCAACCCCCCGGTGTACCCGCCGTTCTGGTTCCGGTTCGGGCTCTCCGGGCGGCGGATCATCGAGGCGCCGCTGGCCCGGGACGCCTCGGGCCGGTACGACCTGGACCCGGCCGCCATCGACGACGCGCTCAGCCAGCCGGGCGCCGCCGCCTACCTGCTGTGCAGCCCGCACAACCCGACCGGCAACGTGTGGTCGGCCGGGCAGCTGGCGATGGCCGCCGACCTGTGCCAGCGGCACGGGGCGGCGCTCCTGGTGGACGAGATCCATGCCCCGCTGGTGCTGCCCGGCGCGCGGTTCGTGCCGTTCCTGGCCATCGATCACGAGCTCACCCGGGCCGAGACCACGTTCACGTTCACGTCCGCGAGCAAGGGCTGGAACCTCGCCGGGCTGAAGTGCGGCATAGCCGTGGCC
>DATDGI010000165.1:0-6941 GCA_036522155.1 Streptosporangiaceae bacterium
GCGAGGAGTGGAACCTGCTCCACCCCGACGCCGAGCCGCAGGTCCCCTACGTCAGCCAGGCGCTGGACGGCCAGCCGGGCCCGGTGGTAGCGGTGAGCGACTGGATGCGGGCCGTGCCGGACCAGATCGCCCGCTGGGTGCCCGGGCCCTACAGCTCGCTCGGCACCGACGGGTACGGGCGGTCCGACACCCGGCCTGCCGCCCGCCGCTACTTCCACGTCGACGCCGAGTCGATCACCGCGGCCGTGCTGGCCCAGCTCGCACGGCTCGGCGAGGTCAAGCCAGAAACCGTGATCAAGGCCGTGGAGCAGTACCGGCTCGACTTCCCGGTCCACACCGCCCTCACCCCGGACGCCTGACCGGCGCCCGGCAGCTCCGCCCCCGGCGCGTGAGGTGACCGCCCGCCGGCAATGCCGCCCGCCGCGGTTTGCGGCGTTAGTATCTACGCGTACTAAACCCTCCGGAAAGCAGCCGGTCATGAGCGACACGTTCCGGATGACCTCCGAGGTCCGCGGCTGGCTGGCTGACCTGTGCACCAGCGATCCCGCCGCGGCCCGGCAGGCGGGGGCCGCCATCATCGCCCTGCTCGACCACGCCCCGCAGCTCGGCCCGCCGCTGGTCGCGCCAGTGCTGGCGCCGCTGCGCGGCGATGATCCCCGGCCGGCCCTGGACCGGGCCTCCCAGCGGCAGCTTGACAGCCTGCACAGCGTGCGCCGGAGCGTCGCCGACGTGGCCTCCGCCCGTCAGCGGCTCGAGGCCGAACTGGCCCAGCCACCGCTGCCCGGGGCCACCGACGAGCTGGCCGGCCAGCGCGCCCGGCTCGCGGAGCTGGCCGGCGCGGAGGCGAAGCTCACCGCCGACATGCAGCGGCTGCAGCACTGGGTGGACGGCTTCCGCGCCCGCAAGGAAGCGCTCAAGGCCGCGTACACCGCCGCCCACGCCCAGCGCACCGTCAACGAGGCGTTCGCCGGGCCCGGCGGAGACGGCGCCGAGATCCCCTACCCGGACGCCGACGCGGCGGTGGCGCGGGCCCGGGCAGCGGCGAACGAGTTCCTGCGCATCGCCGACGAGCTCGTCCAGGATCTGGGCCGGGTCCCGGACGGCGGCTTCGACAGCGGCGGCGGCCAGTCCGCCCACTGGGACCAGCTCAGGGTGCTGCGCCCGGCCGCCCCGGACTGCCTGCGCACCCAGATCCTGTTCGCGGCCGGCCGGGGCCATTCGCCGGACGCCGGTGGGCCCGGCCCGGACAGCCTGATCCTGCTCACCGCCAGCGCGGGCCACCCCCGCGGGCTGGGCGCCGTGGCGGGCGAGCCGCCCAGCCAGGTGCCGGCCGACCCGGCGCCGGCCGGCTACCGCCGCGAGTCGTTCCTGGCCGAGTTCTTCCCCGGCCAGGCGGACGCGGTGACCCAGGACGCGACCCGGCTGGTGGCCGCCAGCCAGCCGCGTGGGCTGGCCGAGCTCCGGCTGCAGGCCGGGCTGACCCAGGCGCAACTGGCCCAGCGGCTGCGGGTGCGGCAGGAGCGGGTCTCCGCGATCGAGCGGGTCGGCCCCGGCGCGGTCGAGGTCCGTACCCTGGCGGCCTACGTCGAGGCCGTGGGCGGCCGGCTGGAGATCACGGCCGACGTGGGGACCAGCCGGATCATGCTGGGCTGACCGCGGCGGCCCCGGGGGACCCGTCACCGGCGGCCTGCGGGCACCCGCGCCCACGACGGCCATGGCACTCTGGGGGGATGACGGCAGGCCCGCACGTCCCCGCGCCGGGTGACACGGCCGCGCAGACGCCCGCCGCGGCCGCGCCCAGCGGCGGCCAGCCCGCGACTGGCGGCCGGGTCCGCGAGGAGACGATCGAGCGGCTCCAGCAGGCGATGAGCTCGCTGGGCACCGCCGCCATGGCCTCGATGGAGCAGCGGCTGCCCTGGTTCCGCGGCATGTCCGCGGAGAACCGGTCGTGGATCGGCCTGGTCGCCCAGGCCGGCATCGCCGCCTTCGTGGACTGGGTGAAGCATCCCGAGTGGGGCCGCCGGGCGGTGGCCGGCGAGGTGTTCGGCACCGCGCCGCGCGAGCTGGCGCGGGCGGTCTCCCTCCAGCAGGCGGTCGAGATGGTGCGGATCACCATCGACGTGGTCGAGGCCCGGGTGGACGAGCTGGCCGCCCCCGGCGGGGAGGCCGAGCTGCGGGAGGCGGTCCTTCGCTACACCAGGGAGGTGGCGTTCGCCGCCGCCCGGGTCTACGCGCGCACCGCCGAGGCCCGTGGCGCCTGGGACGCCCGGCTGGAGGCGCTGGTGGTGGACTCGCTGGTCCGCGGCGACGCGGGCGAGGGGCTCCAGTCCTGGGCGTCCGCGCTGAACTGGTCGTCCTCGCCGGTGGCGGTGATCGCCGGCGCCACCGACGGCGAGCCGGAAGGGCTCATCGACGAGCTGCGGGTGATCGCCCGCCGGGCCCGGCTGGATCTGCTGGCCGGGGTCCAGGGGAACACGCTGGTGGTGGTGCTCGGCGGTACCGCCGACCCGCTGTCGGCCGCGCACCAGTTCGCCGGCCGGTTCGGTCCCGGCCCGCTGGTGGTCGGGCCGGTGACGGCCGACCTGAACTCGGCGGGCCGCTCGGCCGCCGCCGCCCTGGCCGGGCTGCGCGCCGCCCCCGCCTGGCCCGACTCACCGCGCCCGGTGAGCGCGTCCGACCTGCTGCCGGAGCGGGCGCTCGACGGCGACGCCACGGCCCAGGCCGAACTCATCGAGGACGTGTACGAGCCGCTGCTGAGCGGCGGTTCCGCCCTAGTCGAGACCGTGGTCGCCTACCTTGAACAGGGCTCCTCACTGGAAGCCACGGCGCGGCTGCTGTTCGTGCACCCGAACACCGTGCGCTACCGGCTGCGCCGGGTCAGTGAGCTGACCGGCCTCGTCCCGGCGCGGGGCCGCGACGGATTCGCCCTCTGGGTCGCCGTCGTGCTCGGCCGCCTGATTCACAAGCGAACATAGACTGTAGGATTCCGCCATACGCGTTGCGCCAAAGTTCGTGCGCTTCCACATCCATGTGGCGAAGTTCTACAGTGCAGGCTAGGAACATGCTCGTCTTCGCAGCGCCGGGCCAGGGCGCGCAGACCCCGGGCTTCCTGGCTCCCTGGCTGGAGCTCCCGGGTTTCGCCAACCGCATCGCCGCCTGGTCCGACCTGGCCGGGTGCGATCTGGTCGCGGCCGGCACCACTGCGGGGGCAGACGAGATCCGCGATACCGCCGTCGCCCAGCCGCTCCTGGTCGCGGCGGCCATCGCGGCCACCGAGGCCCTCTGCGGCGACCTGGCCCAGGCCCGCCGGCAGGGCGGGATCGCGGCCGGTCACAGCGTCGGGGAGCTAGCGGCCGGGGCGATCGCCGGGGTGGTGGCCCCGGAGGACGCGATGCGCCTGATCGCCGTGCGCAGCCGGGCCATGGCGAAGGCCGCGGCGGCCCAGCCCACCGGCATGACCGCCATCCTCGGCGGGGACGAGGCCGGCGTGCTCGCGGCCCTCGATGCCCACGGGCTCACCCCGGCGAACATCAACACCGCCGGGCAGATCGTCGCGGCCGGGACCATGGCCCAGCTCGATGCGCTGGCCGCGGACCCGCCGGCCGGGACCCGGCTGCGGCCGCTCTCGGTGGCGGGCGCGTTCCACAGCCCGCACATGGCCCCGGCCACCGGCGCCCTGCGCGAGGCCGCCGCGGAGGTCACCGTGCACGACCCGGCGATCGTGCTGCTGTCCAACCTCGACGGCGCCGCCGTCGGCTCCGGAGCCGACTGGCTGGAGCGGATCATCGCCCAGGTCAGCGCGCCGGTCCGGTGGCAGGCGTGCATGGCCACCATGGCCGCGCTGGGCACCAGCGCCCTCATCGAGCTGCTGCCGGGCGGCACCCTGACCGGCCTGGCCCGGCGGGCCCTGCCCGGGGTGGCGACGCTGGCCCTGAAGACCCCCGACGACCTGGCCGCCGGCCGGTCCCTGCTGGCCGAGCACGGCACCCAGAACCCCGACGAGAGCGGCCACGTGCCGGAGTGGCGGCTGCTGGTCGCGCCGCTGGACGGCACGTTCCGGGCCGGGGACGGCGGCGGGCTGGCCCCCGGCATGAGCGTCTCGACCGGCGCCCCGCTCGGGCACGTCGAGGTGCGGTCCGGCCAGCACGCGATCGCGCCGGACTTCCCGGCCACCATCGTGGAATGGCTGGTCGAGGACGGCGACCCGGTCAACGTCGGCCAGCCACTGGTCAGGCTGCTGCCGGAAGGAGCCGAGTGACACCCACCCCAGGCGAGCGAAAGGCAGGGTCCCGATGCGACTGACCGAGGCTGCACCGGGTGCCCGGATCCTCGCGTTCGGCGGCTACCAGCCAGCCAACGTCGTCACCAACGACGACCTGGCGGCCACGGTCGACACCACCGACGAATGGATCCGGAGCCGGGTTGGCATCGCCAGCAGGCGGATCGCCGGCCCGGACGAGAGCCTGGCGGACATGGCCGTCGCCGCCGGCGGCAAGGCGCTGGCCGCCAGCGGCCTGGCCGCCAGCGACATCGACCTGGTGATCGTGGCCACCTGCACGCCGGAGGCGCCGATCCCCAACACCGCCGCCACCGTGGCGACCCGGCTCGGCATCGTGGCGCCCGGCGCCTACGACCTGAACGCCGCCTGCGCCGGGTTCTGCTACGCGCTCGGGACGGCCAGCGACGCGGTCCGGGCGGGCTCCTCACGGCATGTGCTGGTGATCGGGGCCGAGAAGCTGTCCGCGTGGGTGGACTGGACCGACCGCTCGACCTGCATCATCTTCGCCGACGGTGCGGGCGCGGCGGTGGTCGGCCCGGCCGACGCTGAGACCGGGCCCGGCATCGGCCCGGTCGTCTGGGGCAGCGACGGCAACCTGGCCGACAAGATCTTCATCCAGGACCGGAACTCATTCATCATCCAGGAGGGGCAGGCGGTCTTCCGGTGGGCCACCACCGCCCTGCATCCGGTCGCCAAGAAGGCCTGCGAACTGGCGGGCGTCGAGCCCACCGAACTGGCGGCGTTCGTGCCGCACCAGGCGAACCTGCGGATCATCGAGGCGATCGCCCGCAAGCTCGGCGCGCCGCAGGCGCTGGTCGCCGACGACATCGTGCACGCCGGGAACACCTCGTCCGCGTCGATCCCGCTCGCGCTGTCCCGCATGATCGAGCGCGGTGAGATCGGCTCCGGCGAGGCGGTGCTGCTGCTCGGCTTCGGGGCCGGCATCAGCTACGCCGCGCAGGTGATCACGGTACCCTAGCCGGGCCCTGGCGCCGGGGCCCTGATCCCGGGCCGACCCACAACCCACAAGAAGGAGAAGACAGGCACATGGCAATGACCGAATCCGAAATCCTGACCGGCCTCGGCGAGATCATCGATGAGGTCGCCGGCGTCCCGGCCGACCAGGTCACCCCGGACAAGAGCTTCGTGGACGACCTGGACATCGACTCGCTGTCGATGGTCGAGATCGCGGTCGCCGCGCAGGACAAGTTCGGGGTGGAGATCCCGGACGACCAGCTCAAGAACCTCAAGACCGTGCAGGACGTCATCGACTACGTCCGCAGCGCGGGCGTGTCGGCCTGACGCCGGCCGTCCCGCTGCGGGCCGACGCCCGCGGTCGCCGCAGCGCCGCGGCACGATGCGAAGGAGCGATTCACAGTGCGCGCAGACCAGCCAAGCGTCGTGGTCACCGGCCTCGGCGCGACCACGCCACTGGGCGGTGACGTCCCCTCGACCTGGGCAGCCATGCTGGCCGGGCGGAGCGGTGCGCAGAAGCTCCCGAGCGACTTCGGGCCGGAACTGCCGGTCCAGATCGCCGCGCCCGCCGCGGTCGACCCGGCCACGGTGCTCGACCGCGTGCAGGCGCGCCGGCTGGACCGGTGCGAGCAGTTCGCCATCGTCGCCGCCCGGGAGGCATGGGCCGACGCGGGCACACCCATGGTCGAGCCGGAGCGGCTCGGGGTGGTGGTGTCCAGCGGCATCGGGGGCATCGCCTCCACCCTGGCCGCCTACGACACGCTCAAGGACAAGGGCTGGCAGCGGATGTCGCCATACACCGTCCCTATGCTGATGCCGAACGGCTCTGCCGGGTGGATCGGCATCGAACTGGCCGCCCGGGCCGGGGTGCACACCACCGTCAGCGCGTGCGCGTCCGGGGCCGAAGCCATCGGCTACGCCATCGAGATGATCAGGTCCGGCCGGGCCGATGTGGTCGTGGCCGGCGGCACCGAGGCGGCGATCATCCCGCTGAACATCGCGGCGTTCGCCGCCATGCGGGCCCTGTCCACCCGCAACGACGAGCCGGAACGCGCGTCCCGGCCGTTCGACAAGGGCCGGGACGGGTTCCTGCTCGGCGAGGGCGCGGGCATGGTGGTGCTGGAATCGGCCGCCCACGCGGCCGCCCGCGGGGCCACGGTGCACGCGGTCGCGGCGGGCGCCGGTTACTCGGCCGACGCCCACCACATCGCCCAGCCCGACCCGGACGGGGCCGGCATCGTCGCCGCCATCCAGCGGGTCCTGGCCGACGCCGGGCTCAGCCCGGACCAGGTGGTGCACGTCAACGCGCACGCCACCTCCACCCCGGCCGGGGACGCCGTCGAGGGCCAGGCGATCGCGGAGGCCCTCGGCGCGGCCGCGCCGGGCGTCGTGGTGTCCGCCACCAAGTCCATGACCGGCCACCTGCTCGGCGGGGCGGGTGCGCTGGAGGCGGTGGCCACCATCCTGGCGCTCCGCGAGCGGGTCGCCCCGCCCACCATCAACCTGGACGACCCCGACGACGAGGCCGGGATCGACATCGCCGTCAAGCCGCGGGAACTGACCCCGCACGGCAGCGCGCCCATGGCGGCGCTGAACAACTCGTTCGGTTTTGGCGGGCACAACGTCACGCTCGCCTTCACCGCCGCCTGACTGCTCTCCGCCACCTAAGGGAGGCCTCCATGACCGT
>DATDGI010000166.1:0-12800 GCA_036522155.1 Streptosporangiaceae bacterium
TGCATGATTGACAGAAGCGAGAGATGAGGACATGGCGAAGGTCACCGCCGCAGAGGTGAAGCGGCTCCGCGAGGCCACCGGCGCGGGCATGCTCGATTGCAAGAAGGCGCTGGAGGAGGCGGCCGGGGACATCGACGCCGCGGTCGAGATCCTGCGCCTGAAGGGGGTCAAGGACGCTGGCAAGCGGGCCGGACGGACGGCGGCCAACGGGCTGGTCACCGCTTTGCTGGACGGCACCAGCGCCGGTGTCCTGGTCGAGCTGAACTGCGAGACCGACTTCGTCGCCAAGACCGAGCTGTTCCAGCAGGTGGCGGCGGACATCGCCGCCGCCGCGCTGGCCCACCGGCCCGCCGACCGGCTGGCGCTGCTGGGCCTGAAGGTCCGGCCCGGTGCGACCGCGCAGCAGGTCATCGAGGAGGCAGGCGCCTCACTCAAGGAGAAGCTGGAACTGGGCCGGTACGCCCGGTTCGAGGGCGGCTACGTGGTGAGGTATCTGCACCGGTCCGACCGGGCGCTGCCGCCGACCGTCGGCGTCCTCGTCCAGCTGGACGCCCCGGCCGCCGAGGTGGGCAAGGATGTCGCGCAGCAGGTGGCCGCGATGCGGCCGCAGTACGTGACCCGCGACCAGGTCCCAGCCGACGTGGTCGGGCACGAGCGGGCCATCGCCGAGCAGCTGACCCGCGAGGAAGGCAAGCCCGAGCAGGCGATCCCCAAGATCGTCGAGGGTCGGCTGGGTGCGTTCTTCAAGGAGGTGGTGCTGGTGGAGCAGCCCTTCGTGAAGGATCAGAAGCGCACCATCAAGCAGGTCCTGGCCGACCAGGGTGTCACCGTGCAGGCGTTCGCCCGGTTCCAGGTGGGCCAGGCCGGGTGAGGCGGGCCAGGCCGGCGGATGCAGACCGGCCGGGGCAGGCTGGTTGAGACCGGCCGCACCGGCGCCGGTAGACGGGAGTCGAGATGGCAGCGGACCAGCAGGAGCGGCAGTGATAGACGATAGCCTCCTCGAAGCCGAGGAAAAGATGGACAAGGCCGTCGCGGTCGCCAAGGAGGAGTTCGCCACCATCCGGACAGGGCGTGCGCACCCGTCCATGTTCGCCAAGATCACGGCCGAGTACTACGGCACCCCGACCCCCGTCAACCAGCTGGCGTCCTTCCATATCCCGGAACCCCGGATGGTCGTCATCCAGCCATTTGACAAGTCGTCGCTGGCCGCGATCGAAAAGTCCATCCGCAACAGCGACCTCGGCGTCAACCCGTCGAACGACGGCGCCATCATCCGGGTGATCCTGCCTGAGCTGTCCGAAGAGCGCAGGCGGGAATACATCAAGGTCGCGCGGCACAAGGCCGAGGACAGCCGGGTGTCGATCCGCAACATCCGCAGGCATGCCAAGGACTCGCTGGACAAGCTGGTCAAGAGCGGCGAAGCGGGTGAGGACGAGGTGCACCGGGCAGAGCGGGAACTCGACGAGCTCACGCACACCTACGTGGGTCAGGTGGACGAACTGCTCAAGCACAAGGAAGCCGAACTGCTCGAGGTCTGACTTGCCATTGGACGAGCCGGCCGGGCCGGCGGTGCCGGGGGACGCCAGCCAGCCCGATGGCCCGGGAAGTCCCACCAAACGGACCCGGACCGGCCGGAACCTGCCCGCCGCGCTCGGCGTCGGGCTGGGCATGGGCGGCCTGGCCCTGCTCACGTTGTTCACGGTGAAGGCGACCTTCCTGGTGTATGTGGGGGCCGCGGTCGCGATCGCGCTATGGGAGCTGTCCCGCGCGCTTGGGACGCGCGGCATCCGCATCCCGCTGGTGCCGGTGGCACTCGGCGGGGCCGCGGCGATGGCGCTGGCCTACTTCGAGGGTGAACGCGCCCTGGTGGCCTGCCTGGCGCTGACCACGATCGCGGTCCTGGCCTGGCGGCTGCCCAGCGGCGTGACCGGTTACCTGCGGGACGTCACGGCGGGCGTCTTCGCCCTCGGCTACCTGCCACTACCGGCGAGTTTCGTCGCGCTCATGCTGGCCGCCCCGGACGGGGCCCGGCGCACGCTCGTCTTCATCATCCTGACCGTGTGCAGCGACATCGGCGGCTACTTCGCCGGCATCGCGGTCGGCCGGCACCTGATGGTGCCCCGGATCAGCCCGAAGAAGACCTGGGAGGGGTTCGCCGGCTCGGCCCTGGCCTGCCTGGCGGCCGGGGCGATCACCCTGCCGGCCCTGCTTCACGGCAGGTTCTGGCAGGGCCTGCTGGTCGGCGCGGCCGCCCTGACCGCCGCGACGCTCGGCGATCTCACCGAATCGATGATCAAGCGCGATCTGGAGATCAAGGACATGGGCTCGGTCCTGCCGGGCCACGGCGGTGTGCTCGACCGGATCGACTCACTCCTGGTCTCCGCCCCCGTGGTATGGCTGCTCCTGCTCGTCTTTGTGCCATTGGCGAGCCTTCACTGAACGCCCCCGGGCCCGGCGGCGCGCCGGGCCGTCCGGTTAGTCGCCGACCAGCCAGGTCCGGCGCTGCGCGGCCAGCTGGTTGATCAGGCTGGTAGCGCCGCGCTCCTTGGCCAGCTGCCGCTCCCGCTCGGTAATCGGCAGAATCCACAGCCACCGCACCGGCTCCCCGCCAAACGAGAAGCCCGACAGGTCGGGCACCTCCGGGCCGAGCAGCTGGCCCGGGTCGTCCAGGAGCAGCACGCCCTCGTTGCCGCCACCCAGCGGGAACGTCGCGGGCTCGTGGTACCAGCGGATGCTGTGGCCCGCCCCGAACCAGGTGACCGCCCGCCACGGGTACTGGGCCAGCCACAGGAAGATGCGCGCGACCTCCGGGCTGGGCAAGGTGGTGGCGATGGCCAGTTCGATCCGCGCGGCCCCGCTGGGGTCCTCCATCACCTGCTCGACGACCGGCATCCGCTGGCAGCTCATGCCGATCGTGGACAGCACCGTGTAGGGCCGCTGATCGGTGGGCGGCCGCTCGGAGACGCCGACCGTCGGCTGCTTGCCGCCGCCGACATCCCAGTACCGCGCGCCCGGCCCGAGCCGGGCCAGCAGGTGGCCGAGCATGGACTGCTGGAAGCCGGCCCAGGAGTCCTCCCGCTGCCGCCAGCGCCAGAACGCCGTGGCCCGGTCGGCTCGTGGCCCGAGCCCTTCCATCGCGTCATCCAGTGACCAGGCAAACGGCGTCTGCCCCATCACGTCCCGGCTGTATCCGGGCATGCCCCGGGACATGTCGGACCAGCCCGGAATGACCGCGAGCAACTGGCCGCCCTCGATGATGGCGACCCCGTCGCCCTCCTCGAACCACAGCGCGCGCAGCGTCTTGGCGTCGAGCGGCGGCCGGCCGCCCGGCTGCTTGGTATTGCTGGCAGGCATCAGCGGCGCCTGGCCGGCGTTCAGCCGCGACAGGTCGGTGGTGGCCGGAGCGGGCTGATGGTTGGCGATCCAGGCCGCGCCGACGATGACGTCGGCATCGTGCAGGTAAGCCGCGGTGGTCGCGCCGTCGTACTCGACCACCACCCGGCGGCTGGCGTAGGGGCTATCGCTTTCCAGCAGGATTCCCGGCTGCGCCGGGTGGCTGCCCAGCCGGGCACCCCGCGCGCTCTTGCGCAACGTTGCCATACGCCGAAATCTACTGACTCGCCGCAGGTCGTGGATGCGACCGGGCAGATTATCCTTGGTTGTCTCACGTCACTGGCTGGATCGCCAGCCATTCGTCACCCATCCGCCGCCCCGAACGGAGCATCGTTGCCCGGCAACCGAACCCGGCCGCCACGCCATCTGGCCGACCTGGACCGGGCAGGCCGCCGGGCCGCCGCGGCCGAGCTGGGCGGTGAGCCGTTCCGCGGTGACCAGCTGGCCCGGCACTATTTCGGGCGGCTGACCGATGACCCGGCCGACATGACGGACCTGCCCGCGGGCACCCGTGACCACCTCGCCGCCACGCTGCTGCCGAGGCTGCTGACCGCCGAGCGGGAGCAGTCCTGCGACCAGGGGATGACCCGCAAGACCTTGTGGCGGGCCTTCGACGGCGCGTACGTCGAGTCGGTGCTGATGCGTTACCCCGGCCGGGTGACCATGTGCGTGTCCTCGCAGGCCGGGTGCGGGATGGGCTGCCCGTTCTGCGCCACCGGCCAGGCCGGGCTGACCAGGAACCTGTCCACGGGCGAGATCGTCGCGCAAGTGGTGGCGGGCGCGCGGGCCCTGGGCCGGGGCGAGGTGCCGGGCGGGCCGGGCCGGGTCTCGAACATAGTGTTCATGGGGATGGGCGAGCCGCTCGCGAATTACCCGCAGGTGCTGGCCGCGGTCCGCAGGCTCACCGACCCGGTGCCGGACGGGCTCGGCATCTCCCAGCGCTCGGTCACGGTCTCCACGGTCGGCCTGGTGCCGGCCATCCGGCGGCTCACCGGCGAGCGGCTGAATGTCACGCTGGCCGTTTCGCTGCACGCGCCCGACGACGAGCTGCGTGACGAGCTGGTACCGGTGAACCGGCGCTGGCCGGTGGCCGAGGTGCTGGCCGCGGCCTGGGAGTACGCCGGCGTCACCGGCCGCCGGGTCTCGATCGAGTACGCCATGATCGGCGGGGTGAACGACCAGCCGTGGCGCGCGGGCAAGCTGGCCGGCCTGCTCACCGGGCGGCTGGCGCACGTCAACCTGATCCCGCTCAACCCCACCCCCGGCTCCCGGTGGACCGCCTCCACCCCCGCCGCCACCAGCGAGTTCGTTGCCATCCTTGAGGCCGGCCGGATACCGGTCACGGTCCGCGACACCCGCGGCCGGGAGATCGACGGAGCGTGCGGCCAGCTTGCCGCTTCGTTTATGCCTAACGACGGGCGTCGCGAACTCCCCCTCGCCGGCCCGGCCCGCCTGCCTGGCTGATCAGCCCCGCGGCCGGGTGCGGGGTATCGTTGTCGGTCATGGCCGCCAGGGACGTTGCCGCCCGGGGCGCTTCCCCGGGCGTGGTCACCCGGGGCCGCCGGGCGCTCGCCTGGCGGCTGGTGCATCGCCTGTGGGGAGCGGCCGGGCGGGCCGGGATGATCACCGCGGACACGCCGGCCGGTCGCGCGTTCGCCGCGTTCGGCCCGGGCTCGGCGATCGGCTTCCCGATCGGCTCCCTGTACGGGCAGGGCTGGATCGAAGTCGGTGCGGGCACCATGGTCGGCGCGCACGTCAGCCTCAGCGCGGGCATGTTCCCGGGCCAGGATCTGGGCGAGCGGCCGCTGCTGCGGATCGGTGACCGGTGCGTGATCGGCCGTGGCAGCCACATCGTCGCTCACCACTCGATCGTGATTGGCGACGACGTCTTCACCGGCCCGTACGTGTACATCACCGACCAGAACCACGGGTACGCCGACCCGGACGAGCCGATCGGGCGGCAGTGGCCCAGCAACAGTGCGGTGTCCATTGGCAGCGGGAGCTGGCTCGGGGCCGGGGTCATCGTGCTTCCCGGCGCGTGCATCGGGCGGAACGTGGTCGTGGCCGCCGGTTCGGTGGTGCGCGGCCAGGTGCCGGACCGGTGCGTGGTCGCGGGCGTGCCGGCCAAGGTCGTCCGTGAGTATGTGACAGGTAACGGATGGCCACGGCCTTCGCGGACTGCCAGCGAAGATGCTGATCGGCCAGGAAACTTAGCAGGTGTCTGTCACGATGGGGGATGACCGCCGCTAACGGGGGCGGGGGTGCGCTATGCAGTCCGTGGCCGGGGGATCGCCGCGGCGCAGCAGGAGCGCTGACAGCCGAGAGGTCAGTTGGAGGCACGCGATACATTCGTCGCGACCGCGGCGTATCAGCCGGAGCCGACGGCCGCGGCTGCGGCACGCCGGTTTGTCCGCGACACGTTGCAGTCATGGCTGATCAGCGACACCGCTGCCGACGGTCATGGGCTCGTCGATGACGCGGTACTGCTGACCAGCGAGCTGGTCACCAATGCGGTCGTGCATGCCGGAACCGCGGTCGAGGTCACCTGCCGGCTGACCGATGGCGGGGTGGAAGTGGTCGTCAGCGACGGTCACCCGGCACGGCTGGTGCCCGAGCCACCCGAGAACGAGCACATCCCAGCCGAACGGACCAGCGGCCGCGGGCTGCTGCTGCCCGCGGCGCTCGCGTCGGCGTGGGGAGTCAGCTACGGCCGGACCGCCAAAGCGGTGTGGTTCCGGATCGGGCCGACGGGCACCGGGACCGAACTGGGGGCTGGTGGCAGCCGCGACAGCGGGCTGGGTGCCGTGGCGGGCGCTGGCTTCGCTCCGGTAGCCGGGAGCGGGCTGGAGGGGCCGGCCGCGCTGGCTGCCGCGCTGCGGCAAGCTCCGGTGACGGCCGAGGCCACCGGGGCGGCTCTATGGCCGGGGCCGGCCCGCTGGCCGGCCCCGCCGTTCGGTGAGCCCGCATACGACGAGTTGCTGGCCACTGCGGTCGAGGCCGCCCGGACGGCGGTGGGTGCGGACGCCGCTTATGCGCTGGTCCCCGACGAAGACGGGGATCTGCGGCTGCGTGCGGCGGCCGGGAGTTTCCCGGCCACTGGCGGTCACGCGCGGATGGCCACGGGCATCCGGGGCCCGGACGGACCGGTCCTGCCCGCGGAGAGAGCCGTTCTGGCTGGCCGGGGATCAGGCCCCGGCCCGGCGGCGAGTGCGGGTCAGCCAGCCGGCCAGGATCAGGCGCCGGGCGGGGACCATGCTGTGGGGGCGGATCATGTGGCTGGCGCCAGCTACGGAGCAGGCACGGGCCGTCGGGCGGATCAGAGCGGCGGGTCCGGTCCGGACCAGGGGATCAGCCGGAGCGAGGGAGCTGGTCCGGACCCTGCCGCCAGCCGCGGCGAACAAGCCCGGCCAGGTCACGCCGCCAGCCGTGGCAGAGAGGCCCGTCCCGGCGCCAGCGAGCAAGCCCGGCCCGGCCATGCGGCGAGCCGCGACGGCTGGCCTGGTCCGGGCTATGGCCCCGGCCTGGGGTCGCTCGCGGCGGTGCGGGCGGCGGCCGGGGCGGCCCCGTCCTTGCTGACAGTGCCGTTCGTGGTGGACGGCCGGGTAACCGGATTGCTGGCGGTGGCCTCGGCCACACCGGACAGGTTCCGGGACGACGAGGCGACCCGCCTCCAGCAACTGGCCGACCGGTGGGGGCCGCCGCTGGAGCGGGCCCGGCTGAGTGAGCTGGAGCGGGTCAGGCGCGGGCGGATCGGCGCGCTGGCGCAGGCACGGGAGCTGCTGACCGTGGGCGCCGGCCGGGATGAGGTGCTGTCCCTGGCAGGCGAGGCGGCGGTGCCGCGGCTGGTCCATTGGTGCGCTGTGCTGCTGCCGGCCGAGGGAACCGGCTTGCGAACGGTTTATGCCCGGCATGTCGACAAGGAGCTTTCGACGGCGCTGATCTGGCTGCTCGACCGGGTGGCCGAGGTGGCGGGTACGGCGCAGGCGCAGCTCCGGCCGGCCCGGACGGTCCGGCCGGCCCTGCCGGCCCGCTGGCTGCTGGCCGTACCCGGGCTGGCGGAGGCTCCGGCGGGTGCCGAGGCGCTGGCCGTCGATGCCGCGTGGTGTTTCCCGCTGAGTGCGGGTACCAACGGCGGCCTCCTCGCAGTCGGCCACCGGCGCGATGAGCGGCTGCCCCGCGAGGTGGCCGAACTGGCAGCCGACCTCGCCTGCCGGATCGGGGTAGCTCTCGGCAATTCAAGGCTGGTAGCCCAGCAGCACCGAGCCGAGGTCGAAGCAGCCGGGGAGCCGGTCTAGCCGTTAGCTGCCGTCGCCCGCGGTCGCCAGCTGGCGGCCCTTCCTGCTGCTGACGGTTTTGCCGTTCCTGGCTGGCTTGCCCTGGCCAGCAGACTTCCCGCTGCTGGCGCTCTTGGCGGCGCCAGCCGCCTTGCCGGGGCCAGCCGCCTTGCCGGCGGTGGTCTTGCTGGCGGCGGCAGTCCCGCTGTCAGCCGTACCCTGGCCAGCCGAGCCGTTGCCAGCCCGTGAGCTGTTGCCAGCCGAGCCGTTGCTGGTCACCGAGCCATTGCTGACGACCCGGCCGGGGTCGGCGCCCATGCCGTTGGCGGCGGCCCTGCCGATGTCGGCCGCTATGCCGTTGCCTGTGGCGCGGCCGTTGGTGGCGGTCATGCTCGCCGCCCGGCCGTTGCTGGGCATCGGCCTCGCCCCGGTGGCCGGCTCTGGGTCGGCCGGCCCTTTCCCCGGCCGGTCACGCAGCCGGGGTGTGAACGTCTCCCCGCGCAAGGCCCGTTCCACCAGGCCCACGGCATTGGCCGTGGCGACGAGCCGGCGTCCTTCACTCCGGTAGACGGCGAGCACCGCGTCCAGTCCATGCGGTGGGACTGCGCCGCCGAGTTCGGTCCGCGCGGTGCGGTACCCCTGCCGCGCCCCCTCTACGCAGGCGGCCAGATGATGCCTGGCCAGCGACGCTAGTGCGGCCGGGTGCCGCCGCAGTACCCCGTACAGCCGGTAGTCAGGCGGGACCACGTCCAGTAGCCAGGCCACCGCCGTTCTTTCGAAATCCTGGCTGCCCGGTGGGTGCACCCCGGTCGGCCAGCCAGGCGGGAGGTAAGTGGCCATGGCCTTAACGTATCACATTTTCGAATAAACGTTCTACTAAGATACCGCCCGTGGCCGGTGGCCCGGCCGCGGACGGTGACCTCATGCGCTGCGAAGCTGAGCCACTGGCGGGCAGGGGACCTGCCCTTCCAGGATGGCCTGCTGGCTGGACGGCCGCCGGCGTGCCCGCCGGATGGCCTGGACACGCCGCGCCTGGCATGCCGCCGCTTGCCGTTCCCTGATCCGCTCGGCGATCAGGGCCTCTCCCACTGATGGATGCACGATGCCCTCCTGGGCCCTGGGCCAGCCGTTCTGGCCGTTCACCATCGAGAATCGTGCTAAGACCCCCCGCCCCGCATCGGACGGATGCCTTATCTATGGGCCCGGCGGCCGGCTAAGCAGTCAATGCGCCGTCTAAGTGCTCACCTGCTGGGAGTCCGCCACGTCTGCGGCATCCCAGCCGGTGCCGGCGTCCCGCCGATGCGGCCGCAGCAGGAGAACGCAGACAACGCAGGCGGCCGCCATGAGCACGCAGATCAGCAGCATGGTCGTGTTGAACGCGTGGACGTAGGAGAACCGGGCGCCGTGCAGCGCCAGCCGTCCCGCTGCCGTCCCCGGTTCCTGGCCGGTGTTCACGAACGAGGTGACGGCATCAAGTCCCCGGCCGACCTGGCTGGGCGGGACACCCGCGGCGATCAGCTTGCTGGTGACGCCGCGGAACGTCAGTGAGCTGATCAGGACGGTGGAGCCGGCCAGCCCGAAGGCGAAGCCGAACTGGCCGGTGGTGAGCCGGGAGGAGGTGACCGGCCCGATATGGTCCGGCGGGGCCTGGGCCACGTAGAGCTGGGCCTGCGGCACCGAGCAGCCCGACGCGCCCGCCCCGATCAGGGCCAGCGCGGGCAGGAAAGCCAGGTAGCCGGAGCCCGCCCGGATGAACCACAGGGTGCCGAAACCCGCGGCCATCAGCAGGATCGTGATCATGAGCAGCTGGCGAGGGGAGCGGCCCTGGCCGAGCATCCGGCCGGCCAGCACGGCGCTGGTGATCGCGACGACGCTGAACGGCAGCTGGCCCAGGGTGACCGACAGGGTGGAGTAGTGCCCGATGTACTGCCACAGGTTCGACAGCTGAAGCACGGTGGCGGCCTGCGCGAAGTTCCAGGCCAGGCCGGCGATGCTGGCGGCCACGAACACCGGATTGCGGAACAGGCTGACCGGGAAGGCAGGAAACTCAAGCCGGCCTTCCACCATCGTGAACAGGGCGAGGGCGGCGATCCCGATCAGCACGGGCAGCCAGGTGCGGGGCGAGGCCAGGGAAGCGGACGCGTTGCTGATGCCCAGCAGGATGCCCACCGTGCCGGTCGCCAGCAGCAGCATCCCGGGGTAGTCGGGCCGGTGCCCGGAAACGCGCGGGACCGCCGGCGCCACCTTGCCGACGATCACCAGTGCCAGCAGGCAGGCGGCCGGCACGACGCAGAACGCGGCCCGCCAGCTGACGGCGGCGAGCGCGCCGCCTACGAACGCGCCGCAGACGGTGGTGACGGCGGCCAGGGCGGTGAACGTGCCCAGCGCGGCGCCCAGCCGCTCCTTCCCGATCGTGCTGACAAAGGCGAACGAGGCGCCGAAGACGGCGCCCAGGCCGACCCCGGCTACCGCGCGCCCGGTGAGGAACATCCACTGGCCCGGGCTGAGGGCCGCCATGACATCCCCGAGCGCGGCGACGACCAGCGCGGTCATGAGCACCAGGCGCCGGCCGAGCCGGTCCGCCAGCAGCCCGGTGGGGATCACCGTGGCGGCCAGCGCCAGCGTGGAAATCCCGGCCGCGAGCGCCAGCGTGGTGGCCGAGAAGCCAAGCCCGTGCGCCGCCTTGACCAG
Source organism: Streptosporangiaceae bacterium (assembly GCA_036522155.1). Classification (GTDB taxonomy): domain Bacteria; phylum Actinomycetota; class Actinomycetes; order Streptosporangiales; family Streptosporangiaceae; genus UBA9676. The sequence goes on from DATDGI010000166.1 coordinate 10,359, forward strand.
TGCCACCGTGGAGATCATCGGATCGAGGGTCTGGATCCCGGCGGTCACGCCCATCACCGGCACCATCAGCCGGGCCGGGCTCACAAGGCCGGCGCCCGGCCGGTCAGCCGCCTGCCCGCCCGCCATCACGCCTGCCAGGCCACGCCGCCGGCCAGCCGGGTCTGGTGGACGGTGATGTCGCCGATGGCCGCCGGTTCGGTGGCCCGCGGGTCGGCCGACAGGATCACCAGGTCGGCATACTTCCCCGGTACCAGCGACCCGAGCTGGCGGTCGGTGTGTGTCTGCCAGGCGGCGTCGATGGTGATGGCCCGCAGTCCGGCCGCGACGCTGACGCACTCATCGGGGTTGAGCGTGCCGCCGCCGCGCATGCCCCGGGTCACCGCGGTCTGGACGGCCGTCAGTGGCGAGATGGGGGAGACGCTGTAGTCACTGTGGAACGAGGGCCGCAGGCCGTGGCGCAGCGCGCTGGCCACAGCATCGAGGTGGCGGGCCCGGGACGGACCGAGGATGTTGTCTCGCAGGGTCTGGCCCCAGTAGTAGACGTGATTCATCAGGAAGCTGGGTGACACGCCGATCTCCGCCATCCGCCGGAAGTGGTCGCCGTCGGCCAGCGAGCAATGCTCGATCCGGTGCCGCAGGTCCTTGGGCGCCGCTCCGGCCAGCGCCTTCTCGTAGGCCGCCACCGTGAGGTCGATGGCCGCATCGCCGTTCGCATGCACCATCACCTGCCAGCCGTGGTCATGCGCGTACCGGATGTCCTCGGCCAGTTCTTCCTCGGACACGTTGGCGGCACCGCGCCCGGCCGAGCCAAGGTACGGCTCGCGCTGGTAACCGGTTCTGCCCTGGTTCGACCCGTCGCTGATCAGCTTCCAGCTGACCGCCCGCACCATGTCGTCGCCACTGCCGGGCTGCAGGCCCGCCTTCTCCCAGGCCGCCCGGGCCGCGCCAAGCTGCGCGGTCGTGATCCGGGTGGGCAGCCGGCCGACCGCGGCCAGGCCGTGCAGGATGTCCAGTTCGCCCGGGCCGAGCAGGGCCCCGGTCGCGCCCTCGTGCACCTTGGTGACGCCCTGGCTGGCGGCGGTGGTGAGGATCCGGACCAGGCCGTCCAGCAGCTGGTCGTGGCTGAGCTGAGGCACGGCGGTCAGCAGCGGCATCATGGCCGGCGTCTCGCCGACCACACCGGTGAGCTCGCCGTTCTCGCGGTAGTAGCGGCCGCCTGGTGGGTCGGCCGTCTGCACGGTGATCCCGGCGGCTGCCAGCGCGCGGGAGTTCGCGTAGAGGAAGTGCATCGAGGCGTTGGCCACCAGGACCGGGTTGTCCGGGGCGATGCGGTCCATGATCGCGGCGGTCAGTTCTGGCTCGCCCGGGAACAGCGACGGGTCGAACAGCTTGCCGGTGACCCATTCGCCCGGTGGCGCGGCGGCGGCCGACCGCCCGAGTGCGTTCACGACGTCATCGAAGGTGGGGTTGGCGAACGGGGAGCAGTCCACCCAGGTGTCGAACAGGACGGTGCTCCACAGGTGCAGGTGCGGTTCGATCAGGCCGGGCATCGCCACCCGGTCCCCGAGTTCGAGCACTTCCGTGCCGGGTCCGCGCAGCCCATCGAGTTCGGCCCGGCTGCCGAGGGCCAGCACCCGGCCGTTGCTCACGGCCAGCCCTTCGGCCTGCGGGCGGGCCGGGTCCATGGTGACGACCGTGCCCAGGACCAGCAGATCCGCGCGGTCCGGGCGCTCCGGGGAGGCGGATCGGGCCGCCGGTTCCGGCCCGTCACCCGGCTGGCTGGCCTGGCCACCGGAACGGCCCGGCCGCGAGGCCGCCGCCCGGTACCTGACCAGCGATGCGAGTTCGGTCTGAGGACCGCAGCAGCCGTGACAGCTCCCCGGTCGCTGGCGGTTCTGGTGTACGGACACAGCGCCCCCGTCGATCGCCCAATCCACCAATAGTAACTATCCGCTTTCTTTCCATAACTTTCAGTGATTAGTCCGATCGCCTGACCGCCTGCGTGACCTGAGCGCCTGGCGCCGGGCCATCCGCGCGGGAAGATGGGGCTAGTGCCCCTGCTCACCGGGTGATCAGGGAAATCTCGCGGCCTGCCGAACCTGGTGCCGCCCATACGCAATAGAGATCCGATGGACGACGATGCCCTGATCGCGGCCATGGCCGCCGGCCACGACGGCGCGCTGCGGGAACTGTTCTCGCGGCACGCACCGTGGCTGGCTGCCCGGTTGCGGGTGGTGCTGCCCGCCGCCGACGTGGAGGACGTCCTGCAGGAGACGTTCCTGGCCGCCTGGCGTGGCGCGCAGCGCTACCGGCCCCAGGGCGCGGCCGGAGGATGGCTGTGGGGAATCGCCCGGCGGCAAGCCGCCGCGGTGCTGCGCCGCCGCGGGCCCGCCGCGCGGGTGCTGCCCGCCGTGCTGGAGGCGGACCGGCGGGAGGCGCCCG
>DATDGI010000167.1:0-3100 GCA_036522155.1 Streptosporangiaceae bacterium
TCGTATTAAGTCAAGACCATCCCTGAACGGCGGTAGCGATGACCTCAGGACCGGCCCCGGGCCCCGGACGGGACGAGGATCCCGCCCGGCGGGCTCGCGGACCGGGCGACCCTCTGCAGGACGAGGCGGCAGGCTGGCGGCCCCTGCCCGGCGGGACCGACTGGATGGACGAGGAACAGTGGGCCGCTCGCCCGTTGGGGGATGAGGCGCCCGATCCCGAGCTGTTCCCCGATCCGGAGGACCCGTCACTACCGGGCGACGTGGACCTGGACGCGCTGATCGCCGAGTGCCGGGAAATCACCGCGGACGAGGCCCGAGCGGCCGCGGTGGCGGCCCGGCTGGGCACCACGGGGGCGCTGGGCGCGCTCGGCGCCACGGCGGGCCGCCGCGGCCCGGGGATGCCCGGCTCGCAAAGTCTGCCCGGCGAGCACCTGGGCCCTGCGGGCGCGTTCGCGTCCGGCATGGCCCTGGACACTGCGCCTGGCAGCGCAGTGCTGATGAGCATCGCGGACGAGGTGGTCGGCCCGGACGAGACCTACGCGAACGTGACCGATGATGAGCTGGTCGGCTTGATCTGCGCCTGGGAACGGGTGCAGTCCCATGCCAGCGCACGCAAACACGGCGCGTCTGCGGAACTGATCCGCCGCCGCCCGGCGGAGGGCTACGGCCTGGAGGGCCCGGCGCAGATGCCGGCGGTGTGGGATGAGTTCCTCCCCGATGAGCTGGCCCCGGCGCTGGCCCAATCGGCGTGGGCGGCGAACGACCTGCTGGGGCTGGCCCACGACCTGGAGGTCAAGCTGCCCGGGACCCGGGCGGCGTTCCGCGCCGGAATCGTGCCAGAGAACAAGGCGAGGATCATCGCCGCCGCGACGCAGCTGCTGGACCCGCAGGAGGCCCGGGCCGCCGAGGCCCTAGTGCTCGACCGGGCCGGGACGCTGACCCCAGGTGGCCTGCGGGCCGCGATCGCCCGGGCGGTCATGCAGGTCGCCCCCGAGAAGGCCCGCAAGCGCCGCGAGGAAGCCGCTAGGGACGCGCGGGTGGAGCGGTGGGCCGAAGACTCGGGAAACGCGGCGCTGGTGGGCCGGGAGCTGCCGCCCGCCGAGGTGCTCGCTGCCGACCAGCGAATCAACTGGTGGGCGAAGCAGCTGAAGCAAGCCGGGCTGGCCGGTTCGATGGATGAGCTGCGCGCCAGGGCCTACCTGGATTTGCTCCTCGGGATGGACTCCCGCCCCGCCCCGCAGCCCGCCGGGGACGGCCACGCAGACGGCCCAGTTCCGGACGGCCGCGGCGCGGATGACCCGGGCACCGGCGACGGCACGAGTTGCCCAGGCGCGGACGATCGTGGCCCGGATGACGGCGACTCGAGCAACGACGGCACAGATGGCCACGGCCCGGGCGGTGGCGGATCCGGCCCCGGGAAGCCCGCCGGGCCGGTGCCCGGCGGGCCAACAGCGGGGGTAATCCCGCCGGGGTTCGCGGGCCGGCTGAACCTGACGGTCCCGCTGGACACCGCGCTCGGCCTGGCCGACCGGCCCGGCGAAGCCGCCGGGATCGGCCCGGTCGACCCGTGGCTGGCCCGCGACCTGGTCCGCGCCGCCGCCCGCAACCCGAAGACCACCTGGTGCCTGACCGTCACCGACCAGCACGGCCACCCCATCGGCCACGGCTGCGCCAGGCCCGCACCAGCCAGCCACCCGGCCAAACAGGCCAGACCGGGCGCCCGGGCCGGGCCCGACCCGCCGCAATCCGCAGATCGGCAGTTCACCGTCACCTCCGAGTACAGGCACGGACTGCCCGGCGGGTCCGGGACCTGGCGGCTGTCCACCGGGATCCCCGGGCAGCGGGACCTGATCATCACCGTCGAGCCGATCGGCACCGACCCGTGCCACCACCGGCGCGAGTCTCCCGGCCACGATCCCGGGGTGATGCTCCGGCACTTGGCCCAGATCCGGTACGCCACCTGTACCGGCCCGGCCTGCCGGCGGCCGGCAGCGCAAGCGGATTTTGAGCACAACATCGCGTATGAGGCGGGCGGCCGGAGCTGCCTGTGCAACGGGAATCCGAAGTGCCGGCACGACCACCGGGTGAAACAGGACCGGCGGTGGCAGGTCGACCAACTGCCCGACGGAAACATCCGGTGGACCACTCCCGCCGGCCGCCAGTACACCAAGGAACCGACGCGCTACCCGATCTGACTCAGGACCCGCAGCAGAAGCTCCTGCCGCGGACCGCGGTGTCCGAAGAGGCGCTCATCGAGTCCCGAAGCTGGAACCACCGTCCGTTCGGGGAAAAAGGCCTTTAGCCCTTCCGAACGGGCGGTAGTTCTTGTCTACGGTCGCCGCCGAGCAATTCGGCCATGAACTCCTCGTGTGACATCGCACCCGGAGAGGCCGTCTACGAAACCAAGTCGGCTGATATCGCGCAGCACGCGTGGGGCCGGCGCTACGGTCTGAGCCGGGCCTTGTCTTCATTCCTGGCCGCCGGTTCGGCATCGGCGGGAGCGGGGAGGGTTTGTGAAGATCGTTGAGGACCGGCTGCGGGTGTCGGCTAGTGATGTCGCCAATTTCCTGGCTTGCCAGCAGCTGACCCAGCTGGACCTGCAGGAGGTGCGGGGAGAGCTGCGGCGGCCGCATGCGCGTGACCTGGGATTGGATGAATTGGAGCGGCGCGGCGCGGAGCACGAGCGCGTGGTGCTCGAGCGGTTCCGGGCGGACGGGTACGAGGTGGCTGACCTCAAAGGGGCGGCGGACTCGGCGGAGGCGACTGCGGCGGCGATCCGGGCTGGGGTCGGGGTCATTTACCAGGGGAGGCTGACGGGTGCCGGGGGCGGGGTGGCGCTGCTGGGGCTGCCGGATTTCCTGGTGCGGGCGGATCTGCTGGCGGCTCCGGACGGGGAGCCTCGGCCGGGCGGGCGGCACTACGAGGTGGTGGACGCCAAGCTGGCCCGGACGGCGAAGGCACGGGCAGTTTTGCAGACCGCCTTCTATTCGCGACTGCTGGCCGAGATGCAGGGGATCGAGCCACGCTGGATGTACCTGGCCCTCGGCAACGGGGAGTTCGTCCCGTTCAAGGTCAGGGACTTTGCCGCGTACGAACGGCA
>DATDGI010000168.1:0-1510 GCA_036522155.1 Streptosporangiaceae bacterium
CGCCAGCTCGCCCGGTGGATGATCACCGAGGCTGGGCTGGCCGCGGTCGGGGACATCCGCCGCGATGACATCGAGGACTACAAGGTGTGGCTGGCCGCCCAGCCCCGGGGCGGCGGCCAGACGATCACCGCCGAGACGCACCGGCAGCGGATGCGGACCATCCGCCAGTTTTTCGAGCGGATCATCGAGTGGGACTGGCCCGGCGCACCGCCGCGCAACCCCGTCATCGCCTGGGACATCCCCAAAAAGCCCGAGCCGCTGCCGAAGTTCCTCGACGACCGCGACGCCGCCAGGCTGATGGCCGCTGCCAGGGCCAGCACCGACCCCCGCGACCGGCTGGTAGTGGAACTGCTCGCCCGGACCGGCATGCGCGCCGGGGAACTCGCCGATCTCGACGCCGATGCGATGGTGCGGATCGGCGCCGGGCACTGGCTGCGCATCCCGCTGGGCAAGCTCCGCAACGACCGGTACGTGCCCCTGCACCCCCAGCTCGTCGAGCTGCTCACCGCCTGGACCGCCGCCAACCTCGACCACATCCGCCGCCACAAGCGGCTGGTCACCGACCATCGCGGCCCGCTGGACCGGCACATCATCGCCCGCATCGTTGCCCGCGTCGCCCGCGCCGCCGGGGTTCCCGGTGTCCACCCGCACCGGCTGCGCCACACCCTAGCCACCCAGGCGATCAACCGGGGCATGCGGCTGGAAGCCATCGCCGCCCTGCTCGGCCACCAGAAAATGGAGATGACGCTCATCTACGCCAAGATCGCCAACCGGGTCGTCGCCGACGAATACGCCGCGGTCACCGCCAAGATCGACGCCCTCTATGGACAGCCGCCCGCGCTGCCTGCCGACTACGAGACCACCGGCATGGCCCGGCTGCGCCGCGAAGCCCACGCTCGGATGCTCGGCAACGGGCTGTGCACCCGCCCCGCCGAACTGGACTGCCGCCTGGAATCGGCCTGCGAGACCTGCGCCTACTTCCGCACCGGCACCCAGTTCCTCCCCGTCCTGGTCCGCCAGCGCGACCACGCCCGCGACCACGGGCAGGCCGACCGGGCCGCGCTGTTCGACGGGCTCATCCAGCACGCCCAGACCGAACGGAGCTGACCACCATGCCCCAGATCACCCTCGACACCAGCGATGCGGCCGAGCTCGCCGAGACGCTCGCCTTCCTCGCCAGCTGGCTATCGGGCAGCCAGAAACAGTTCCTCGCCGACAGCTTCGCCGCCTTCGTCGGCCATCCCGCCTACGACACCAGCTCCCTCTGCACCGACCTGCACCGGTTCGCCTTCCTCCTCGGCGCCAGCGACGGCGAGGAACTATTCGGCGAGGCGACGCCATGATCACCACGATCGGCGCGGCACGCGAACTTGACAGGATCACCCGTATAACGCCGAATCGGCGCGCGTGGTCAGTCGGCTGGCTAACTGTGATGGGAGCGGCCAGATCTCCAATTCTGGGCGTTCTATGTCCTGCCACGCGATTGGCCCTATTCGGCGCCGGCCGCACG
>DATDGI010000169.1:0-12610 GCA_036522155.1 Streptosporangiaceae bacterium
GGTAGTCCGGCGCATCTTCACCGACCGGGCCGCGGGCATCACGGTCCGCGAGATCTGCCGCCGGCTCAACGCCGACCGCCTCCCCTCACCGACCGGGAAGCCAACCTGGGGGACCTCGACCTTGTGCCGGCTGCTGGGCAACGAGGCATACATAGGCCGGGTCTACTTCAACCGCACCGAGACCATCGCCGATCCGCGGCCCGTCCGGCGCACCCGCCAGGTCCCGCGCCCGCGCGAGGAATGGATCGCGATCGGCTGCCCCCGCCTCATCACCGACGACCAATTCGAGGCGGCCAGCCGCGTGGCCTACGACAACGCCAAGTGGAGCCCGCGCCGCGCCGAACCCGGCGCCTGGCTACTCAAGGGCCTGGTCAAGTGCGGGGTCTGCGATGTCGGCACCAACTGCCACAAGATGCGCGGCCGCAACGGCACCTGGCACCGCTACTACTACTGCCGCAACCACGACCCGCTGCGCGCCGGCGGCGAAGAGCGCCGCTGCCCCGAACGCAACATCCGCGCCGACGCGCTCGACGAGTACGTCTTCGGCCAGATCCGGACCGCGCTCACCCAGCCCAGCATGCTGCTGGCCGGTGAGCAAGCCATCGCGGTCACCACCCCGATCCCCGACGACGAGCTGCTCGCCGCCGAGCTCGCCCGCCTCGACCGCAAGATCGACGCCACCACAGCCGAACGACGCCGGCTCGCCGACCTCTACCAGGCCGGGCTCATCGACCTGCCCGAGCTGCAACGCCGCTCCACTGAAGTCACCGCACGGCAACGCGACTTGCAAGCCAAACGAAACTCCCTCGCCGCCGAGCGCACCGCGCTCGCCCACGGGAACCTGCTCCGGCGCCGCGTCACCGACTTCGCCCGGCAGATCTGCGAAGTAATCGACCAGCTCGACCGCCCCCAAAGGCAGCACCTGCTGCGACTGCTGATCGAAGACGTCCACGTCACCGGCTGGCAGGTCAAAATCCGGCTGCGGATACCCCTCGACCCGCCAGACCCCGACCCCACCCGTCCCCGGCCGGCGCGTCCCGCGCCGTCGCCAGCAACACCACCAGCCGTGTCAAGCCAAGACCGTTTGCGTTCCGCTGGTGGTCCTCAAAGGCGACAGCTACCGGCTCAAAGACAGAGACCTCGGCCGCATCCCCGCGGCCCCGGCCGACGAACCATGAACCCGAAGGTGGTCAGTTTTCACTTGCCGGCTACTGGTCAGCTTTCGGTTGCCGTTGACACGCCCGTAGCCTGCTCAGCTAGGCGGCTGCAGGTGGCCACCCTCCAGGGCTCGGCCGTCCGGCTGGGGCGGTGGCGCCGCGTCTGGGCGCCGTGGCTGGGCTGGCCGCCGGAGCGTCCCGGCATCGCCGATGGCACATGGAGGAATCGATGACCCATGCGGGGGCAAGTGAGGCGGCGGCGCGGGGACTGTGGCCGGGGGGAGCGGCCTGGATCGAGGGGAGGTACTGCCCGGTCGGGGAGGCGAAAATCTCGGTGCTCGATCTGGGTGTCACCCGCTCGGACGCCGCCTATGACGTGGTACACGTCTGGCAGGGGCGGTTCTACCGGCTGGACGCCCACCTGGACCGGTTCGCCGCGAGCCTCGCGCGGCTGCGGCTCGATCCGGGGCACGACCGGGCCCAGATGGAGGCCATCCTGCACGGGTGCGTCCGCCATACCGGGCTGCGCGAGGCGTATGTGTCGATGACCTGTACCCGCGGCCGCCTGGCGGCCGGCAGCCGGGATCTGCGGACGGCCCGGTGCACCTTCTACTGCTACGCCGTGCCGTTCGTCTGGATCAGCGCCCCGCAGCAGCAGGCCACGGGTGCGAGCTTGTGGATCAGCCAGGTGACCCGCATCCCGCCGCGCAGCGTGGACCCTGCGGTGAAGAACTATCACTGGCTCGACCTGGAGGTGGCGCAGCTGGACGCCTACGACCACGGTGCCCAGCTGGTGGTGCTGCGTGATCTGTCCGGTGCGATCACCGAGGGGCCGGGGTTCAACGTGTTCGCCCACGTCGACGGGCGGTGGCTGACCCCGGCCAGCGGGACCCTGGCAGGGGTGACCCGCCGCTCGGTCATCGAACTCGCCAGCGACGCCGGGGAACTGGTGCAGGAGGGGAGGCTGACCGCCGGCGACCTGCGCCGGGCCGCCGAGGTGCTGATCACCTCCACAGCCGGCGGGATCATGCCGGTGACCCTCATCGATGGCCAGCCGGTCGGCCCGGGCACCCCCGGGCCGCGGACCACACTGCTGCGCGACCGGTACTGGGCCCGCCACCAGGACCCCCGGTTCTCCACCCCCGTCCGCTATGACGACCCCGGGTGACCGGCTCAGCCAGCGCATCGCACACCAGAGGTCCTCGCCCGTGCAATCAAGCTCAGATGGCCGCTGAGCCGTCACGTTAACCCCGAAACCCCCTGCCCATGCACCGGCAGTTGCCGCCAAAGGCCACCGCAGGCTGAGCCGGCGAACCCCAGCATGGCTTTCGCAGTCTTCCCGCTTTCGGCGGACATGGCGATCCAGCTCCCCGCGCGCGCATTCCGTGATCAAGTTCTCACGCGGCCGGTTACCTAGGCAGCGTCTCCCGCCGGGCGGACGTGCGGGCTGATCGGCCCTGGGCCCGGACCCAGTTACGTCGACGGACGGCATCACGCTTGTCAAGAAGAAGTTCAGGGAGAACGCCCGCCGAGCCGCCGATCTGGGCGCTCTGCCGGAGGTCGTCGCCAGCAATCGGCTGGGCACATAGGGCTGCGTGCGGCGGCAGGATGCCTCTTGGGAGCGTCACCGGCGCGCCCGGCCGGTGATCTGGAGGGCCTGATCCTTGATCGCCCGGCTCGCCCCGCTGCCCGGACCGTCAGGCTCCAGCTGGTTGTGGCGGCTTGCGCCGGCGACGACCAGGAGGTGCTCGTCAACCCAGCAGACCTCGGGGCCGGGCAGGCGGGCCAGGAAGGTTGCGATGGAGGCGCGCAACTCCTCTGGGGTGTAAAGGGAGAAGGTCGAGTAGTGGCATCCCTCGGCCTGGGCCCTGAGCCGCCCGGCTGTGCTCGTGCGCGGATGCTGGAAGGTCTGGGTTGCGGCCATCTCGAGCCCGCCGGTCCGCCTGACGGCGTCCCGGATCGCGGCCCGGCTGTGCAGGCGCTGCTCGTGCTCGGTGAAACCCGGGAAGTAGCGGCCCCAGATCGTCCGCGCGTTCTGCTGCGGGGTGCGGGTGTAGATGAACAGCTGGCCGCCGGGCGCCAGCACCCGGGCGACGGCGATCAGGAAGCGGCCGAGGTCGAAGTGGTGCACGCAGTTGAACGCGGTGACCACATCGAGGCTGGCGGCCCGCAACGGCAGCTCTTCGGCGGCTGCCAGCAGCGGCACCACCCCAGGGGCGTGGCCGCGGTTGGCGGCCTTGAGCTGTGCCAGCATCGCCGCCGAGACGTCGCTGGCGACCAGCAGCGAGCCCTCCGCCAGCAGGGCGCGCAGCAGCCGCGTGTACCGGCCCGTCCCGCAGCCGATATCCAGGCCGGTGACGGGGCGGTCAGGCAGGAGCTGGCCGATCCTGCGCACCGGCGCCTCATCGGTGGTGCGCAGCGATTCGTAGACGACGGCTACCCGCTCGAAATGGCCGCCCACCGTCACCTCCGGGCACTTCCCGCGCTGGGCCTGCTAGCGACATCATGCGCTCGCCTTGCCCAGTTCACACACTGTTCACCCGCACGACAGACCAGGGGCCCTCATGGGCGCCGTGTGACGTGGGTGTGGCGCAAGGCAAGGTCACTGCGACGGGGCATGACGTCATGGCCGCCAGGGCGCTCGGTGCTACCCTCGCCAGATCAGGGCTCTTTCCCGCAGCAGGACGCTCGAGAGTGACCCAGCCGCCGACGGGCGAGGTGACGCGTCATGATTTACGCAGCCACACGGGCGGGTGGTCGCTTCACCGCGTGGCGAGCAGCTGGGCTCGGCACATGCCGTCCCGCTCTGGCCTCCCGCAGGGCAGGCCCCGGGCTCACTTGGCCGGGCTCGGTGAGTTCATGATCATTGCCCGGCAGTGGCGGTCGATGCCAGGCGCGGGCACTGGAATTGCCGAGCGGCCGGGCGCCCGGCCGGCTTCCCGCCAGCCAGCGGCGTATCGGTGCGCCCGCGGGCACGCATTCACCGTCGCGCTCGCGGCCGGTATCGAACCACCCGCTACCTGGGGATGCCGGTGCGGGGCCCCCGCGCGGCCAGTCGGCAGTACCGATCCCGGCAGCGGACAGACCGAGCGCGACCGGTGCATGGCCTTGCTGCTGCGGCGCCGCACGCGCGCCGAGCTCGAGCAGCTGCTCGCCGAGCGCCTGGCCGATACGGCGCAGCAGCGAGACCGCCCGGTGCATTCGGCGCGTTGACCGGGAACTGGCAGCCCGCACCCGCTTGACGGCGGGTGAGCTGGCGCCAGCCGTCAGGCAAGTCCCCGGGCTGGGCTAGTGCTCCAGGAAGCGGATCGCCTACCTGACCACCGCCTGGCGGCTGGGCTGCTACTACCGGACCTACCCCGCCTGCGAGGAAGATGAGGCCACAGCCGCCCTGGACGACCCGGGCGGCCAGCTCCGGCACAGACCGATAACCCTCACCGCGACCCGGCGACACGCCAGCCTTTGCCGCGGGGTGGCCGGGCAGCGGGGCTCAGCCACCGATGTAGAGCTCACCGTCGCGCTCGGTCACCGGCGCCCGCCCCAGTGGCAGTACCCGAGTGAGCATGAGGTACCCCAAGTCAAGGCCGGGCACCTTGGCGAAGACCCCCTGCGGTCCCCGGACCATCCGGCCGGTCCCGACGTCGTAGGCCGAGTGGTGCCAGGGGCACACCAGGCAGCCGTCCTCATCGATACTGCCACCAGCCAAGTCAGCGCCGAGGTGGCGGCACCGGCGCGTGACCGCGAAGTAGCGCCCACCGGCATTCCCGACGGCATAACGCCCCACGCCCACCACCTTGCCGGGCGGGAGGTCGGCAGCTGCGCCGACCCGCTGCTGCGCGTTCATCGCGCCTCCTTCCGCGGACCCGCCGACCCTGCCTTGCTCTATCCACCCTAGGCCGCGATCGGCCGTCGTGGTGACCCGGCAGCCAGCATCTTCTTGGGCGAAAGAAGATGCTGGCCCTGCGTGACACCGCCGCCCGGGATCCAGCCGCGGGTCATTGGGATCGCTGCCGCCAACGGTCCCGCCCGACTGCCCCATCGGAGGGCTGACCTATCACTGGCCGTGGTCGCTCGGGCCCCGCGAGGCCGATTTCCGGGAGTACCGTAGCCGCCTAATGCGCGGCCTGGTGGTCAGCCACCATGGCCGCCGACGGCGCTCGCGAACGAACGTTCTGTCGCGCCGGCGAGCCCGTTCGCATACTCAAGAACGCTGGCCTGGATCCGGAGAAGGTTGTCGAGGCTGGACCGTTGCTCGAACGGCTGCAGCGGCTGAGCTGCCGCCCGCCGGCTCTGATGAGGACACGCGCCACCCCGTGACAGGTCAATAACCCGCTCCGAACAGGCTCTAAGAGGGCGTGGCGCCGGTGGCTGATGGGGCTGGCGTCACTACCGAGGAGGGTGATGTGGTCGGAACGACGCTCGGGTGCGGGGTAGTGGTCTTGGACGCCGGACTCGCTGGCGTGATTCGCGCAGTTGGTCGTGCCGTGGTCGCTGACCGTGATGTGGAGGGCACCGCCCTGGGCGGGGCTGTGGGTTGCGCCGGCGTCGGGGAGACGGTTGCGGCCGGTTGAGGCCCGACCAGCACGTAGGCCGCCAAGGCGGCCAGGAAAACAGCGGTCAGGACCCAGGTGGAGGTCCGCACCCGTCGCATCAGTCGGTGCCTGTCGGTTCTGCGGTTTCCAGAGCGGTCGGCAGGTTGATGCCCTCGCGCCGGAGTCCAGCCGCGATCCGGGCCCGCAGCATCCGCCCGACGTCGAACTGCTTGCCGGGCAGCGTCCTGGCGACCAGGCGGACCTGGAAGTGGTCCACGTCGATGCTCTGCACACCCATGACGGCCGGGGGGTCCAGCAGCAGACTGCGCAGTTCCCGCTCTTTGTACGCCTCCTCTCCGATCAGCCGCAGCAGGTCACTGATCCGGTTGACGTCCACGGCAGCGGGCACCGGCACGTCCACCACGGCACGTGCCCAGTCGCGCGACAGATTGGTCACCTGGGTGATCTGGCCGTTGGGGGTGATGACCACCTCGCCGTCGGCTGTGCGCACCGTGGTCACCCGCAGGGTGACGTCCTCGACGGTCCCGATCGCAGGGTCGGGCAGGCTCGGCACCGAAAGGCGGATGAGGTCCCCGAAACCGTACTGGCGCTCGGTGATGATGAAGAAGCCGGCCAGGATGTCCTGGACGATGCGCTGGGCACCGAACCCCAGCGCTACAGCCGCCACGGCGGCAGGGGCGATCAGGCTCGTCACGGGGATACCCAGGCGCGCCAGGATGGCCACGCCGGTCACGCAGTAGATGACCACCAGAGTGACCCAGGTGATCACCGACGCCAGTGCGTGCCGGTGTTTCGACGCCTCCGAGCGGACAAGTGCGTCCGTCTCCCGGGCGTTGGCGTCGATCCGGTCCGTGATCCTCCCGCCCAGCCAGGTGGCGAAACGTGTCAGCAGTATCGCACCGGTCAGGAGCAGCACGATCTCCAGCCCGCTGCCGCGCGCCCACAGACCGATGTCGTGCAGATGTGTCACACCCGAAAACATAGCCTTTCATCATGGCCGAACCGCCGTCGGCAAGTATCCGACTCCGACTAATCGTTGCCCCGTCAACGATCACTTGGACCTAGGCAACCGCCGCCGGCAAGTACAGCCAAGCCGCGGAGCGGGTCGGGTGGCTGGACTCGACCCGGATCCTGAGTGGCCGGGTCGCGGAACTGCTCAGAACCGGGGCGATCTGAGCGCCTATAGCGTCGCGGCCGGCCGGCGACCAACTCGCAAATCCCGGACCGTGACCTGGTGTGATCGCCGCGGTCGTCTTGCTGTGAGGGTCCTCGTCATTTGCTGGGGCCACGGCTGGCCCAGCCTCCGGGTCTCAGTCCGGCCCTGGAGGTCCCCGATGACCATCACGGCCGTATCCGCTGCCCTCGTTCCCACCGTGCCTGTGTTCGCCAATACCGAGCGGCTGGCGTTAACCGGGGTTCCGCGCCGGGTACAGCGGCACCAGTTGTGCTGTGCCAGGGGCGCTGCGCAGACATCGGGTGCGGGGCTGCGAAACGCGGCGTGCCATGACCGAGCGAAGTGAAGGGTGCGCTGTGAAGTATGAGGTCGTCGCCGAGGCCTATCGCGATCTGGAGCGGACCGGCGGCCGGCTGGCGCTGACCGGGCGTCTGGCCGCCCTGCTGGCGGCGACTCCGGCCGGGCTGCTGCCGGTGGTCTGTTACCTGTGCCAGGGCCTGATCGCGCCGGAGTTCGCCGGGGTGGACCTGGGCCTGGCGGAGAAGCTCGCCGTCCGCGCGGTCGCCAACGCCACCGGCACTGGCCCCGGGCAGGTGGCCGCGAGTGTGCGGGAGACCGGCGACCTCGGAGCGGCCGCCGAGCAGCTGCTGACCGTGACCGCGGTCGGTCGGTCCGCCAGCTTGCAGGTCACGGCCGTGGTCGGCACCCTGCACCGGATCGCCGAGGCCAAGGGCCAGGGCTCGCAGGGCCGCAAGCTGGAGCTGCTGGCCGGGCTGCTCGGCCAGGCCACCCCGCTGGAGGCCCGCTACCTGCTGCGCCTGGTCACCGGCGGGTTGCGGCTGGGGATCGGCACGCCCACCATCTTGGACGCGCTCGCGCAGGTGCACGCCGGTGGGCTGGCCGCCCGGCCGGTGCTGGAACGCGCCTACAACATCTGCTGCGACCTGGGCCGGGTCGCCGCCACTCTCACCGGTGGCGGGCTGGAGGCGGTCGAGCAGCTCCAGGTGCGCCCGGGTAACCCGGTGCGGGCCATGCTGGCCCAGCGGCTGTCCGACGGCGCGGAGATCCTGGCTAAGCTGGGCGGCCGGTGTGCGGCCGAGTACAAATATGACGGTGTCCGGGTCCAGGCGCACCGCACTGCCGACGGGGCGATCGAGTTGTTCACCCGGCGGCTGGAGCGGGTGGCCACCCAGTTCCCCGACGTCATCGAGGCCCTCGCCGTAGGGCTGGGCCCGGCCGAGGCGATCGTCGAGGGGGAAGTCGTCGCGTTCGATGCGTCCGCGGGGGAGCTGCGCCCGTTCGGTGAGGTCATGTTCCGGCGCCGCAAGTACGGCATCTCTGACGCGGTGCGCGACGTGCCGGTGGCTCTGTTCTGTTTCGAGCTGCTGTTCGCCGACGGTCAGGACCTGACCAGGCTGTCCTATCCGCAGCGGCGGGCCGCCCTGGCCGCGGCGATCACCGTCTCGCCTCAGCTGCGGCTCACCACCGCCACCCAGGTCGCCACCCCGGCCGCCCTGGAGGCGGCGTTCGAGCAGGCGGTCACCGACGGCTGCGAGGGGCTGGTGTGCAAGTCGGTGAGCCCGGCCGCGCTGTACCAGGCCGGCGCGCGCGGCTGGCTGTGGATCAAGCTCAAGCGGGACTACCGCACCGAGTTGTCCGACACCGTCGACCTGGTTGTCGTCGGTGCGTTCGCTGGGCGTGGCCGCCGCCGCGGCGTCTACGGCGCGCTGCTGCTGGCCGCCTACGACCCGGACGCCGAGGTCTTCCGCGCGGTGACCAAGTGCGGCACCGGCTTCTCCGACGCCGACCTGGCTGCCCTGCCCGCCCGGCTGGCGCCGCTGGTCCGCCCGGAGCGGCCCGCCCGGGTCGACGCACGCCAGCAGCCCGACGTGTGGTTCGAGCCCGGGCTCGTGCTGGAGATACTCAGCGCCGAGCTGACCCTCTCACCGACCTACACCGCCGGCTGGGGGCAGGTGAAGGATCAGGCCGGGCTGGCGATGCGGTTCCCGCGGTTCACCGGGCGATGGCGCGACGACAAGGCCCCGCAGGACGCCACCACCACCGGCGAACTGATCGACCTCTACCGCACCGCGCAGCGAAAACCCGCGGGCACCTGAGTGCCCTCCATGACATCCGGCAGCCAGGAGCCCTGCGGGCCAAGACCGACGATGCATCACGCCAAGTGATGGAGGAGACGATCAGGGAGAACGCGCGCCGAGTCGCCGTTATGGACGGCAGCTCGATCGTCAGCATGGTGCCTCAGCTGCGTTCCGAACTGGCGTATCTGCAGGCGGGAACGGGCGGTCAACGCTGCGGATGCGGGTTGAGCGGCCGCCCTGAATTCCGTACAACAGGGCCTGCCAGGATGGTGGTGCTGTGTTGCGGCTGCCAGCGCAGCGGGTCAGGCTGTCAGGACCGGCGCCAGGTCCCAGGCCCGGGCATGATCGGCGGCCAGGCGCAGCAGGGCACCGGGCTCACCGGCCCCTGGATCTGCGGGGGGCAAGCCGCGGGCAGGGCTTGTTACCGCAGGGCTGCACGCCCGGCCACCCAAGGCCCGGCCAGACCGCGAACCCCGAGCCACTGTTCCAGGCTCCCGAGGCCAATCGAGGGTCAGCGAGCCCAGCGGTGACGGAGCCGCAACTGGACCGTTACCGGGTTGGTTACAGTGAGCCGGGTGGACTCCACCGGGGCGCGAGCCTGAGACTTTCAGGGCACGAGGCACGGCAGCGGTTCGCCAGCGTGCCGGTGGCCAGGCTGGCCACAGTTGGGCCAGACGGCCAGCCTCATATCGTCCCGGTTACGTTCGCGGTCGATGGCGACGACATCTACACCGCGGTGGACGCCAAGCCCAAGTCGTCCCGGCAGTTGCGGCGGTTGCGCAACATCGCGGGCAATCCCCGGGTCGCCGTGCTCGCCGACCATTACGAGCAGGACTGGATCAGCCTGTGGTGGGTGCGGGCGGACGGTCACGCGTCGATCCTGGCCGAGCCGGGCGAGCTGGCCCGGCCGCTGCGCCTGTTGGCCGGACGTTACCCGCAATACCGCGCCAGCCCTCCGGATGGCCCGGTGATCCACATCCTGGCCGAACGCTGGGCCGGCTGGGCAGCGTCGGGGATGTAAGCGAGCGTGGGCCGGGACTTCCGAGCCGGCGCACCCCGCAGTCAGGAGTCCCGGCGTTTCATCTCACGCTGCGTGAGGGGGTTCGGCGCCGCCAGGCGCGCATCGCCGCCGATAGGTGCGGGTACAGCCGCGCTCAGGTGATCGGTGTGCGCCGCGCCGAACGAACGTTATGCAGAGACGAGCTGGCCGACCTGCGTTATGCCGCCTGTCGCCGTCGCCGGATCGTGGCGGCGACGAGGCGTCTGCGTAGGGAAGGCGGCTGCCGGCCGCCTGCATTCATAGACCGGCCTGCTGCCGGGCCAGCGGCCCGCGAGCCGGTCAATGAGCCACCCATGTCAGGGATGTGGAATCATCAGCGCTGTCCCTGAGCCATCGCGTCCAGAAGGCCTCGGACGTTACGCCCGGCACGTGGCGCCGCCTATGGCAGAGACATCTCCCACTCGTGCAGATCGCCAGCCTCGGCCGCGCGCTGCAGTGGGTCCATCGTGCCGGCCGTCTTGTCCGCGCCGAACACCGGACTGCGCCACCCGCATGAGCAGACCGCCTGGACGCCGCCCTCACCCACTTCGTGGATGGTGGTGTGGTGGTCCACAGCGATCGGGTCTCCTACAGATGCACCACAGGGCAGCGCATCGTCCGCGTCACGCCGCCGAGGACCTGGACCCGGCAGGCTGCCAGCCTGGCCAGCTTGTCGATGTCCCGCGCCTGTGCCCGCGCAATGACGCCGCAGGGCCCGGCCACGCTCGCCGTCTCCGCGACGCCCGGCCAGCCCGGAGCGGCAGCCACGACGGCCGCCTTGCCGGCTTCGGTCTGGATCAGAATGTACGCAGCGATCACGTGACACCCACCCAACCTTCGGGACTATTCAACCGCCATTACGGTCATGGGTCATCCCCGGGCGTGGGTACGCTGCCCCTCCTGCGGAGAGGGCAGGGCCCGCGGCCAGAACCCGGACGTGATCACCCGGGGCAGCGCCCGGGCCGGGTGCTGAGGTTCCTGCCACCCGAGGTGGAGAAGGCATGGAGCGGGCGCGGCCTGCCCACAGCGCCGGCGCGTACATGGCAGCGAGATGATGTGCCTCCCCGGCCACAAGGGGGGTAAAGACCGGAGAGCCGTCCGCCTGGTGGCTGCTGCGAGGCACGCCAGGAGTGCCTATTGAGTGCCTCGGCGCAGTCTTTGACGCCTAACGGTTTATCAGGTAGTCGCGTAGATGGTTTGCGTTCCGGGCCCCTGCATATTCAAACGCTGCCGACCAAGCCGCGCCGATCCAGCACCCGGTATCCTGCCGCCAACAGCGTCATCGCGTGCTCGGCGTAATGGTGGCCACAGAAGTCAAGGTGCTGTGCGTCAGTCACGGCCACGCGCACGCACGCGGCTGCGCCGCACTGATCGCAGGTGTCCATGAGCGTGAGATCAGGGATGGCGGACTGCGCGGTTGCGCTCGACGGGCTGCGTTTACGCATGGCTCCCCCTGAGCACTCGACGTGACCAAGCCTGCGCATGCGTTTGTAACGTTGGCAAGACCTCGGCGCAGGGTTGCCTCCCACCGAGCGACCTGGCCGGCGCGAGATCGCGGCAATCACCGGCGGCCGTCAGTAGCCGTAGCCGCCTCCGCCGCTCGACGGGCTCGACGCCGGCGCCACGGCGCCGGAGGTGGTCACCGCGTGCCACGTCCCGCCGAAGCCGCTGATGCCGTTGCCGCCGGTCTTGCCGGGACCGCTGTCGCCCGAGAAGGTGTACAGCGGGTGACCGTTGTAGGTTTCCTGCTTGGAACCGTCGGACCGGGTGATGGTGGCGAGCTTGCCGGACAGCGACACGCCAGATGCGGCGCTGACCGGGCCGGCCACCGGCGGCCATGCGGCCGCGCATGCCCCGCCGCATTTTGAGATGGCCGAGGTGTCGAGGGAGAACCAGTACAGCGTGAAGCCCTTCGCGTTGGTCAGCACGGTTCCCATGCTGGTCTTCGCCGTCTTCAGCCCGGAGGACGAGCTTGGCGCGGAGCTGCCCGAGCTGCTCGGGGCGCTACCGGACGAGCTGCTGCCGCACGCGGCAAGCAGGACGAGGGGGATAGTGAGGGTGGCGCTCACCCACCATCGGCTACGCATGACAGGTCTCCGTTCAAGAAGGCAGCTGGATGCTGCTTACACACTCGGTAACGCAGCGCCGCCGTGGTTCGTTCTTCCGCCGTTCAGCCTGGGCCGTTCATGTTCGGTTAAGACTGGGCGCGGTCACGGCGGCAAGCCCAGCCCTCTGCCCGGCGGGCCGTGTCAAGCTGGGCCCCGCCGCCCGGCCGGTGGGCTGGAACCGCGATCATGGCGCCAGGCCGGGCCCGCGGTCCGCTGGCACAGCCGCGCGACGGGGGCCGACCAGGGATCCGCTTCAGGAGGTGACGGGTGCCCGGGGTGAGGGACAGGCTGGCCGATGCCGGGTATGGTCTCGGCTGGTCTGTGGTGTGCCGGCTGCCCGGGTCATGGGCCCGGCGGGGTTTCCGGTTTGCAGCCGACCTGGCCTGGCGCCGCCGGGGGACGGGGGTCCAGGTACTGGAGGGCAACCTGCGCCGGGTGGTCGGCGGCGAGGTGTCAGGTGACGAGCTGCGCGCGCTGTCC
>DATDGI010000170.1:0-16303 GCA_036522155.1 Streptosporangiaceae bacterium
GATCTTCGTCGTCATCCACATCATCCTCGCCGCCCCGCCGGTCGAGGACTACACGCCGTACGCCAGCGGCGGTCAGGTGAACGTCGTACTGCAGACCGACGCGCAGGCCACGGTGACCAACAAGCCGGCCTGGGTCACGTACTTCATCCAGGACCCGCAGACCAAGCAGTGGGTGCACACCACCTACTTCGCGGTGCCCGCCAACACCAAGGTCAACATGACCATCTACGAATTCGACGGCTGCACCCCGCTGCGTAACCCGGTCTGGGGGCATATCACCGGCACGATGGGCGGCGTCGAGTACGTCAACGGCACGCCGGTTTCGTTCCTTAACTCGTGGCAGGTGTGCGGAGTCGCGCACACGTTCACGATGCCGGCCCTGGGTATCAACGTGCCGCTCGCCTCGCCGACGACGCTGAAGGCAAACCAGAACCTGTGCGCCACGTCGCCGTGCGCTCCCGCGGACGGCCCGCACAACGTGGTCACGTTCAGCTTCATGACCCCGGCCGTGGGCGGGACGTTCCGCTGGCAGTGCATCATCCCGTGCGGCCTGGGCTACCTGGACGGAAACGGCGGCCCGATGGGAACGCCGGGTTACATGAGCGGGCAAATGGAGGTGGATGCCTGATGGCCGAGGAATCGGCGAGTCCGTCCGGGCCACCCGCCGAGCGGCGGGACGGCCTGCGGCTGGCGATCGTCTGGGTCGTGGCGAGCGTCATTGGCTGCGTGCTCGTCTACTTCGTCTGGGGTCCGCACCTGCCGCCGGGCGCCATGTCGAGCTCGGCCTCGGGCCAGCAGCAGGACCTGGCCGTCCTCGGCACGATCGCGACCCCGGTCGTGCTCGGCGTGCTGATCTACTTCGGGTACGCGGTGACGTTCTGGCGGGCGAAGGAAGGCGACGATACCGACGGCCCGCCGATCCACGGCAACACGAGGGTCCAGCTCAGCTGGATCGTCGTGACCAGCACGATCGTGCTCGCGCTCGCGGTGTATGGCACCTACGAGCTGATCGCCCCGGCCGGCGCGGGCGGCGGCGAGGGCCCGCAGCCGATCTGGAAGCCGAACACCTCCAACATCCTCCAGGTGCAGGTCATCGCCCAGCAGTGGGCCTTCACCTACCGGTACCCGCAGTACGGCGGGATGGAGACCACCCAGCTGGTGCTGCCGGTGAATGAGGCCGTGCAGTTCAACGTCACCTCGCTCGACGTCATCCACGACTTCTGGGCCTACCAGCTCGGCGTTAAGGCCGACGCGAACCCCGGCGTGAACAACGTCGCCTACACCACGCCCCAGCACACCGGGAGCTTCACGGTGCGCTGTGACGAGCTGTGCGGGCTGTGGCACGGCGCCATGTACGACTACGGCCAGGTCATGTCGGTGTCCGGCTTCCAGGCCTGGGCGCAGCAGACGGAAACGCAGCTGGCCAAGATCACCGCGGCGCTGCCGGCCTACGCCCTGACCTACGACCCGACCGTGGTTCCCACGCTGGGCAAGGTCCTCGTCCAGCTCGGGCTCACCGGCGCGGGCGGCGGCTTCTACAACCCGAACGATCCTGAGCAGCCATGACGCGGCGGAAGGTAGTGAGGTAACGCAGATGGCCATCGAAATCCAGCCGGAAAGCGCTCAGGCCCCCGGCGGAGGCGAGCCCCGGGCCCCACGCAGCGCGCGGCCCTGGTGGCTCCGCCCCGCGTGGCATACCGCGCTCATCGGCGCGGTCATCGGGTACCTGTTCGGGCACCTCCTCGGCAACTTCCTTGGCGCCGGCTACCAGCAGGTCACTCACTCCAACGACAACGACATGGCGATCGTCCTCGGCTACCTCTTCCTCATCCTCGGCTGGCTTATCGGGCTCGGCGTCTTCAACGACCTGGGCCGGCAGATGCTCGGCCGCCCGATCTCCCATTCCGGCGACGAGGCGGACGACACCAGCCTGGCCAGGTACTTCAGGTACACCCTCGACCACAAGGTGGTCGGCATCCAGTACCTGGTCGGGATGATCACCTACTTCCTGACCGGCGGCCTGTTCGCGATGGCGATCAGGACCGAACTGCTGTCTCCGACCTACCACGTGCTGAGCGCTAGCCAGTACCTGATGGTGGTGGGCGAGCACTCGACCATGATGATGATGATGATGTCGTCGGTCGTGCTCGGCCCGTTCGGCCAGTACTTCGCCCCGATCATGATCGGTTCGAAGCGGATGGCGTTCCCGCGGATCGAGGCGCTGGGGTTCTGGCTCACCCCGGCCGCGTACGTGATCCTGCTGTCGGGTGTGCTGTTCGGCGGGTTCCCCACCGGCTGGACCGGCTATGAGCCGCTGAGCGACCAGGCCACGTCGGGCATGGACGCCTACGCGGTGGCCTTCAGCCTCATGGGCATCTCCATGATCCTGGCCGGGTTCAACATCATCGTGACCTACATCAACTACCGGGCGCCCGGCATGCGGTGGAGCCGTCTGCCCATGTTCGTGTGGTCGATGTTCACGGTCTCGTTCCTGCAGGTGCTGGCGGTGCCGGTGCTGGTGGCCGGCCTGTACCTGATGGTCATGGACCGGACCTGGCAGACGGCGAACTACGTCAACTCTCTTGGTGGCAGCAGTTACCTGTACGAGAACCTGTTCTGGTTCTTCGGCCACCCCGAGGTCTACATCCTGGCGCTGCCGGGGTTTGGGGTGGTCTCGGAGATCCTCCCGGTGTTCTGCCGCAAGCCGCTGTTCGCCTACAAGGTGGGCGCCGCGGGCATGTTCGGCGTGGCCCTGCTGAGCTGGTTCGTCTGGCAGCACCACCTGTTCGACAGCGGGATCAACCCGGACATGCGGCCGCTGTACATGCTCACCACCGAGCTGATCTCGATCCCGACCGGGTTCATCTACCTGGTGGCGCTGGGCACGTTCTGGAAGGCGAAGGTCATATTCTCCGTCCCGATGCTGTTCGCCCTGGGGATGTACTTCAACTTCCTGATCGGCGGGATCACCGGGGTGTTCCTGTCCGACGTCCCGGCGGACGTGACCGAGCACGGCAGCTTCTTCGTGATGGGCCACTTCCACTACACGATCATGGGCGGCCTGATCTTCGCGTTCTTCGGCGGCATCTACTACTGGGTGCCCAAGATGCTGGGCATCGAGCTGAACGAGCGGCTGGGCAAGATCCACTTCTGGACGATGTTCATCTTCTTCAACTCGACGTTCCTGCCGATGTTCGCCCTTGGCCTGGCGGGCATGCCGAGGCGGGTGTTCGAGTACGCGACGAACCTGCAGCCGCTCAACGACTGGGCATCGGTCTCGGCCTTCCTGCTGGGTGGGTCGATGCTCATCTTCCTGTACAACTTCATCTGGTCGACGCTGTTCTGGCGGGTGAAGGCGGCGGCCAACCCGTGGGAGGCGCGTGGCCTGGAATGGCAGGTCTCCTCGCCACCGCCACCGGAGAACTTCAAGTTCATCCCGGTGGTCCTCTCCGGGTCGTATGACTACGGCGTCAAGGACGCGCCCCCGGTCATGGCCGACCTGAACCCGCCGGTGGGTGTGGTCGCCGCGGCCTACGCCGGCGCAGGACTGGAGGCATGACCATGGCCGAACCAACCACGACATCCCAGGGCGGCCTCGACCGCGAAGCCGAGGAAGCCGGTTTCTACCACGAGGCCGCGCTCAACGCGGCCTGGACCGGATCCCGGCTGGCCATCGGCGGGCTGTCGTTCCTGTTTGGCGCGTTCGTGTTCGCCTACTTCTTCCTGCGCTCGGTGAACTCAAGCGGCCGGTGGCACGGTTCCGGCTTTGTCAAGCCGTCGGTGGCGATGGGCACGGTCGTCATCGCGCTGATCGTGGTCAGCGCGGTGGTTCAGATGGTCGTGCTGCAGCGGATCAAGGCGGGCAACAAGCAGGCCTGGCAGGCTGGTGCCCTGGTGGCGCTGCTGCTCGGGCTGGTGGCCGTGGCACTGATCATCATCATGCTGATCAACCTGCCGTTCTCGCCGGGCAGCTCGGGATACTCCAGCGTCTTCGTCTCGACCTATCCCGTGTACCTGACGATCGTGCTGTGCGCGATGGTATGGCTGGAAACGCTGGTGATGCGGGTCCGGTCCATCCCGACCATCTCCTTTGTGGAGCAGCCACCCACCTTCGCCGAGGCCTTCGCGGTCCAGCGGTTCCAGTCAAACCTGAGCGCGTTCACCATCACCTGGAACTACCTGGCCATCGTCGGCATCGTCTTCTGGGTGCTGTTCTACCTGCTCTGAGCAGAAAGGAGCGGCTCGTCCGGAGGGCCATGTCAGCCGGCCGGAGGCCACAACCGTCATGAACATGGTTGTCTCGCACTGGTCGGCCAACCTGGTCGTCCTGGTCACCTACCTGGTGGCCGCGGCCGCCCATCTGATCGGGATGAGCGGCGCGGCCACCAGCGCCAGGCGGCCGGGTAAGCCCCGCCCGGCCGTCCCAGCCGCCGAGGCGGTGGCCTTCCAGCTTGGGCTGCTCGTCGCGCTGCTCGCGCTGGTCTCCCCGCTGGGGTACTGGTCCTACCGCTTCGTCTGGGTCCGTAACATCCAGGACGTGCTGCTGGCCTTCATCGCCCCGGCGCTGATCGTGCTGGGCGCCCCGTGGCTGCCGCTGGCCCGGGGGCTGGGCCTGGGCGGGGTGCTGGAGTGGCTGGGATCGGGGCGCGCCGGGTCACCAGCGGCCGGCGTGGCTGACAGCGATAGGCCGCGGCGCTGGCCGATGCTCCCGGTCGTGGTCACGGTGCTGTTCAGCGTCGGCTGGTGGGTGTGGCACCTGCCGGGGCCGTTCGACTCGGCCCTGGGCAACCCGCTGATCTACGCCGCCGAGGTGGTCACCTATCTGGGCCTGGGCATCATGCTCTGGCTCCAGCTGGTCGGATCCCGGCCCTTCAGCCCACGGCTGGAGGCGTTGCGCCGGATTCCGCTGCTGTTCGCCACGGCCGCGGCCGGTACGGCGCTTGGGCTCATCCGGGTGTTCGGCCCGACCCTGGTGTATCCGGCCTACCTCGGCTTCCGGCACCACACCCTGAGCGTCGTGTCCGACCAGCAGGTGGGCGGCGCGGTGCTGTGGATGATCCCGCTGGTGCCGCTCGGCGTGCTGGCTGTGGCGCTGTGCATCAGATGGCTGAGCGATGATGAGGAATCCGCGGGTTCGGCCGCCGGTCTCGACCGGCTGCTCGAGCCGCGCAAGTCAGCCTGGGCCGCCCGGCCGGGGCTGAGATGATCCGTAAATTGATTCACAGGAGGCTGGCGTGCACGGACTGGCCATGACGCTAGGCAGTGACTGGAGCCTGGCCGGCTCGATTATGACCTTCGCGATTCCCGTGGGCGGGTTCCTGATCGCGGCGGCGGTGCTGTACTGGCTGTACACCAGGCCGCACGCGGTGCCCGGCCACCGTGAGCTCGCGCCCGCGGGGGCTGGTGCCGCGCGTGCGTCGGGCGCTCCCGCGGCGGCCACCCCCGCCCCGGCGGCCGGCCCGGCCGAGCCAGCCGCGGCCGAGCAGGCCGCGGCCGAGGATGACAGCGCGGAGGGCACGGAGTGACCCCTGCGACGACGAACGTGCTCCCCGCGATCGCGGGGCGCCGTTCCGCCCGGGTCGTCGCCCGCTCGCTCTTCGCGCTGACCAAGCCGCGGATCATCGAGCTGCTGCTGGTCACGACGATCCCCACCATGCTGCTTGCGCAGCGGGGGCTGCCGTCGGCCCGGCTGCTGGTGCTCACCCTGGTCGGTGGGGCGTTCGCCGCCGGGAGCGCGAACACCATCAACTGCTACCTCGACCGGGACATCGACGCGGTGATGCGGCGCACCTCGCGCCGCCCGCTGGCCAGGCCCGCGCCGCTGGCCGTCATCAAGCCCGCCGAGGCGCTGGTATTCGGCATCGTGCTGGGCGCGGCCTCCACGGTGCTGCTGGGAACGCTGGTGAACTGGCTGTCCGCCGCGCTGGCCGACGCCGCCATCTTGTTCTACGTCTTCATCTACACGCTCGGGCTGAAGCGGCGGACCCCGTCCAACATCGTCATCGGCGGGGCCGCAGGCTGCTTCCCGGTGCTGGTCGGCTGGTCGGCGGTGACCGGCACGGTCGGCCTCCCGGCGGTGGTCCTGTTCGCCGTCATCTTCTTCTGGACGCCGCCGCACTTCTGGGCGCTGGCCATGAAGTTCAAGGACGACTATGCGGCGGCCAGCGTGCCCATGCTGCCGGTGGTGGCACCAGCCACGGTGGTGGCGCGCAAGATTCTCATCTACTCCTACGTCATGGTCGCCACCACGCTGGTGCTGGCCCCGTACGCGGGGTGGCTGTACACGGCGTGCGCGGCCGGGCTGGGCGGCTGGTTCCTGGCCGAGGCCCACCGGCTGCAGCGGCGGGTCGCCCGGGTCAGCGACGGTGCCGCGGCCCCCGCGCCAGCGGCCGGCCCCAAGCTCGCCGAGGGAGCGTGTGCGGGCGCGGTGCAGCCCAGTTCCAACCCGGCGCCCATGCGCCTGTTCCACCTGTCGATCGCCTACCTGACCCTGCTGTTCGCCGTGGTCGCGGTGACGTCGGTGCTGCCCTGGGGCAGCTGGTAGGAACGGCCCCTGGCCGGGTGGCCGTCCGGCTGGGGTGTCATCCCTGGGGGTGACTCAGAGGCAGCCCTGCGGGGGACGCGCCGATTCACCCGGTTGACATAGCCTGGCGGCAACCGTCGTGTTCGCGGGCCTGATCCGGTACCCGAGCCGGACATCGCCAGGCCGCGGACCGAGCCAGTGAGGTAGCCATGATGAGCGTGCCGCAGGTCCCGCGCCGGTCACGATGGGCGGTTCCGGCCGGTCTCATTGCCCTGGTCGTGGTGACCGCCGTGGCCACGGCCGGTGCCGCCGCCGCGTCGCCGTCCCTGCCCGCCCGTACCCCGGCCCAGCTGCTCACCGCGCTGGCGACCCACGCGGGCTCGCCGCCGCCGATGAGCGGGCAGATCGTGGTGACGGCCGACCTCGGCATCCCGCAGCTGCCCGGCCAGGCGAACCCATCGTCGGTCCTGTCCATGCTGACCGGCTCGCACACCATCAACCTGTCCTACGCCGACGCCAAGCACGTCCGGCTGGCCCTGCCCGTGCCGCTGGGCGAGACCGACGTGATCCGCAACGGCAGCACCGCCTGGATCTGGCAGAGCAGCTCGGACTCGGTGACCCGGATCACCCTGCCCGCGCATAGCGCGGCGCAGGGTGCGGCCGGGCCGCTCGGCGCGCCCGCCCCCGGTGGCACGCCCAGCCCGGGCCCGTCCCCGCTCACGCCCCAGCAGGCCGTGCAGCAGCTGCTCACGGCGATCGGGCCGAGCACCAGCGTCACCACCGGCGCCACGACCACCGTGGCCGGCGAGGACGCTTACCAGCTCGTGGTCGCGCCCAGGGACGGCCGCTCGCTGATCGGCTCGGTGGTCATCGCGCTGGACGCCAGCCACCCCGGCGTCGTGCTCAGCGTGCAGGTGTTCCCGCGCGGCGCGAAGAATGCCGCCTTCTCCGAGGGATTCAGCTCGGTCACCTTCGCCACCCCGCCGGCCAGCACGTTCGACTTCACCCCGCCGCACGGCGCCACCGTGAACGTGGTGAACCCGGCCTCAAAGATGTCCGGCCAGCCGGCCAGCCCGCAGCCGCAGCAGCCGCCGGTGTCCGGGGTGAAGGTCATCGGCAAGGACTGGCTATCCGTCCTTGAGCTGCCCGCCTCGGTGCTGACTGGGCTGGCCAGCGGGGGTAACGTGGCCGCCGCCGTGGGCCAGGCGGCCCAGTCGGCAGCCGCTGGGCCCGGTTCCGGCCCGGGCGGGAACATCAGCAGCGGGGCCATCTGGGACGCCCTGCTGAAGTCGGCCACCAACGTCCACGGCAACTGGGGCAGCGGCCAGCTGGTGAGCACCAGCCTGCTGTCCATACTGATCACGAACGGTCACGTCTTCGTCGGCGCGGTCGAGCCGTCCGTGCTGTACGACGCGGCGGCGCAGGCCGGGTGAGCGCGGCAACGGGCGGCACCGAAGCCCTGGTGAGCAGCGCCGCCGCTGCTCCGGTGAGCGTGGTGCCGGTGGACTCCGACGGCCTCGCGGTCACGACCCGCGAGCTGACCAAGCGGTTCCGCCGCCAGCTCGCCGTGGACGGGCTCGGCCTCGCCGTTCCCCGCGGGTCGGTGTACGGGTTCCTCGGCCCGAACGGGTCAGGGAAGACCACCACGATCCGGATGCTGCTCGGGCTCATCTACCCCGACCACGGCCACGTCGCGCTGCTCGGCCAGCCGATCCCGGGCGCGGCGGTCAGGGTACTGCCCCGGGTGGGCTCGCTGGTGGAAGGGCCCGCCTTCTACACCTACCTGTCCGGGCGGGCCAACCTGGCCCGGATCGATGCCGCCGACCGGACCGCCGACCCGGGCACCGCGCGCGCCCGGATCGGCGCCGCGCTGGACCGGGTCGGGCTGCTGTCCGCCGCCGGGAAGCGCTACCGGGCCTACTCGCTGGGCATGAAGCAGCGGCTGGCGATCGCCGCCAGCCTGCTCAAGCCGCGCGAACTGATCATCCTGGACGAGCCCACCAACGGCCTGGATCCGCAGGGCACCCGGGAGGTCCGCGCCCTGATCAGGGAGATCGCCACCGATGGCGTGACCGTGCTGGTCTCGTCTCATCTGCTGGCCGAGGTCGAGCAGATTTGCACCCATGTGGGGGTGATGCGGACCGGGCGGCTGGTGTTCCAGGGCAGCCTGGAGGAGCTGCGCAGCCGGGGCAGCCTCCGGATCGTCGTCCGTACGGCCCAGCCGGAAGCGGCCGCGAAGGTGCTGGCGGGCCTCGGGCTGGCCGACATCCAGTCCGCTGATGGCGAGGTCAGCGCCCTGCTGGCCAGCCAGACGCCCGAGCAGATCTGCCGGGAGCTGGTGCTGGCCGACGTTGGCGTGGCCGGGCTGGAAACGCCCCGGCCCAACCTGGAGGACCTGTTCGTCGGGCTGACCGGAGAGGGATTCGATGTCGACGGCTGACACCGCCACCGTCCCGGCCGCTGGCCCGGCTGACCTCGCCGGCGCCGGCGCGGGTACCGGCACCGCGGCCCGCGGCCCGGTGCCGGCCTGGCTGCGGCTGTTCCGGTCGGAGCTGCGGCTGATCTTCGGCCGGCTGCGTAACCTGGCCCTGCTGGCGGCCGTCGCCGCGCTGCCGGTGCTGATCGGGATCGCGCTGCGGCTGGCCAAACCGCAGGGCGCCGGCGGGCCGGCGTCCTCGTTCATCGACCAGCTGGCCGGCAACGGGGTGTTCCTGTCCCTCATCGCGCTCACCATCATGCTGGCGCTGGTGCTGCCGCTGACGGTGGCCGTGGTGTCCGGCGACTCGGTGGCCGGCGAGGCGGGCAGCGGCACACTGCGCAACCTGCTCACCGTCCCCGCTGGCCGGGCCAGGCTGCTCAGCGTTAAGTATGCCGCGATTGTGATCTTCGCCCTGACCGCGTGCACAGTGGTGGTGGTGGCGTCGCTGGCGGCGGGCGCGGCCCTGTTCCCGATCGGTCCGGTGACGCTGCTGTCCGGCAACACCGTCCCGCTCGCGGATGGGCTGGTGCGGGTGCTGTTCGTCACCCTCTACGTGGCCGCCGCCCTGTCCGCGCTCGGCGCCATCGGGCTGGCGATCTCGACGTTCACCGAGCACCCCATCGGCGCCATCGCGGCCATCTTGATGATCGGGCTGATCAGCGAGGTCGCCGACAACATCCCGCAGTTCGCGGTGGTGCAGCCGTACCTGCCCACCCACTGGTGGCTGAAGTTCGACTCCCTGCTGCGCTCGCCGATCGCCACCGGCGACCTGCTGCACGGGCTCCTCTCGTTCGGCCTCTACATCGTGATCTTCTGCTCGATCGCCTGGGCCCGGTTCAGCAGCACCGACGTCACCGCCTGACCCCCCTCACGTGCCCGTCCCGGTCAGCGGCACGGCCAGGCTGTGGGTGCCGAGCCGGTCGGCCCACACGATCCGGTAGCTGGCGGCGAACGCGCCCCGGTGCCGCGGGACAAACGAGACCAGGATGTTCAGCCGGTAGCCCGGGCTCAGGGGCAGGCCCGCTGGTATCCCGTAGATCGTGCCGTACGGTGCGGCGAGCCGTGTGGACTGCTCGATGGTGGCGGGCAGGTTGCCGGCGTTGAAGAGGGTCAGGGTGGCCACCGCCCGCTTGCCCGGAGCCACCCGCCCGAACCGCAGGCGCCTCGGGGAGACGGTCATGGCGCTCTGCGCCGCCCGCCCCGAGCCGGACATGGTGACCGCGGCTATCGTCCCGCTGCTCCCGGCCACGGTGATCGAGCTGGAAGCCGGCCCCGGCTGGCCCGGGGCGAAGGTGACCTCCACCACGATCGACCCGCCCGGCTGGATCCGGGTGC
Source organism: Streptosporangiaceae bacterium (assembly GCA_036522155.1). Classification (GTDB taxonomy): domain Bacteria; phylum Actinomycetota; class Actinomycetes; order Streptosporangiales; family Streptosporangiaceae; genus UBA9676. Next base: position 10,338 of record DATDGI010000170.1, read on the forward strand.
CCGGCGTGGGCAGACCGGACGCCGTGAACGGCCCGGACGGGCCGGTGACGCTGGTCACGGTCTGGGTGGTGCTGCCGCTGTTGGTGAGGTCGGTGGTCTGCACGGCCGGGGTCCCGATCGGCACCGCGCCGGAGGGCTCACCGGAGGTAGAGAAGGTGAAGACCAGCGCGGCCGGGGACGCGTACAGCCCGGCCCGGATGCCGTTGCCAACCAGCGGCACCGCTACCGGGCCGAACCGGGACCGGGTGGCGAACGACAGGCTGCCGGTCACCCCGCCCGGCGACCGCGGCGTGAACCGCATCGGCACCTGCAGCCGGTCGCCGCGGGACAGCACCACCGGCAGCCTGACCACGGTGGGATGGCCGCCACGGGCCGTGGTCTTGGTGACCGGGCCGGCCGAGAACGGGTCAGGCGTGGTGGCCGAGCTCACGGTGACGCCCGTCACCGTGACCCGGGCCAGCGCGGTGGCGGTGACCGTCCGCCGGGCCGCCGCGCCGACCGTGGCCTGGCCGAAGCTGACCTGGCCGCTGGTGGCGAGCGGGGCGGCGCGGGTGCTGCCGAACCCGAACACACGCCCCCTGGTCCCCACGTACACCCGGCCGTTGTCGGTGGCGGGCACGGTGAACTTGGTCGCCCGCCCGATCGCCGCGGACCAGATGGTGTGCAGCGAGCACTGGCTATGGCAGCCGGCCGGGGGCACGCCCGGGAAGGCGTCCAGGGTGCCGCCCGCGCCCGTCTTGCCGTCGACGCCGACCACCCACACCACCGCCGACGCCGGATTCGTCCCGTTCGAGCTGACCACCGGCGACCCGGAGCTGTAGCCGAACCGGAACGCGCTGTTCGCGACGTCGGTGAGGACCGGCCGGTGCCCGTGCACCGCCAGCTTCAGCCACCGCAGGTTGTCGGTCCGGCCCAGGTAGTAGACGTAGTCGTGGGCCCGGCGGGAGTTCCCGGCGGTAACGGTGGCGGTGTCGCCGAACGCGGCCGGGTGCCCGTACTGCGCGCCGTAGGGGCCGGCCAGGCTGACGGCCGCGTTGCTGGACAGATGACGGCCGCCCAGGTGATTCCGGTTGAGCAGGAAGATCTGGCCGTCCTTGCCCGACTGCACGAGCAGGTCCGGGTAGCGGCGGGAGCCGAACGGGAGACCGACCGGGCCGCCGGAACCGAAGTCGATGTCGCCCGCGTCCAGGTGCGGCGCGTCCTGCGGGCTGAAAAAGTCCTGGGCGGTGAGCGTGCCGTTACCCGCGACCGCCAGCCGGATCACCGATTCGGCCAGCTGGCCGGGCGGGGCGTCGCCGGGGCCAGGGCCGGGGGAGACGCCGTTCCCGGTGGCGACGAAGATCCGGCCGGGCCCGTCCGACATCACCCCGCCGCCGCCCTGCCAGATGCCGGCCATCTGATCGGTCAGTCCGGTCTCGTCGCTCCACAGGGCCACCCGGCGGGTGGTGGGATTGATGCTGGCCACATAGCCGTCGTAGGGCGACTGGTCGCAGTGCGATCCGAAGGCGGCGTAGATCCAGCCGTTCATCAGCAGCAGGCCGGGCCGCTGGAACTGGTCGAAGGCGCTGAACCGGACGCGGTGGTCGTTGCTGGCCCGGCCGTGGATGAGGATCACCGACGTGACGTGCCCGGTGACGGCATTGATCCCGAACAGGTGAAACGCCGCGTTCGCCCCGCCACTTCTGGCGGTTTCCGCCACCGCGTACACCGTCCCGTTGGCCGGGTCGTAGACCGGCGTGCCGGTGACGCCCACGTGCGGCGCCAGGTCGGTGCAGCCGTCCGCGGAGGTGTCGAAGGGGCGGCCGAGCCGGACGTGCCAGTGCACCCGGCCGGTGAGGGCGTCGATGCCGTACACCCAGTCGTTCTCGGTGGCGGCGACGACGATGCCGCCAGCCACCAGCGGCTGCGCGTAGACCTGCCCGCTGACCCGGGTGGAGAAGAGCCGCCGGAAGGTCCCGCTGCGCAGCACCGCCGGGGACAGGCCCGGCTCGGCCGGATCCCAGCCGGTGCGCAGGCCATTCTGCGAGATGGTGACCTCGTCCGCCCGGGCCGGTGTGGCCGGCCCGGCGGCCAGCAGGGCGCCAGCGGCGGGCAGGGCCGCCAGCAGGAACAGCAGGACCAGCCCCAGGGCCGTCCCCCGCCGGAACGGCGTGCGGGCACTCAGGTACCCCCCCTTGAGCATGTGCACATCCCTTCGGTTCAGGGGAGTTACGCCAATTCAAGGGGGGCTATAACTGAATGCAGTCAGAGAGTAACTGCTGGTAAAAATAGCCCCGCATCCGGGGGGTCATCAGGACACGGGTGGACATCGGATGAGGTCGCCTGCCAGCCTGGAATCCGCTGATCTGCCGGGCATTCCTGCTCTGCCCGGTCCGGGTCACTGGGCAGGAGGTGGGGCCGTGGACAGCGCCGGGCTACGGGCCGTGCAGCAGCCGCTGAAGGATGCCTACCGGGAGGACCCCCACCGGGCGGTGATCACCCTGCGGGCGCAGGGCCGGCTCGGCGAAGAGGACGTGAGCTGCTCCGTGGCGACCGGCCAGGCGCTGGCCGTGGCGGGCCTGCATCCCGCCAGCGGCGGCGACGGCTCGCTGGCCTGCTCGGGCGACATGCTGCTGCAGGCCCTGGTGGCCTGCGCCGGGGTCACCCTGCGGGCGGTGGCCACCTCGCTGGGGATCCCGGTCACCGCGGGCACCGTCCGTGCCGAGGGTGACCTGGACTTCCGGGGGACGCTGGGGGTGAGCAAGGACGCACCGGTCGGGTTCACCGCCATCAGGCTCGGTTTTGAGCTGGAGACCGATGCCAGCCAGGAGCAGATCGCGACGCTGCTCAGGCTCACCGAGCGGTACTGCGTGGTCTACCAGACCCTCGCTCACCCGGTGCCGGTGGCAACGGGTCTCACGGCGGCGGGGTAGGCCCCTGCCGCCGTCCGTCCGCCGGTGCGGGCGGGGCCGCTAGTGCGAGTGTCTCCGCAAGGCGCCGCCGAGCCGCACGACCACGAGCAGGATCACGGCCGCAAGCGCGATCCAGAACAGGAAGTGCAGCGCGGAGATCACCAGCGAGATGACCGCGAAGGCGACCAGCACACCGAGAATGATGAGGATCAGACGTCCCATATGAACACGATATATCTCTTTTGCCAATAACGGGAACAACGGCGCGGGCCGGCGGGCGGGCCGGCTCCGGCCGGGACGCTGTGACCGGCTCCGGTCCGGGCGCGGCACGCCGGGTACCGGAAGCAGCACGGGCACCGGACTGGCCGCTTCCTCGCCGGCTGTGCAACCTTCTGGCCACATCCTGTTCTCTGGCTGGGTAGAGCAGAGGAGGTAGCCGTGGACGACGGCGCGGCGGCGGAGTTCAGCGACTTCGCGCACAGCCGCTGGCCGCGCCTGGTCCGGCTGGCCTATGGCATCACGGGTGACCGTGGCCTGGCCGAGGACCTCGCCCAGACCGCGCTGGCGAACGCGTACGCCGCCTGGTCGCGGGTCCGCCGGGCCGATGATCCCGACGCCTACCTGCGGCGGATCGTGCTTAACGCGCACCGGGGCGGGTTCAGGAAGCGCCGCGTCAGCGAGCAGTTGCGGGACGCCCCGCCGGATGCCGCCGTCCCGGATCCGGCCAGCCTGCACGGCGAGCGCGCGGCCGTGATCGCCGCCCTGCTCACGCTGCCCCGCAGGCAGCGTGAGGTGCTGGTGCTGAGGTACTGGCTGGACCTGACCGAGGCGCAGGTCGCAGCGACCCTCGGCTGCTCGGTGGGGAACGTCAAGAGCCAGGCCTCCCGTGCGCTGGCCAAGCTCAGGGCCAGTGCGGAACTCGCGGATTGGGGCAGCCGGTGAGCATCGACGACGAGCAGGATGTGCGGGCGTGGCTGGGTACCGCGCTCGACGATTTCGCCCCCGGCCCGGTCCCGCTGGGCGTCATCGTGCGGAAAGGGAAGACGGCGGTGATCCGCAGGCGGCTGACGGTGGCCTACCAGCTGAGCCTCCCGCCGCCAGCGCCGGTCGCGCCGGTTCACTACCGGGTCACGGTCAACCCGCCCGGGCCGGGTGCGGCCCGTGGGCTGATCGCCAGCGGCCGTGTCAACGGCCGCCGCTGGCAGGTCAGTGGCCAGCGGCAGCGGCTCTCCGGCCAGCCCAGCATCTGCTTCCAGGCACCGTCCGGGGGGACCTGCAACGCGGGCGGCCCGCCACGGGCCAGCCGGGCTGGTGTTCCGGCGTACCTGACCAACGGGATCGGGCTCCGGCCGGTGGTGAGCATCGGAACGGTCCGCGACGATGTCACCTACCTCCAGGTGACGCTCAGCAACGGCCAGCGGCTGACCTTGCACCCGGTCGCGATCTTCGGCCCGGGCTATGCCAGGTATGTCGCGTTCGCCGTGCCCGCCAGCACCACGGTTACCCAGATCAGTGCCTACGCCGGGCATGCCGAACTGGCCTACACGGTCCCGTTCACCGCCCGGGGCCAGGTCGAGACGGTGAGCTGGCTCCGGCCGGGTGCGCCAGCCGGGCCACGGCCCGCCAGGTACCTGGTCGGTTCCGGGAACGCGGACGGCCAGCGATGGTCGGAGTATGCCTACACCGGGCCCTGGGGGGTGTGCCTGGTTGGCGCCGGATCGGCCAGCATGTGCTCCCCGACCGGCATCGGGCAGCTCACCAGCGGCCAGGCGGCCCGGCTGATCATGGAGTCCAGCGGCCCGGGCGGGACGAACTTCGCCCTGGTGGCGGCTTCGGCCGTGGTCAGCCACCTGGTGGTCAGCCGGGCCGACGGCAGCACCGCCCGGGTGCCGGCCGTGCCCGTGGACGGCGCCAGGTTCGCGGCGTTCACGTCGCCACCGGGTAACAAGGTCACACACTGGGTGGCCTACTCGGCGGCCGGCCGCAGGCTCGCCTCGGGCGGGGTGCCGTAACCGGACGGGCCGGTCAGTCCTTGCGCCCGGTGAGGGCCAGGGTGGCGCCGATGCCGATCATCACCAGGCCGCCGGTGCCGCCGACCAGTTCCAGCCGCCGCTGTGACCGGGCGAGCCAGGCCCGGGCCGAGCCCGCCGCCAGCGCCCAGGTACTGTCGCACACCACCGCGATGGCCATGAACACCGCCCCGAGCAGCAGCATCTGCGCGGGCACGTGGCCCGCCGACGGCTCGGCGAACTGGGGCAGCACCGCGGCGAAGAACACGATCGACTTGGGGTTGCTGACCCCGACGGCGATGCCGTCGCCGACGATCCGGGCGATGCTCCTGCGCCCGACCGGCGCCTGCAGGGCGGCGCCGAGCGCGCGGCGGTGCCGGATCGCCTGCCCGCCCAGGTAGATCAGGTAGGCGGCACCGGCCAGCTTGATGACGCTGAACAGCGCCACCGACCGCTCTACCAGCGCGCCGATGCCGAAGGCCACCGCCGCGACCTGGGCGTAGACCCCGATCTGGCCGCCGACGGCGGTCCCCACCCCGGCCGCCCGGCCAAGCACCAGCGAACGGCTGATCACGAACAGCACGTTCGGCCCTGGCACCACGATCAGCACGAAGGAGACCAGGGCGAAGGCGAGCACATGACCGGTGGGCAGCATGCCCGCAGCCTAACGAGGCGGTCAGCGCGCAGGCTTCTCCATTTATCCGGCGGCGACGTGGCCGTCCACCCGGCGCAGCCGCCGGCCACGGACGAGGTCATCGACCAGCGTGGGCGACCAGTACCAGCGCCACGAGAACCAGCGCGCCAGCTCAGCCTCGGGTGCGACCACCGCGGCGCGGACGCCGGCGGCAACGAGATCCCGCAGCGCGGCGGCCGGGTCCGGGTCTGCCCCGGTCCCGCTGGTGCCGGGGTAGATCTGATCCCACCGGGCCAGTTCGCTTGCGTGCGGCTGATCTTCGCCCGCGGTCACCTGCTGCGAGCGCGCCACGATCGCGCCGCAGCGTTCCAGCGGTGCGCGGATCGACCGCAGTTGCTGCCGCTTCAGCCTCAGCTCGATACGCAGATCCTC
>DATDGI010000171.1:0-18745 GCA_036522155.1 Streptosporangiaceae bacterium
GTGGAGGTCGGCCCGGCCGATCCCGACTATCCCCGGCTCGCCCAGCTCGCGGTCTCCGAGCAGGAGATGCAGGACCGGCGGCGCCGGTGGCGGGACGGCGACGAGGCGCTCCGGCTGGAGTTTGAGATGTACCTGGCCCGCCGTGACCGAGGCGGCCAGGACGGCCCGGGCGCGGACGGCCGGTCCGCGGACCCGTCCGGCTGACCCAGCCCGTGAGCCCGTCGGGCTGACCCCAGCCCGTGAGCCCGTCCGGCTGATCCCGTCCGCGGCCCGGTCGGCTGACCCTCCGTCCGCGGGCCTGAGCCCCGTCCGCCCGGCCCTTTGTACCCGGCGCCGGGGGCCCGGAATTGTATATAAGCGACCGCGGAGCCGGAGCGCACTGGCGCCTCTCACTAAGGGCCGTGAAGTCCTAAGTTGATTAGAAGCCAGCGTTTCATCTGAGTCCCGAGTTCACTGCGCCGGCGAGTTGTCACCGGATGGCTGCGAATCCCCGCGCAGCAGCGCGCGGACTTCCGACTCCCGGAACCGTCTGTGCCCCCCGGGGGTCCTGATGCTGCTGATGCGGCCGGATGCCGCCCACCGGGTGACCGTCTTGGGGTCAACTCGGAAAAGGGCCGCAACCTCTCCCGGAGTGAGAAGCCGCTCGCTGTTCCCGTCCACGCCTCTCCCCTCCCGATCACCACTTCCGGAGCCGGTTCTCAGTCTTGCCGAACTCGACCCGTTTTCTGTCACGATTTCCGGAAAATCATTCGTCGGCAATCCTGCGCCGTTGGTCCCGCGATGGATGTGACTGGTGGCCATAAGGTGGGTCAGTGACGTCCCTGGTATCGGTGGGCGAAATCCGCTCGGCCGCCGCCCGGATCGCCGGAGTAACCGTCCGGACACCGCTGGTGCCGTTTCCCGGTGCCGATCCGCCCTTGCTGCTGAAGCCGGAATCGCTTCAGCCAACCGGCTCATTCAAGCTGCGCGGCGCGTACAACGCGATCAGCGCACTGCCCGCGGCCACGCGGGCACGCGGCGTGGTCGCCCACTCCAGCGGCAACCACGCCGGTGCCGTGGCCTACGCCGCGGCGCTGCTTGGTGTCCCGGCCACCGTCGTCGTCCCTGACAACGTGCCCGAGGTCAAGCTGGCTGCCGTGCGGCGGCTTGGCACGACGATCGTCACCACCCGGCCCAGCCTGGCGGCCCGGCTGGCGGCGACCGAGGAACTGATCAGCCAGCATGGGTACGCGCTCATCCCGCCCTTCGACGACCGGGCGGTGATCGCGGGCCAGGGCACCATCGGCCTGGAGATCGCGGCCGACTGCCCCGATGCCGGCCTGGTCGTCGTGCCGGTCAGCGGCGGCGGCCTGATCTCGGGCATCGCCGCCGCCATCCGGGCGCTCTGCCCGGCGGCGCTGGTCATCGGGGCCGAGCCCGAACTGGCGGCCGACGCACGCGAATCGCTCCGCGCCCGCCGCCGGGTGGCGTGGCCCGCCCAGGACACCCAGCGGACGATCGCCGACGCGCTCCGGGTGGAACAGGTGGGCGTGCTCCCGCTGCAGCACATGCTCAGCCAGGTGGCCGGCATCGTCACCGTCACCGAGGACGAGATACGGAAGGCGGTACGGCGGCTCCTGGTGCAGGCCCACCTGGTGGCCGAGCCCGGTGGCGCGGTCGCGGTGGCCGCGTGCCTGTTCCGGGCGGACGAGCTGCCCGCCGCCCGGACCCGGGTGGCGGTGCTGTCCGGTGGCAACATCGAACCGGCCCTGCTGGCCCGGATCCTCGCGGATGGGCACGCGGCGGCGGACCGGCCCGCGCCCGCATAGGCTGAGCCCGTCATGCGAGCGACACTTGCCTATACGACCGCGCGGATCGTGCTGTTCGTGGTCGCCGGCGTCCTGTTCTACCTGGCCGGTGCACGCGGGCTGCTGCTGCTCGGCCTGGCGCTGGTGGTCAGCGGGGTGGCCAGCTACGTGGTGCTGTCGCGCCAGCGGGACGCCATGTCCGGGGCTCTGGTGAACCGGTTCCGCTCCCTGCGCTCGCGGATCGACCAGGGCACCCGGTCAGAAGACGACGGCTAGCCGGGCCCGCCCGCCCCGCGCGCCTGGTCGCCGGGCAGCCAGCCGCCGCTGGTGAGCAGGCGGAGGACGGCCTCGACCGACTGCTGCCGGGACATCACCGAGGTGTCGATGGTGAGTTCGGCGTCGGTGGGTTCCTCATACGGGTCGGAGACGCCGGTGAAGTTCCCGATCAGCCCGGCCCGCGCCTTGGCGTACAGGCCCTTGCGGTCGCGCGCCTCGCACACGTCGACCGGTGTCGCCACGTGGATCAGCAGGAAGTCCCCCACCTCCCCGGCCATGGCGCGCACCCGCGCCCGGGCCTGCGCGTAAGGGGCGATGGGGGCGCAGATGGCGATGCCGCCGTGCCTCGCCACCTCGGTGGCCACGAACCCGATCCGGGCGATGTTCAGATCGCGGTCCGCCCGGGAGAAGGTCAGGCCCGCCGACAGCAACTCGCGGACGAGATCCCCGTCCAGCAGGGAGACGGTCCGGTCACCGCGCTCGCTGAGCGCGTCCCGCACACCGCGGGCGATGGTCGACTTGCCCGATCCGGACAGGCCGGTCAAGAAGACCACCAGGCCGCGCTCGCTGCGCGGCGGCCGGGCCCGGCGCAGTTCGGCGGCCACCGCAGGGGGCGTGAACCAGGCGGGCACCTCTTCGCCCCGGTCCAGCAGGTCTTCAAGTTCGCCCAGCGCCAGGTCGGCCCGTTCCATCCCGGGCTCGATCAGGGCCAGCGGGCGCCAGACCTCGGCCGCCCGGTCGTAAGCCCAGTCGCCGGCCGAGACCACGGGGATGGCGACCGTGGCTGCCTCCGCCGCGGGCTCGTCGGTGAACAGGTGGGTGGCGCCGTACGCGGCCGCCACCAGCGCCCGCAGCTCGAGTTCGCGGTCGGCACTGGTGTCCCGCGGCGCCAGCGCCAGCGGCACGACTAGCGTGCCCGGCGGCAGGTGCCGAGCGGCAGCCAGCACCGTCCGGACCAGCGCCTCGGGCCGGACCACGACGTCCGCAGGCCCGGTGACCAGGGGGAACAGCAGCAGCCGCGCCCGCAACTGGCCCGCCGCATGCCGGAGCTGGCCAATCTGACGTGCGTTCAGCGGGCGGCTGGTGACGAATGCGAGCGCCGGGCTGTCCGCCAGTTCCGCGCGCACCTCCGCGGGCGTCCGGCGCAGCTGCCGGAACGGGCCGTGCGCCGGCTCCCGGCCGGCGATGACCGGGCCGCCCACCCGGACCAGGTCAGCCTCTTCCAGCCCGCCCTGACGGGCATGCCGGCCAGCCCGCTCACCCCCCGCGGGGTGCGGGACGGGCGCGGCCAGCGCCGGGGTGCGGTCGGTGATGTCGATGACGGCGAGCGGCACGCCCTCCGGGTCGTTCAGCACCAGCCGGTGCTGGGCTGGCGGCAGCGCGTCCGCGGGCACGTCCAGGGTGACCGGCACCGGCCAGGCGGTCCCGTCCGTGAGCGCGCCCGACTCGGCCACCGACGCGGCGTCGGCGGCGGACATGAACCCGCTCAGCGGCGCGAACGCGCCCGACAGCAGCATCTCCAGGTCGGCGAGCTGGTTTTCGTCGAGGGTCCAGGAAGGAAGGCTCGCCAGGCCTGTCATCAGCCCGGCCGTAGCCTCAGCGGTCACTGCCACCTCCGTCCTGCGCTTTGCCCGCCACCTGGGCATACTCGCGTACCGGCCGCACAGCCAGGCACCTGAGGCTACTCCGGCACCGGCGGGCGGGCCAGGCAGATATCCCAGCCGCCGCTGGCTGCCCGGCGGTCAGCGGGCCGACTGCATGGCGGTACCTGGCAGGTCAGAGTACCCGGGCGAACCGGTCCTCCGGCTTGCGCAGAACGTACAGCAGCTCCTCGTGCCCGTCGGTCAGCCGCCCCCCGGAAAGGCGGGCGACCAGTGCCTGCGCGGCCTGGAAGATGGCCGGCGTGGCCAGCGTGCCCCCGCGGCCGCCTAGCGTCCGGCGCTCGGCGATCACCACCTCCCGCATCAGCACGTATGACTGCAGGCCCTTGGCCGAGGACAGCCGCTCGTAGACGGCCGGGTAGGGGCCGGGCTGGCCGGGATGGCGCCGCCGCCAGGCCATCCGCCTGGCCGCCGCGGGCAGCACCCGGTCGAGGAACCCGGCGGCGCTGTCCCGGTCGGTGAACCGCAGCAGCAGCAGCCCGCCGGGGCGCAGCGTGCCCACGAGCCGGTCGAGCACCAGCTCGGTGTGCTTGATCCGCTGCAGCAGCAGGGTGCAGAGCACGATGTCGTGCGAGCGCTGCGGCAGCGGCACGGTGCGCAGGTCACCCAGCAGGCAATCGGCCATGCTCTGGTCCTGGCCCACGGCCGCCCGTGTGACCGGCTGGTCGTCATCGATGAGCGTCACCACGATCTCGGCACCGGCCGCCCGCAGTGCGGCCACGCCCAGATCTGTGCTCGCGGTCGTGCAGCCGGCCTGCAGGATCGTGACCGGGTGGCCGGACCGCTCGGCGACCAGGCTGTGCGCGTACCGGCCGAACAGGTCGTCGTCGGCCTGGCCGCCGCCCGGCCGGTGCGAGTGTGCTTCGCCCGCTGGCGCCGGTGGGGCGGCTGTCTGTGCGGGTAGGGCGGCAGCCGGTGCCGGTGCCGGTGACCTGGTCTTCGGTGCGGACGGGGCGGCCACTGGTGCCGGTCGGGCGGTCGCCGGTGCTGGCGGCGCGGCTGCTGACCTGGCAGGCGGGGTCGCCGCTGGTGTGGTGGGCGGCGTGATCGCGGGTGTGGTGGGCGGGGTGACCGTGGGCGGAGTGGGCGGGGTGGCCGCCGGCGTGGCTGGCCGGGTGGCCGGGGTGGCCTGCCGGGCGGCAGCCGGGGTCTGTGGGGCAGCGGCGGCCGCGACCTTTTCCTGGCGGGGGAGGATGGTGACGGCAGGCGGCTCCATGGCGGGCTCGTTCACCGGCGCCACGGCTTCATGAACCTTTCCCTCCGAATGACAGTGATCGGGGGAAATGCCCCCGTATCCCCGGCATCTTGCCATAGGCCAGTTGGGCAAGGCCATAAGCTGGTGATGTCCCGCACCCGGGCCAGGGCATCGTTGGCACCAGTGCGGGCGTTTGTGCTGCCTACCCAGGGACACCCGTGAGCCTCGGCGGACTACTCAGCGTTATCAATGGCGATCCTGTGCTGGCCGAAGCGCTCGGCCCAGCGGGCACGGATCAGGCGAGGGCCGGGGGCGACTTCACGGCCCCGCCCGCGCTCCGGCCGTTCCTGGCCGCCGCCCTGGCCACCGCGCCGGGGCAGGCCGGCCAGGGCCGGTTCGTGCTGGCCGTCACGGCCAACGCGCGCGAGGCCGAAGAGCTCACCGAGGCGCTGACTTCCCTGCTGCCCGGCGACGAGGTGGCCTACTTCCCGGCCTGGGAGACCCTCCCGCACGAGCGGATCTCGCCGGCCTCGGACACCTGCGGCCGCCGGCTCGCGGTGCTGCGCCGGCTCGCCCACCCCGATCCGGACGATCCGCGGACCGGTCCGCTCCGGGTGGTGGTCACCCCCATCCGGGGACTGCTGCAGCCGCTCGTCGGCGGGCTCGGCGACATCGCGCCGGTCTCGCTCCGGCCCGGCGAGGCGGCCGACCTGGGCGATGTGGTCACCAGCCTGGCCGAGATCGGATACGCCCGGACCGACATGGTGGAGCGCCGGGGCGAGCTGGCCGTGCGCGGCGGGATCGTGGACGTGTTCCCGCCCACCGAGGAGCATCCGCTCCGGGTGGAGTTCTTCGGCGATCAGGTCGAGGAGATCCGCCAGTTCCGGGTGGCCGACCAGCGCAGCCTGGGAGCCGCAGACGGACTGTGGGCCGCGCCCTGCCGTGAGCTGCTGCTGACCCCGGCGGTCAGGGACCGGGCCAAACAGCTGGCCGACGAGCATCCCGAACTCGCCGACGTGCTTGGCAAGCTGGCCGAGGGCATGACCGTGGACGGCATGGAAGCGTTCGCGCCGGTGCTCGCCGGGCGGATGGAACTGCTGCTCGACTGCCTGCCCGCGGGCGCGGCGGTGCTGGCCTGCGACCCGGAGCGGATCCGGGCCCGGGCCGCCGACCTGGTCCGCACCAGCCGTGAGTTCCTGGCCGCGTCCTGGGTGAACGCCGCGGCCGGCGGCCAGGTGCCGATCGACCTCGGTGCCGCGGCGTTCCGCTCGATCACCGAGGTGCGGGCGGCGGCCGACCGGCTCGGGCAGCCGTGGTGGTCGGTCACCCCGTTCGCCAGCCCGGATGCGCTGGCCCCGGACGGGCAGGCCGGAGACGGGCCCGGCCCGGACGGGCCCGGCGGGGACGGAACGCTGCCGGGGGCCGCCGGTGGGGACGGCCCGGGTGATTCCGACGGTGGCGACGGGGGCCGGCGGGCGTTCGGTATCAATGCTGTCCCGGCCGAGGGATACCGCGGAGATACCAGCCGCGCGCTCGCGGACGTGCGCCGCTGGCTGGCCGGGCGGTGGCGGGTGGTGCTGGTCACCGAGGGGCACGGCCCTGCGCAGCGGCTGGCCGAACTGCTCCGCGCGGATGGGCTCGGCGCCCGGCTCGGTGATCTCGGCGAGCCGCCCGAGCCGGGTGTGCCGTACGTCACCACCGGCCTGATCAGCCACGGCTTCACCTGGGAGGCGGCCGGGCTGGCGGTCATCTGCGAGGCCGACCTGACCGGCCAGCGCACCGGCAGCCGGGACACCCGGCGCATGCCGAGCCGGCGCCGCGGCGGCATCGACCCGCTCCAGCTCAGCACGGGCGACTACGTCGTGCACGAGCAGCACGGGGTGGGCCGCTACCTGGAGATGACCAGCCGCACCATCCAGGGAGCCACCCGGGAGTACCTGGTCATCGAGTACGCGCCGGCCAAGCGCGGGCAGCCGGCGGACCGGCTGTACGTGCCGACCGACCAGCTGGACCAGGTCACCAGGTACGTCGGCGGCGAGGCGCCGGTGCTGCACCGGCTCGGCGGCGCCGACTGGGCCAAGACCAAGGGCCGGGCGCGCAAGGCGGTGCGGCAGATCGCCTCCGAGCTGATCCGGCTGTATTCGGCGCGGATGGCCTCGGCCGGGCATGCGTTCGGCTCGGACACGCCCTGGCAGCGCGAGCTGGAGGACGCCTTCCCCTACGTCGAGACCGCCGACCAGCTCGGCGCCATCGACGAGGTCAAGGCCGACATGGAACGCCCGGTCCCGATGGACAGGCTGATCTGCGGCGACGTCGGTTACGGCAAGACCGAGATCGCGGTCCGGGCGGCGTTCAAGGCGGTGCAGGACAGCAGGCAGGTCGCGGTGCTGGTGCCGACCACGCTGCTCGCGGCGCAGCACTACACGACGTTCAGCGAGCGTTATGCACCGTTCCCGGTGGTGGTGCGGCCGCTGTCGCGCTTCCAGTCCGACGCGCAGGTGGCGGCCACGCTGGCGGGTCTGGCCGACGGGACGGTGGACGTGGTGATCGGCACCCACCGGCTGCTGTCCCCGGAGACCAGGTTCGCCCGGCTCGGGCTGGTCGTGCTGGACGAGGAGCAGCGGTTCGGGGTCGAGCACAAGGAATACCTCAAGCGGCTGCGCACCGAGGTGGACGTGCTGGCCATGTCGGCCACCCCGATCCCGCGCACGCTGGAGATGGGGGTGGCCGGGATCCGCGAGATGTCCACCATCCTCACCCCGCCGGAGGAGCGGCACCCGGTGCTCACCCTGGTCGGGCCGTACGACGAGAAGCAGATCGCCGCCGCCATCCGGCGCGAGCTGCTGCGCGATGGCCAGACGTTCGTCGTGCACAACCGGGTGGCCAGCATCAACAAGGTCGCCGCCCGGATTGCCGAGCTGGTGCCCGAGGCCCGGGTGGTGGCCGCGCACGGGCAGATGAACGAGCACCAGCTGGAACGGATCATGGGGCAGTTCCTCGACCGCGAGCACGACGTGCTGGTGTCCACCACCATCGTCGAGTCCGGTCTCGACATCCCGAACGCCAACACGCTGATCGTGGACCGGGCCGACGCCTACGGCCTGTCCCAGCTGCATCAGCTGCGCGGCCGGGTCGGCCGCGGCACCGAGCGGGCCTACGCCTACTTCCTGTTCCCGCCCGAGCGGGAGCTGACCGAGACCGCGCACGAGCGGCTGGCCACCATCGCCCAGCACACCGAGGCCGGGGCGGGCATGTACGTGGCGCTCAAGGATCTGGAGATCCGCGGGGCCGGCAACCTGCTCGGCGGCGAGCAGTCCGGGCACATCGCCGGGGTCGGGTTCGACCTGTACGTGCGGATGATCGGCGAGGCGGTCAGCGAGCTGCGCGACTCCGGCCCGGCCGAGCGGCCGGAAGTCCGGGTGGAGCTGCCGGTCAACGCGCACATCCCGCACGAGTACGTGCCGGGCGAGCGGCTGCGGCTTGAGGCCTACACGGCGATCGCGGCGATCGGCTCCGACGGCGACATCGCCGCCGTGCACGCCGAACTGGCCGACCGTTACGGCCCGCCGCCGGAGCCGGTGCTCGGCCTGCTGGCCGTGGCCCGGCTGCGCGTCCAGGCCCGCCGGGCCGGGCTGACCGACATCACCCAGCAGGGCACGCACATCCGGTTCTCGCCGGTGGAGCTGCCCGATTCGCGGCAGGTACGCGTGCAGCGGCTGTACCCGAAGACCGTGCTGAAGCCCGCGGTGCGTAGCATGCTCGTACCGGTGCCCAGGGCCGTCCCCGGGCGCCCGCCGTCAGCCCCGGTACCGCCGGGCGCGCCCCTGCTCCGCGATCAGGAACTGCTGGCCTGGTGCGCGCAGCTGGTCGCGGACATCTTGGGGGACGCCGGGCGGGCCCCGGCGGCTCCGGTCGGCCAGGGCGGACCGGACGCATGAGGAGGGACTTCGTCGTGCTCCGCACTTCGATCACAGTGACCGCGGCCGTACTGGCCGTGCTGGCCGGGGTGACCGCCTGCGGCACGCTCCAGATGGGATCGGCCGCGATCGTCGGCAACCAGGGGATCTCGACCGCCACCCTGACCAACGAGGTCAGCGACCTCACCACCAGCTACCACCACAGCAGCGGCGCGCTCCAGCTGCAGTTCCCGCTGTCGCAGGCACCGCAGCAGGTGCTGGCGTGGCTGGTCAGGTTCCGCATCCGGGACGCGATGGCGGCCCGCAACCACCTCAGCGTGACCCGGGCGGACAGTGAGCGGGCCCAGGCCACGATCGCCGCCCAGGCCCGGCAGAGCCACACCACGCTGGCCGACCTGGCGGTGGCGAACGGGCTGCCGCCCGACCTGCTGCCCGACCTCGGCCGCTACCAGGCGATCGAGCTGGCGCTGGTCAGCAAGCTGGACGGCGGCCGGCTGCCGACCACGCAGGCGGCGCTGAGCAATCTGTCCGCCAGGTTCGACGCCGCCCAGTGCCACGCTGCCAAGAGCCTGGCCATCCGGATCAACCCGCAGTTCGGCCGGCTGGACTACGGCCAGCTCACGGTCGTCCCGGCGGCCGCGAATCTGTCCGCGCCACAGGCTGGGGTGCCCACGCCGTCGGCGAAGCTGCAGCTGACCCCGCCGTGCTAGTACCCGGCTGCCCGTGACTGCCGACCTGCCCGCCCAGCCCGCGGCGCCGGGCTCGGCGCTGCTGCGGCTGGTCGAGGTCATGGACAGGCTGCGGGTCTCCTGCCCGTGGGACCGCAAGCAGACTCACCAGTCGCTGGCGCCGCACCTGCTGGAGGAGTGCTACGAGGCGCTGGACGCGCTGGAGAGCGGCGACCCGGCGGCGCTGCGGGACGAGCTCGGCGACGTGCTGCTGCAGGTGGTGTTCCAGGCCAGGATCGCCGCGGACCGGACCGACGGCACCGGCTACGCCATCGACGATGTGGCCGAGGGGATCATCGCCAAGCTGGTCCGGCGGCACCCGCATGTGTTTGGCGACGTCACCGTGTCCGGTGCGGACGAGGTCATCAGCAACTGGGACACCATCAAGGCGGCCGAGCGCGCGGCCGGGCCCGGTGAGCCCGGCTCCGCGCTGGACTCGGTCCCGTTCGGGCAGCCCGCGCTGACCCTCGCGGCCCAGCTGCAGCGCCGCGCCGAACGGGCCGGCGCACCGGCCGGCCTGGCCGCCCTGCCGGCCGGGCCCGGTGAGCAGCCGGTCAGTGACCTGGGCGCGGAGCTGTTCGCGCTGGTGGCGCGGGCGCGCACGGCCGGGGTCGACCCCGAGCTGGAACTGCGGGCCGCGGCCCGGGCCTACCGCGACCGCGTCCGCGCCTGGGAGTACACCACTCACGGCTGAAGCCCGCGCCGGGCGCGGAGTTCCATGATCACGAATCGTGTCAGTGATGATGACCGAGCGGATTCCGTGATCATGCTGGTAGCGGGCTGGCGGCGGGACGGCGTGGCCGGTGCGCGGGGGCGGGGCCGCTCGATTAGGCTCCGTAAGCGATACCTCGACGCAGCACCCGGGAGCACGCGTGGCCGCCATCGAAGCCGTCTTCGCCCGGCAGATCCTCGACTCGCGGGGGAATCCGACGCTGGAAGCGGAGGTGGAGCTGGACGATGGCTCCGCGGGCCGGGCGGCGGCGCCGAGCGGCGCCTCGACCGGCGCCGCCGAGGCCGTGGAACTGCGCGACGGCGGCAACGACTACGGCGGCAAGGCGGTCACCCGGGCGGTCGCGCTGGTCACCGACGAGATCGAGGAGGCGCTGCTCGGCTTCGATGCCGACGACCAGCGCCGGATCGACCAGGCGCTGATCGACCTGGACCGGACCCCGGACAAGTCACGCCTCGGCGCCAACGCGATCGTCGCCGTCAGCATGGCCGTGGCCAGGGCGGCCGCCGTCTCCGCGGGCCTGCCCCTGTTCCGTTACCTGGGCGGCCCGAACGCCCACCTCCTGCCCGTGCCCATGATGAATATCCTCAACGGCGGTGCCCACGCCGACAACAGCGTCGACATCCAGGAGTTCATGATCGCTCCCGTCGGGGCGGCCACGTTCGGGGAGGCTCTCCGCTGGGGGGCCGAGACGTATCACGCGCTGAAAGCCGTTCTCAAGCAGCACGGGCTCGCCACCGGGGTGGGGGATGAGGGCGGTTTCGCGCCCGACCTGGCCCACAACCGGGCCGCGCTCGACCTGATCGTGGAGGCCATCGGCAAGGCCGGGTTCACCCCGGGCGCGGACATCGCGCTGGCCGTCGACGCCGCGGCCACCGAGTTCTACGGCGACGGCGGGTACCAGTTCGAGGGCGCGCCGCACACCGCCGCGGAGATGACCGCCCTGTACGCGGAGTGGCTGGACGCTTATCCCATCGTCTCGCTGGAGGATCCGCTGGCCGAGGAGGACTGGGCCGGCTGGACCGCGCTGACCGGCGCCCTTGGCGGGCGGGTGCAGATCGTCGGCGACGACATCTTCGTCACCAACCCGGACCGGCTCCGCCGGGGCATCACCGAGATGGCGGCGAACGCGCTGCTGGTCAAGGTGAACCAGATCGGCACGATCACCGAGACCCTGGACGCGGTCTCGCTGGCCCACCGCAGCGGTTTCGCCTGCATGATCAGTCACCGGTCGGGCGAGACAGAAGACACCACCATCGCCGACCTCGCGGTGGCGACCAACTGCGGCCAGATCAAGACCGGGGCCCCGGCCCGGTCCGAGCGGGTGGCCAAGTACAACCAGCTGCTGCGGATCGAGGAACTGCTCGATGACGCCGCCGCCTACGCGGGCCAGGCCGCATTCCCCCGGACGCCGCCGGGACCGTGATGCCTGAGCGCAGGCGGCCGCAGCCAGCCGACCGGGCCCGGCTCACCAGCCGGGCGGCCGTACTGGCCGTGGTGATCTGCGCGATCGCGCTGAGCCTGGCCTACCCGGTGCGCGAGTACATCGCCCAGTCCCGCCAGATCGATCAGCTGCTGGCGCAGCGGCAGGTGATGCTGACCCAGCTGCAGACCCTGCAGCGGGAACAGCGGCGGCTCGGCGATCCCGCCTACGTCGAGCAGCTCGCCCGGGACCGGCTGCACTTCTGCCTGACCGGCCAGACCTGCTACGTCATCATCGACGGCGGGTCACGGCGTGGCGCCGGGCACGCGGCGCTGGTGGCGGGCACGCCCTGGTACGAGCGGCTGTGGCACTCGGTCCAGCAGGCGGACCGGACCAAGCCGCAGTGACCGCCCAGGAGAGGGCCGATGTGGCGGCCAGCGAACCTGACACGGCGGTGGCGGGACCGGTTACGGCCGGCATGACGGTGACGGGGCCGGTAACGGCCGGCCTGCCGGTGGCGGGGCCGGGAACGCCGGCCGCCGACGTGGCGGTGGTTGAGCGGCAGCTGCGCCGCGCGCCGCGGGGCGTCCGCCGGGTGGCCCACCGCTGCCCGTGCGGGCTGCCGGACGTGGTGGAGACCGCGCCCCGGCTGCCCGGCGGCACCCCGTTCCCGACGCTGTACTACCTGACCTGCCCGCGCGCGGTGGCCGCGGTCAGCGGGCTGGAGGCGTCCGGGATGATGCGGCAGCTGAGGCAGCGGCTGGCGGGCGACGCGGAGCTGCGCCGGGCCTACCTCGCCGCCCACCGCGACTACCTGGCCCGGCGGGACGGCGCGGCCCGCGCCGCCGGGGTGGAACCGCTGCCCCCGGGCACCCAGAGCGCGGGCGGGATGCCCGACCGGGTCAAGTGCCTGCACGCGCTGGTCGCGCACGAACTCGCGGTACCCGGCGCGAACCCGCTCGGGCGGGAAGCGGCCGAGGCGGCCGGTCCCTGGTGGCAGGCCGGCCCGTGCGTGGATTCCGGCCCCCCGTGACCGCCGCAATCCGGGTGGCCGCGATCGACTGCGGCACGAACTCGCTGCGGCTGCTGGTGGCCGACCTGGACCCGCACGCCCGCACGCTGGCCGACGTAGACCGGCGGATGGAGATCGTCAGGCTCGGGCAGGGGGTGGACGCCACCGGGCGGCTGGCCCCGGACGCGCTGGCCCGGACGCTGCGGGTGCTGGCCGGTTACGCCGGGATCGTGGCCGCGGCCGGCGCGACGGCGGTGCGGATGGTGGCGACCAGTGCCACCAGGGACGCGGCCAACTCGGCCGAGTTCGTCGCCGGGGTGCGCGACGTGCTCGGCATCGTCCCCGAGGTGCTCACCGGCGATGACGAGGCCCGGCTGTCCTTCACCGGCGCGACCACGGAACTGGTCGCCGGGCCGGGGCTGGCGCCCCCGCCGTACCTGGTCGCCGACATTGGCGGCGGTTCCACCGAGTTCGTGCTGGGGGACCCGGGACGGGTGACCGCGGCCGTGTCGGTGGACATCGGCTGCGTCCGGATGACCGAGCGTCACCTCCAGGGGGACCCGCCGTCCGCGGCCGAGGTGGCGGCGGCCCGGGCCGACATCGACGCGGCGCTGGACGTGGTGGCCGCGAAGATCCCGGTTGCGGACGCCCGCACGCTGGTCGGCCTGGCCGGGTCGGTGACCACGGTGGCCGCGCTCGCGCTCGGGCTGGACAGCTACGACGCGGCGCGCATTCACCACGCCCGGATCCCGGTCAGCCAGGTGCGTGCGCAGACGGCCGGGCTGCTCGCGCTGCCGCAGGCGGGCCGGGCGCGGCTGGCGGTGATGCACCCAGGCCGGGTGGATGTGATCGGCGGCGGCGCGATGGTGCTGACGGCGATCATGGACCGGTTCGGGTTCGGTGAGGTGCTGGTCAGCGAGCACGACATCCTGGACGGCATCGCCTGGTCGCTGGTCACGGGGGCCACGGATGACCGCGCCTGACTCACCCGCCGGGCCGGTGCCGCCGGGGACCGGCTGGCCGGACGATCCGGCCACCGCCGCCACGCCGGTCGCCCATGATGCCGCGCAGGTGCGCGCGCTGGCCGATGGCGCGGTCTCGCTGGCCGAGCTGGTGGCCCGGCAGTCGGTCTGCCGCGCGTGCCCGCGGCTGGTCGAATGGCGGGAGCGGGTGGCGGCGGCCAAGCGGCCGTCGTCGCGCACCGAGGACTACTGGGGCCGCCCGGTCGCCGGCTGGGGTGACGGCGAGCCGGAGGTGCTGATCGTCGGTCTCGCCCCGGCGGCGCACGGCGGCAACCGGACCGGCCGGATCTTCACCGGGGACCGCAGCGGTGACGTCCTGTTCGCCTCGCTCCACCGGTGCGGGCTGGCCGCCCAGCCAACGTCGGTCGCGGCCGGGGACGGGCAGCGGCTCATCAAGACCCGGATGGTCGCCGCCGTGCGCTGCGCCCCGCCGGTGAACAAGCCGACCGTGACCGAGCGCGACACCTGCGCGCCCTGGCTGAACGCCGAGTACGCGCTGGTCGCGGACTCGGTCCGGGTGATCGTGTGCCTGGGCGGTTTCGCCTGGCAGGCGATGTGGCCGGTGCTCCGGTCGGCCGGATTCACACTGCCCCGGCCCCGGCCCGCCTTCGGCCACGGCGCCGAGACCCGGCTCGCCGCCGCTGGCCACGGCCCGGCGGGCGGACTGGTACTGATCGGTTGCTACCACCCGAGCCAGCAGAACACGTTCACCGGCCGGGTCACGCCCGCCATGCTCGATGCCGTTTTCCGGCGAGCATTGGCGCTGGCGAATCGGGCGGAATGACCACCCTTCCGGCCCCAACGGTCACTCGCAGTCACTCTCTGTATACAATCTTTCCAAGATAAAGTAAAATCGTAACGCTCTGCATTCGGCGCTCATCTCGGAATTGAATATGTGCCCCTCGGGAAATCTTTCTCCACCCATTGAAGGGCCTCGAATTATCCGGCCCAGCCGGGGTATCCTTATCCCGCCCCCGTAGCCCAAAGGAAGAGGCCGGCCCCCTAAAAGGGTCCCCAGTGTCGGTTCGAGCCCGACCGGGGGCACCCGCACACGGCTCGCCGCCCCGGCGCTGAACTGCGGAGATCCGGACGAGCCCGGCAAAGGCGACGCAACTGCCCGCCTGCCGCCACTGGCAACGGCGCGAGCCGGGCCGTGTATTGTATATAAACCACCATTCAGTGAGAGTCGTAGATCACGTTCGCGTAACTGGCTCTTTGGTCAATAGATAATCCCCGTTTGGCGCTGTGAGCAGGCCAATCGCGGTCCGCGCGGTTAGTTACCAGCGGGTTCGCCCGGCCGCCCCGGTGGGGCCGGTCAGCCCGGTCAGCCCGGTCAGCCGCTCACGTCGGGGCCGGCCCCGGTGAGGCTGACCCGGACCGCGACCCGGCGCTCGCGGGTCATCGCCGACCGGTAGTCGTCCCAGTCCGAATGCTCGCCGGAGATCCGGCGGTAGTAGTCGATGAGCAGGTCCATGGCGCCGGGCAGCGAGATGACCTCCGCCTCGCCGTCGACGCGCACCCAGTCGCCGAAGAAGCCATCGGACAGAACGCACAGCGACACCCGCGGGTCACGCCGCAGGTTCTGCGTCTTGACCGCGGTCTCGCGGGTGCTGATCAGCACCCGCCCCTTCTCGTCGCACGCGCACAGCACCGGCGATAGCTGAGGCCGCCCGTCGCGGCGGACGGTGGCGAGGACGGCCCGGTGATGGGCACGCAGGAACTCGCGGGCCGCGTCCAGGTCCATCTGTCAGGCGAAGTTGAGGCGGGTGCGCCGCTGCCGCTCGTACTCGTGCACGATGGCGCGGGCGTAACCGCTCGACAGGCCGTGCTCGTCGGCCAGCCAGTGCGCCCGTTCATCGCACCTGAGGAACGCGGGACCCGACTCCAGGCTTCTGAACCACTCGACCAGGTCTCGTCCGGTGACGGAGGGGATGCGCGCGATCAGGTTCTTGTGCGTCTCCGGGGAGTGGTTCATTGCCACGGGCACCTCCTGGGCCGGACGGCTCCTTGGTGTCGAGAGTGCACTACGCACACGCCCCTGACAACCCCCTGTCGTTAGCTTTCCGTAATACAACCGCCGGCTCGTGTCCACCGGGGCGTTCACCCGGGCGAGCCAGCACGGCCGGTGCCCCGGCGGCACGGGCCGCCGGGGCACCGGGAGAGAACGGGGCGCCGGTCAGGCGCCAGCCGGGTAGCTGATCCCGGCCAGTGAGGTGAACTGTGTCGTGGAGCCGTGGAAGGCGTAGACGGCGCCCGACGGGGTGATCTCCAGGCTGTTCTCGGTGCCGTTCCAGGTGTAGACCGGCAGGTACAGCCGGTGGCTTGGGCGGTACGCGGGCGGCAGGATGGTGGCTTCCTCGTTCGACCCGACCGGCAGGTGCATCGAGCCGGACAGGTGAACGATGCCGTCATCGATGCTGGCCGCCGGGTTGCCGCTGTCCCACGGGATCTGGGATGTCTGCCAGCCGTTGATCAGCGTCAGCTTGTGCGGCGCCAGGCCGATCGGGAACGAGACGCCGGCCAGCGAGGAGAACCACTTGGTGCTGCCGGACCCGAACAGCCACATGCTGCCGCTGGGGGCGATCTCCAGGCTGCCCTCGGTGCCGCTGACCGTGTAGACCGGCAGGTACAGCTGGTGGCTGGGCCGGTACGCCTTGGGCAGGACGGCGAACTTCCCGCTCGACCCGGACGGCTGCTTCAGTGATCCGGCCAGGTAGACCACGCCGTCGGTGGCCATGACGGTGGGGTTGCCGGTGCCGTACGTGCTCTGGGCCGACCGCCAGCCGTTGATCAGGGCCACCTTGTGGGAGCCCGGGTTGACCGGGAAGGAGACGCCCGCCAGCGAGGAGTAGGCCTTGGTGTTGCCCGCCCCGAACAGGGACATGGCACCGCCGGGGGTGATCTCCAGGCTGCCCTCGCCGCCGTCGTAGGTGTAGACCGGGAGGTAAAGCGTGTGGCCCGGGCGGTAGGCGGGCGGCAGGACGGCGAACTCGTCGTTCGTCCCGGAGGGCTGGTGCAGCGATCCGGACAGGTGCACGATGCCGTCGTTCTCGCTCACCGCGGGGTCGCCGGTGCCGTAGATGGGCTGGCTGCTCGCCCACCCGTTGAGCAGGGTCAGCGGCTGGGACAGCACGTTCTGCGGCATGCTGTGCAGCTCGGTGGCCGCGGACGCGGTGCCGCTGCCGACGGAGACGGCCAGCGCCAGCGCCGACGCCAGGAGCGCCGGTGACAGAGCGAGCAGGGATCGGGTGCGGGTCATGGTCCTCACAGCCTTTCGGTCGACCCCGCCGCCACGGCGGGGCTTACTCATGCCTGTGAGAGGAAGGGGGCCGCGCCCGGCCAACAAGTTTGCGGCCAGATTCTGGGCCGGGCGGAGAAGGCCCGAGGACGGGTGACGGGGACTGGCCCGGCCAGCCCCCGCCTCACCGGGTCAGGACAGGCGTTCCACGATCATCGCCATGCCCTGGCCACCGCCGACGCACATGGTTTCCAGGCCGAACGTCTTGTCGTGGAACTGCAGGCTGTTGAGCAGAGTGCTGGTGATCCGGGCGCCGGTCATGCCGAACGGGTGGCCGACCGCGATGGCGCCGCCGTTGACGTTCAGCTTGTCGATGTCGATGCCCAGGTCGCGGTAGGACGGGATGACCTGGGCCGCGAACGCCTCGTTGATCTCGACCAGGTCGACGTCGTCGATGGTCATACCGGCCCGGGCCAGCGCCTGCCGGGAGGCGTCCACCGGTCCCAGTCCCATGATCTCCGGCGACAGCGCCGACAGCCCGGTGGCGACGATCCGCGCCAGCGGGGTGATGCCCAGGTCGGCAGCTTTCCGGTCGCTCATGATGACCACCGCGGCGGCCCCGTCGTTGAGCGGGCAGCAGTTGCCGGCCGTGACCGTCCCGTCCGGGCGGAACACCGGCCGCAGCCCGGCGACCTTCTCCAGGGTGGTCCCCGGCCGTGGGCCGTCGTCGGCCGCGACCACGGTGCCGTCCGGCATGGTGGCGGGCGTGATGTCGCGCTGCCAGAACCCGTTGGCGATCGCCTTCTCGGCCAGGTTCTGCGACCGCACCCCGAACTCGTCCTGCTCGGCGCGGGTGATCCCGCGCAGCTGCGCGACGTTCTCGGCCGTCTGCCCCATCGCGATGTAGATGTCGGGGACGGTGCCGTCGGCCCTGGGGTCGTGCCATGTTTCGCTGCCCGCGCCGGACCGGGCTTCCGTCCGGGCCTCTGCCCCGGCGAACGCCGGGTTCTTGGTGTCCGGCCAGCTGTCGCTGCTGCCCTTGCCGAACCGGCTCACGCACTCCACCCCGGCCGAGATGAACACGTCACCCTCGCCGGCCTTGATGGCGTGGAACGCCATCCGGGTGGTCTGCAGCGACGACGAGCAGTACCGGCTGAGCGTGGTGCCCGGCAGGTGGTCGAAGCCGAGCATCACCGCCACCACCCGGGCCATGTTGAAGCCCTGCTCGCCGCCGGGCAGGCCGCAGCCGAGGATGAGGTCACCGACGCCGGCCGGGTCCAGCTGGGGCACCTTGGCCAGAGCCGCGGTCACCATCTGGCACGTGAGGTCGTCGGGGCGGACGGTGGTCAGCGATCCCTTGAAGGCCCGGCCGATCGGTGAGCGGGCGGTGGCGACGATGACTGCTTCGGTCATGGCACGCTCCCTTGCGTGGTCGGGCGGCCGGGGGACGCGGGTCGTACCCGTATGCAGCGTACGCCGCCACCGGCCGGGCGCCGCGACCCCGGTTCTGCGCCCCGGGCACCCACTGGCCGCCCTGCGCGGTGCGCGGGCCGGGACGGGCTGCTGCGGCACGGCCCGGCCGGGAGCGGGTGTGGGATAGCGTCGGTCGGACAGGGCCCGGCGCAGGCCGGCCGCACCGGCGCGGCTGGCTGACCAGGGCTTTCCGGAGGGCTGGACGATGCGGGTACACGATTCCCTGATCGAGCTGGTCGGCGACACCCCGCTGGTCCGGCTGCGGGCGGTGACCCGCGGCCTG
>DATDGI010000172.1:0-19580 GCA_036522155.1 Streptosporangiaceae bacterium
GGCCGGGCCTGGCACCGGTGCCCGGCCCGGCCGACCTGGCTGGCCGGCTGGAGCACGCCGAGGTGCTGGACCGGGTGGCCAGGCCGCTCGCCCGCGCCGTCCGCCGCGGCCTGCCGCCCGGGGCCCGCGCGGATGCGCTGCATGGGGTGTGGCTCGGCCAGCCCGCGCACCCGGCCCTGGTCGGTGTCCCGGTGGGCTGCTGGACGTCGGCGGCGGTGCTGGATTTCGTGCCCGGCGCCGAGCGCGCGGCGCGAGTGCTGCTCGCGCTGGGGCTGGCCGGGGCGGCACCGGCCGCCGCCGCCGGGCTCGCCGACTGGGCCACCCTCCACCGGGAGCAGCAGCGGGTCGGGCTCGTCCACGCCGCCTCCGGTGCGACCGCCACCAGCATGTTCGCCGCCTCGCTCCTGGCCCGGCTGACGGGCCGGCCGGCCAGCGGCCGGCTGCTGGCGCTCGGCGGGCTCGCGGTGGTGACGGCGGGCGGGTTCCTCGGCCGTCATCTGGCGTTTGGCCTCGGCGCGGGCGCCAGTCATGCCGAACCGGTCGCCCACCTGACCCCGCTCGGCTGGCACGACCTGTGCCGCATCTACGAGCTACCCGACGGCCGGATGGCCCGGCGGCAGCTCGGCTACCTCGCCCTGACCGTGCTGCGGCAGGGCTCGGACGTGCATGCGGTCGCCGACCAGTGCGCGCACCTGGGCGGCCCGCTGCACCAGGGCACGCTCACCGAACTGGCGGGCACGCCCTGTGTCACCTGTCCCTGGCATGGCAGCACGTTCCGGTTCGGGGACGGGGCGGTGGTGCACGGCCCGGCCACGGCCCGGCAGCCCGCGTTCGAGGCCCGGATCGTCGAGGGCGGCATGGTCCAGGTCCGGCCGGCCAGGCCCGCCCGGGCCGGCTGAGATCCGGCGGCCCGGGCTCAGCCCGGCCGCTCAGCCCAGAGCCACCAGCGGCTAACCCGGCGGCGCTGGCTTCCGCGGCCGGCGGTCGGCTGGGTGCTCCACCAGCGCGAGCACCCGGCTGGCCATGAACCGGGCCGTGCGGACGGCCACCCCGCCCCGGGTCAGCTCGGTCACTTCCACCAGGCCACGGCGGTTGACCACCTCCACCCGCCGCCCGGCCCGGGTGGCGGCCACCTCGTACGTCTTGGCCGTGCCACCGGCGTCGATGACGATCTCGACCCGGTCACCTTTCACAGCAGGCTCCTGGCGCATGCGGCTGCATGCCTGGTTTGTGCCCGCCCGACCGGCCGGCGACCCCTGGGCCCGGGCGGGGCCGTCACAAGGCGGCGCGGGCGGTCCAGCGGGCCTGGCGGTATTCGATGATGAGCGGGACCCCGAAGCACTTGGACAGGTTCCGTTCGGTGAAGACCTCCGGCAGCGGTCCCGCGGCCAGCACCGAGCCGCGCCGGAGCAGCATGGCGTGGGTGAAGCCCTCCGGCACCTCCTCCACGTGATGGGTCACCATCACCATGGTGGGCGCGGCCCGGTCGGACGCGAGGAAGGCGATCCGCCGCACCAGGTCCTCGCGGCCGCCCAGGTCCAGCCCGGCCGCGGGCTCGTCAAGCAGCAGCAGTTCCGGATCGGGCATCAGCGACCGGGCGATCTGGACCCGCTTGCGCTCGCCCTCCGACAGGGTCGCGAACCGGCGCCTGATCAGGTGGGCGCAGCCCAGCGCGTCGAGCAGTTCCACCGCCCGCGTCACGTCGGCCGACTCGTACTCCTCCTTCCACCGTCCCACGATGGCGTAGGAGGCGGTCAGCACGAGGTCGATCACCTTCTCACCCGGCGGCACCCGGTCGGCCACGGACGCGCTGGCCAGGCCGATCCGCGGCCGCAGGTCGAACACGTCGGTCGCGCCCAGCCGCTCGCCCAGGATGTCCGCCGTCCCCTCGGACGGGAACAGCTCGGTGGATACCACCTGCAGCAGGGTGGTCTTGCCCGCGCCGTTGGGGCCGATCACCACCCACCGCTCGTCGTCGAACACGGTCCAGTTGACGTCGCGCAGCAGCATCGACCCGCCCCGCCGGATGCCGACCCCTTGCAGGCGGATTACCTCGTCGGACATCCGGCTCCCTCCCGAGCGGCTGCTGTCAGACCGAACCTACGCTACGGCGCCGATACCGGCCCACCGGTCCGGGCCGGTCTGCCGGTGCGGCACCGCCGGCTGACGGGCCTGGGCCCTAGGTTTGGGCACATGACCCACTACAGCAGGCTGTCCGTGATCGTCATCGATGTGCCAGACGGCGATCATGACCGGGAACTGGCGTTCTGGCAGGAGGCCATGGGCCAGCCACTGGCCAGGAACGGCCAGTTCCCCGAATATCACTCCGCCCGCCTGCCCGGCGGGTTCGGGCTGCTCGTCCAGCGGCTCGGCGACGGGCCCAGCCGGGTCCATCTGGACATCCACACCGACGACGAGGCCACCGAAGTCGCCCGGCTGGAGCGGCTGGGCGCGCAACGGCTGGAGCGGCTGCGGCACTGGCAGGTGATGAAGGACCCGGCCGGGCTGGTGTTCTGCGTGGTCGAGGACCCGCCCGGGGAACTGACCGAGGCCAACGCGCACCGCTGGGACTGATCACCCGGCCGGGCCGCCGGTCATAGCCCCAGAACCCGCCCGATGCCCTGGTCGACCTCGTCCATCAGGGCGGTGGGCAGACGCCGGCCGCCCGGGTCGAGGTCGGTCTTGCTCACCGTGACCAGTGCGGTGACGTTGACGACGGAATCGCGGGGCAGCCCGGACGCAGCCCGGGGCAGGAAGACATTGCCTGGCAGCGCCGCCAGACCGGTGTTAGAAGTGATCACGGCGGCCACCGTGGTCGCCAGCCGGCTGGCATTGAACGAATCCGACTGGATCACCAGCACCGGGCGCCGGTGCGCAGGCGCGCTGCCCCGGGGCTCGCCCAGGTCGGCCCAGCAAACGCTGCCGCGCTCGATCACCAGTCATCCCCGGCGGCCAGCAGGCGCTTCCCCGCGGCGGCGGCCGCCGCGCCGGATTCATCGTGGCCCGCCGACGCGAGCGCCTCGTCGATCTGCTCGGCGAGTGCGTGCCGGGACAGCTCGCCCAGATACAGTTCGACCGCCCGGGCGAAGAACGCCGACCGGCTGATGCCCAGCTCGGCGGCCCGGGTGGTGGCCTGTTCGAAAAGGGCGTCAGGTAGCGAAATCGCCGTCTTCACCCCATCAGTATAACCGGGTATTACCGGCGTGCCATGAGCCGTTCTGGCGCGGGCCCCGCAGCAGAGGGTCCCGCGGCAGCCCAGGCCTGCTCAGGGCCGGCTGCGGTTCGCGGGTGGCGGAGGGCCGCGGGTAGCGTTGCCTGCGCGATGAACGTTACCGAGACGACTGCGCTGGTCACGCTGACCGGCCGGGACCGCCCGGGAGTGACCTCCCGGCTGTTCACCGCGCTGGCTGGCGGCGGTGACCTCACCGTGCTGGACATCGAGCAGGTGGTCATCCGGGGCCGGCTGGTGCTCGGGGTCCTGCTGGGGTGCGGGCCCGATCCCGATCTGACGGCGATCCACCGCGGCATCCGGGCGGTCGCGGCCGACCTGGGCATGGACGTGGAGATCACGATGGGCTCGGCCGAGCCGGCCCGGCGGCGGGGCCAGCTTCATGTCACCGTGCTGGGCAAGCCGCTGCTGCCGGCCGCGATCGCGGCCATCGCCGGCCGGATCGCCGCCAACGGCGCGAACATCGACCGGATCGACCGGCTCGCCGACCGCCCGGTCACCTGCATTGAGTTCGCCGTGTCCGGTGCCGACCCGGGCGCGCTGCGGACCGCGCTGGCCCAAGAGTCCGCCACCCAGGGGGTGGACGTGGCCGTCCAGCGCGGCGGGCTGCACCGGCGGCTGATGCGGCTCATCGTGATGGACGTCGACTCCACCCTGATCGCCGGTGAAGTGATCGACATGCTGGCGGCCCGGGCGGGCTGCACCGAGCAGGTCGCCAAGCTCACCGCCGCCACCATGCGTGGCGACCTGGATTTCGCCACCTCGCTGACCGAGCGGGTGGCACTGCTCGCGGGCCTGGATGCCGCCGTCCTGGACGAGGTCCGGCAGGAACTGCGGCTCGCCCCGGGGGCCAGGACGCTGATCACCACCCTGCGCAGGCTCGGCTACCGGTGCGGGATCGTCAGCGGCGGGTTCACCCAGATCACCGATGCGCTGGCCGCCGATCTTGGGCTGGACTATGCGGCCGCCAACACCCTGGAGATCGCCGGCGGCAAGCTGACCGGGCGGCTGGCCGGGCCGATCATCGACCGGGCGGGCAAGGCGGATGCGCTGCGCCGGTTCGCCGCCCAGGCGGACATCCCGCTCAGCCAGACGGTCGCCATCGGTGACGGCGCCAACGACCTGGACATGATTTCAGTGGCGGGCCTGGGGATCGCGTTCAACGCCAAACCGGCCGTCCGCGATGCGGCCGACACCTCGATCAGCGTGCCCTACCTGGACACCGTGCTCTACCTGCTCGGGCTGTCCCGGGACGAGGTCGAGGCCGCCGGGAGCGGCACCGGCCCCGGCTGACCCGCCGGCCCGGCTCAGGCCGCGCCGCGGGGAAACCACATCCCGGCCAGCGCCCCGGTCCCCGGCCCCAGCCCGGGCCAGCTCCCGGTGACGGTGATCACGGCCAGGGCGCAGGTCGGGAACGAAAAGCCACGTGCCCCGGTGACATCGGCGACAAGCTCGTGCACCGCCGGGTTGTGCCCGACCACGAGCACGGTCCGCCCCCCGCCGCCGGCCTCCCGGACGGCATCGAGCAACTGTCGCACGCCGGCGTCGTAGAGCCGGGACTCAAAGCTCACCGCGGCCCGCTCCGCCTGTGGCCCCAGCGCCTCGCTCAGGTGCTGCCAGGTCTGGCGGGTCCGCGCCGACACCGAGCACAGGACCCGGTCGGGCACCAGGCCGGCCTCGCGCAGCCACTGGCCCGCGGCGGCCGCGTCCCGCCGCCCGCGCTTGGTCAGCTCCCGGTCCACATCCGCGACGCCTTCCACGTGCACGGCTTTGGCATGGCGGAGCACCAGCAGCGTCCGTCCGCCCATCTCGGCCATGACTGACGTCCTCCTCAGCCCGTTGCCCCGCCGCCAGGCGGTGGCCGCTCCGTGGTCAGGCGGTGGTCTGGGGGGCCTCGGTCGGTGTGCCCTCGGGGGCGGTGGCCGCGTCATCAGGGCCCTCGGCGCCACCGGCGGCCGGTATCTCGTCCGGGCCGCTGGCCGACAGGCTGATGGAGCGCCGCTTGGAGATCACGATCGCGATGACCACGATCGCGACCGCGGCGACCGCGACCCCCACCCGCAGGCCGACGTTGCTGCTGTATTTGACCACGCTGGTGGCGACCAGCAACGACACCAGGTTCATTACCTTGATCAGCGGGTTGATCGCCGGGCCGGCGGTGTCCTTGAACGGGTCGCCCACGGTGTCGCCGATCACGGTGGCGGCGTGCGCCTCCGAGCCCTTGCCGCCGTGATGGCCGTCCTCGACCAGTTTCTTGGCGTTGTCCCAGGCGCCGCCGGAATTGGCCAGGAACACCGCCATCAGCACGCCGACCGCGATGGCGCCGGCCAGGTAGGCGCCGAGCGGCCCGTAACCGAGGGCGAACCCGACGGCGATCGGCGTCAGCACCGCCAGCAGGCCCGGCGTGGCCAGCTCGCGCAGTGAGTCCCGCGTGCAGATGTCCACCACCGGGCCGTACTCGGGCTTCTCGGTGTAGTCCATGATCCCCGGGTGGAGGCGGAACTGCTTGCGCACCTCCATGACCACCTGGCCGGCCGCCCGGCCGACCGCCCTGATCAGGAGGCTGGCGAACAGGAACACGACCGCCCCGCCGACGATGAGGCCGACGAGGACGTTGGGATGGTCGATGGACAGGCTGAAGGTCCCGGCCGCCTTGCCGAGCGCTTGCTCGACCGAGGTCCGGAACGCCCCGTAGAGCGCGGTCGCCGCCAGCACGGCGGTCGCGATCGCGATGCCCTTGGTGATGGCCTTGGTCGTGTTGCCGACCGCGTCCAGGTGGGTCAGGGTTTCGGCGGCCTCGCCTTCGAACTCACCGGACATCTCGGCGATGCCCTGCGCGTTGTCGGTGACCGGGCCGAACGAATCCATCGACACGATGACGCCGACCGTGGTCAGCAGGCCGGTGCCGGCCAGCGCGACCGCGAACAGGGCGATAGTGGCGTTGCCGGTGCCGAGCAGGAACGCGCCGTACACGGCCGCGCCGATCAGCAGCGCCGAGTAGACGGCCGACTCCAGCCCGATCGAGATGCCCGCCAGGATCACCGTGGCCGCGCCGGTCTCCGAGCTGTCGCCGATCTCGCGGACCGGCTTGCGGTTGGTCTCGGTGAAGTACCCGGTCAGCAGCTGGATCGCGCTGGCGAGCACCAGGCCGATCACCACCGCGCCGATGGCCAGCCAGCGCGGGTTGCCGCCGTGGCGGAGGATGCCCGGGTCGGTCACGCCCGTGAGCTGGCTGAAGTGCGCAGGCAGGTAGAGGAACGCGGCCCCGACCACCAGGATCAGCGAGCTCACCGCCGAGATGAAGAACCCGCGGTTGATGGCGGTCATGCCGCTCCGGTCGCCCTTCCTTGGCGCCACCGCGAAGATGCCGATGATCGCGGTGATCACGCCGATCATCGGGACGATCAGCGGGAAGACCAGGCCCGCGTCGCCGAACGCCACCTTGCCCAGGATCAGCGCGGCCACCAGCATCACCGAGTAGGACTCGAACAGGTCGGCGGCCATGCCGGCGCAGTCGCCGACGTTGTCACCCACGTTGTCGGCGATCGTGGCCGCGTTCCGCGGGTCGTCCTCGGGGATGCCCTTCTCGACCTTGCCCACGAGATCCGCGCCCACGTCCGCGGCCTTGGTGTAGATGCCGCCGCCGACCCGCATGAACATGGCGAGCAGCGCCGCGCCGAAGCCGAAGCCCTCGAGCACGCTCGGCGCGCTGGCCTTGAAGATGAGCACCACGATCGCCGCGCCGAACAGGCCGAGGCCGACCGTGAACATGCCCGCGACGCCGCCGGTACGGAACGCGATCCGCATCGCCGAGTGCTCGCCGGACTCCTTCGCCGCGGCGGCGACGCGCACGTTGCCGCGCACCGTCAGCGACATCCCGGTGAACCCGGTGAGGGCCGAGAACAGCGCGCCCACCAGGAAGAAGGCCGACCGGCCCCAGCGGACCCCGGCGGTGTCCGCCGGCAGCAGCAGCAGCACGAAGAAGATCGCGATGACGAAGACGCCGATCGTGCGGAACTGGCGCCTGAGGTAGGCCGCCGCGCCCTCCTGGACCGCCTGCGAGATCTCGCGCATCTTCGGCGAGCCCTGGCCGGCGGCGAGGACTTCCCGCACCAGCCAGCCCGCCACGCCCAGCGCGAGCAGGCCGACCACGGCGACCACGACCACCCAGGTCAGGTTCGAGCCACTGACACCGACCGGCCCGCCGCCCGCGGCGACGATGAGCCTAGACATCTGTCCTCCTTGACCGGGGGCGCACGGCATTCCCAGCGATGGTCAACGATTCGGGGTACTGCCACCCGACCCAGCCCGGCATACTCGGTTCGCACGCGGCTGTGACAGTGGACAGAGCCGGGATTCTACGCACGCTCGCCGTGTGATGCTAAGTCGGGGCCGGCCGAAGGCCAGCTCATCCGGATAATGACGCCGGCCTTTGTCCGGGCGATTTCCACGTCGTCGGCCAGGCCCTCGATGACCGCCAGGCCAAGTTCGGACGGCCCCACCGGCACCGGGCCCGGCGCCTCACCTGCACCGCCACCGGCTGGCCGGGCCTGCACCCCGGCCGCACTGTCCCGCTGCCCGGCACCGGCCGTGGTGCCGTTCGCGGCCGCCACGTTGTCGGTTACCACTACTTCGAAGCGCCCGTTGGCCCCGGTCAGGGCGACCCGGACCGGCTCGGCCGGGCAGAACTCCTGGTGCGCCTCCACCGCCCGCGAACAGGCTTCACCCACCGCCAGCCGCACCTCGTCCAGCAGCGCCTCGTCCACCCCGCTGCGCCTGGCTACGGCCGTGGCCACCAGCCGCGCCGTGCGCACGTGCGCCGGCAGCGGCGTGAAGCTCATCTCGACCGTAGCCATCGGCGTCCGCCCGGTTAAGTGGGTTACTTCTCGGACTTACGTGCGGCGATCGCCTCATCCACGCTGTCGTGGATGCCGAAGACCTTGGTCAGGCCCGTGATCCGGAAGATCTTGAGAATGCGCTCCTGGGTGCAGACCAGGTCGAGCGACCCGTCATGAGCGCGGACCCGCTTGAGCCCGCCGACGAGCACCCCCAGCCCGGTCGAGTCGAGGAACTCCACCTTCTCCATGTTCACCACGAGCTGGTAATGGCCAATGTTGACCAGTTCGATGAGCAGTTCACGCAGCCGCGGGGCGGTGTAGACGTCGATCTCCCCCTCCACGTCGACGACTTCGATCCCATCCTTGCTGTGGTGGTCCAGCTTCAGATCCACATATCCTCCCGCGCGGTGCCTTTACCTGGGATGGTGCCGGGGCGGCCCGCGCCGTCATCCGGACGGCACTCATCCCCGCGCATTCAACCACGCTCTGAGGTCATGTCTACACGAGTTCGAGCGGAGAGGCATCCCGCGCAGTAGTGCCAGACTGGGTGGCGATGCGGATACAGACAGCGCCCGCCACGGGCGGCCCACCCCCGATTGTCCCGGCGCCGCGCCCCGGGCAGGCCGCGGCCGCGCGCATCCTGAGCCGGGGCCGGCGGGCGCGCCGTCTCCGGCATGTCGCCGAGATACCCGGCCGCCCGGGACACCGCCTGCCCTGGCCGGACTGGGTCCCGCCGGAGATCAGCCAGGCCTTCACCCGGGCCGGGGTGGAGCTGCCGTGGGCTCATCAGGTCACCATGGCCGAGCACGCGCACCAGGGCCGGAATGTGATCATCTCGACGCCGGCCGCCTCCGGGAAATCCCTGGGCTACCTGCTGCCCGCGCTCACGGCGGTGCTGGCCGGGCGGACGGCCCTCTACATCGCCCCCACCCGGGCGCTCGCGGCCGACCAGGTGCGTTCGGTGCTCGCGCTGGACCTGCCCGGGGTGCGGGCCGCGGTGGTGGACGGGGACACTCCCACGGCCGAGCGGGAATGGGCCCGGGCCCACGCCACCTACCTCGTCACCACCCCGGACATGCTGCACCACATGCTGCTCCCCCGGCACAGCCGATGGCGCGGGTTCTTCAGCCGCCTCGCCTATGTGATCGTCGACGAGTGCCACGGCTACCGGGGTGTCTTCGGCTCCCATATCGGGCACGTCCTGCGCCGGGTCAGCCGGATCGCCCGCCACCACGGCGGAGCGGCCGCCACCGGACCGGTGTTCCTGCTGGCTTCCGCCACCATCAGCGAGCCCGGTTCCTGCGCCCGGCTGCTCACCGGCGCAGATGCGGTGGCGGTCACCGAGAGCGCGGCCCCGCGCGGGCCGCTGACGTTCGGTCTGTGGGAGCCGCCGTTCACCTCGGCCCGCGGTGTGGCGGGCAGCCCGGTCCGGCGCAGCGCGACCACGGAGGCGGCGGCGCTGCTCGCCGATCTGGTCGCACACGACGTCCGCACGCTCGCCTTCACCCGGTCCCGGCGCGGGGCTGAGGCGGTTGCGCTGGCCGCCCGGCGGTCACTCGGTGAGCCCGGCCTGGCTGGCCCCGGGGCGGGCGGTCACGCCCGGGCCGGCGGCGGACCGGTCAGTGAGGGGATGCGGGTGGCCGCCTACCGGTCCGGTTACCTGCCGGAGGACCGCAGGCAGCTCGAAGAGGCCGTGCGGTCCGGGCCGATCGTCGGGCTGGCCACCACCACCGCGCTGGAACTCGGGGTCAACATCACCGGCCTGGACGCGGTGCTGATCGCCGGCTGGCCGGGCACCCGGGCGGCGGTCTGGCAGCAGGCCGGCCGGGCCGGCCGGGAGGGCCAGCCCGCCGTGGCGGTGCTGATCGCCCGGGACGACCCGCTCGACACCTACCTCGTCCACCATCCCGAGGCGCTGCTGGGCCAGCCGGTGGAGGCCACCGTGCTCGACCCCGGCAACCCGTATGTGCTGGCGCCGCACCTGTGCGCCGCCGCGGCCGAGCTGCCACTGGCACCCGCCGACCTGGAGCTCTTCGGCCCCACCGCGCCGGCGGTGGCCGAGAGCCTGGTCAGTGAGGGCATGCTGCGCCGGCGCGGGCAGCACCTGTACTGGACCCGGCACGGGCGGGCCGCCGAGACCAGCCTGCGCAGCACCGGTGGCCGCCCGGTCAGGATCGTCGAGGAGCCGACCGGGCGGCTGGTCGGGACGGTGGACGAGCCGTCCGCGCACATGCTGGTCCACACCGGCGCGGTCTATCCGCATCAGGGCGAGCTGTACCTGGTCAGCCGGCTCGACCTGGACTGCGGGGTGGCGCTGGTGGCACCGGGCGACCCCGGCTATGCCACCTCGGCCAGCACCGTCACCAGGATCAGCGTGGTCACCGAACTGCGCCGGGCCGCCTGGGGTCCCGGCGCCGTGCAGTTCGGGGAGGTCGAGGTGATGCGGCAGGTGACCTCGTTCACCCGCCGCCACCCGGAGACCGGCCAGCCGCTCGGCCAGTACCCGCTCGACCTCCCGCCGCGGGCGGTGCGGACCCGTGCGGTGTGGTGGACCCTGTCAGCCGGCCAGCGGGCAGCGCTCCTGCGGGACGGCGTCGACCTGCCCGGGGCCGCGCACGCCGCCGAGCACACCGCGATCGGGCTGCTGCCGCTGTTCGCCGCCTGCGACCGCTGGGATATCGGCGGGGTCTCCGCCGACCTGCATCCGGCCACCGGCCAGCTGACGGTGTTCGTCTACGACGGGCAGGCCGGCGGGGCGGGTTTCGCCGAGCGCGGGTTCGCCGTCGCCCGGGACTGGCTGACCGCCACCAGGGAGGCGATCCAGGGGTGCGGTTGCCAGGCCGGCTGCCCGTCCTGCATCCAGTCACCCAAGTGCGGCAGCGGCAACGAGCCGCTGAGCAAGGATGGTGCGCTGATGCTGCTGGCCACGCTGCTGGCCACTCGCTCCGGGAATGGCGGGCGGCGAACGGCGGGAAATGGCCGCCGACATGGGGCGACCCCCGCCGGGGGGGAGAGCGGGGGTCGCCGTGCGGTTCTGCATCCGGGTCCGGACGCCGAACCGGCACCGAGGAAAGCTTAGGGCGCTTTTACCAAGTTACCAACCGGTCACGCGCAGATGCGAGGAGATTGGCGTGTTCACCAATAATGGTGCCGGATCGTGAGCGGCCGCGTCGAGAGCGGGATCCACCGCGCCGCGGCGTTCTTCGATCTCGACAAGACGATCATCGCCAGGTCCAGCACGCTCGCGTTCGGTCCCTCGTTCTACCGGCATGGCCTGATCAGCCGCAACGACGTGATCCGCAGCGTGCTGGCCCAGTTGCTGTTCCGGCTGGGCGGGGCCAGCCACCACCGGATGGAAAAGCTTCTCGAGCAGGTAAGCCAAATGTGCCGGGGCTGGCCAGCCGACCGGGTGGCCGACATCGTCACCCGGAACCTGCCCGACCTGATCGTGCCGCACCTCTACGCCGAAGCGGTCGCGCTGCTGACTGAGCACCGGTCGGCCGGCCGGGATGTCGTCATCGTCAGCACGTCGGGGCACGAGATGGTGGCACCGATCGGCGACCTGCTCGGCGCCTCGACCGTGATCGCGACCCGGATGGAGGTGGCCGACGGCCGCTACACCGGGCAGGTGGAGTTCTACGCCTATGGCCAGGCCAAGGCGGACCAGGTGGGCAGGCTCGCCAGCGAGCGCGGGTACTCGCTGCCGGATAGCTACGCCTACAGCGACTCGATCACCGACCTGCCCATGCTGGAGATCGTGGGCAACCCCCGGGCGGTCAACCCGGACCGCGCCCTGCGCAAGGTCGCCCAGCAGCGTGGCTGGCCGGTGCTCAGCTTCGGCGCGGCCCGCGCGGCTCCGGCCACCGGGACCCCCGGCAGCGGCGGAATGTGACCCGGTGCATCGATCGAGATCACCAATTGATAACAGCCGGCCTCTTTGCAACTCCCCCGATCCGTCGTAGAAAGGTGTTAACGGACAAGAGTCCGGGCACGCAAGCCGGGCACCCACGCGCGACCAGCCGCGGGAGGCGAGCCGAGGCAGGAACTGCCCATCCACTGGGTGGACTGCCCGGCCTATGTAGGTGCACGCTTTGGTAACCCGGCCTGGCGTGTCAGGCGACGGCGCCCCTGCTGGGGCGCCGTTCGCTAGTCCAGAGACCTTTTCGTGCCGGGCAGGCTCCCGTCCGCGGCGGGCGGCACCGGCAGGACCTGCACCGGGCCGGCCCGCTACGGCGTAAGATTTTTCGCCGTAGACGGCTCATCCGCATAACCACGGCCCTTGCCGGGTTCCCTGGCGCCCGTCAGCCACGGGGTGACAGGCACAGGGACCGGTCGCGGCATGGGTCCCACGCGGGCGGCGGTACCAGAGGGGAGACAGCGAAGATGGCTGATACCGCGGCCACGCGGTCACAGGCGGACGGCGAGGCTTCGCTCGGCGATCTCATTTCGCTGGCCGTCCGGGACGCCAGCCGGCTGGTCCGCTGCGAGCTGGATCTGGCCAAGCTGGAACTGCGGGAGGACGCCCGGCGGCTGGGCCTGGCCAGCCTGCTGCTGGGCATGGCCGCCTTCGCCGGCTGCCTGGTGCTGGTGCTGCTGAGCTTCGCGCTGGTCTATGGCCTCAACACGCTGGGCATCTGGCTCTGGGCCTCGTTCCTGATCGTGGCTGGCACCTGCGTGCTGCTGGCGGGCCTGGCCATCCTTGTGGTCTACCTGAAGGTGCGGCGCGTCTCCGGGCTGCGCAAGACCCGGCAGACGGTGCAAGAGGACCTGGCGCTGCTGCGGCGCGATGACGGCCCGGCCGGGCTGACCGCCGGGACCGGGTGAGCGGGTGCCGGTGAGCGGCGAGTCCCCGGTCTACGCGGGCGGGCCGTGGGCACACCGCCAGGTCTCGGCGAACGGGACGCGCTTCCACATCGCCGAGGCCGGCGAGGGGCCGCTGGTGCTGATGCTGCACGGCTTCCCGCAGTTCTGGTGGACCTGGCGGGCGCAGCTCAGCGCGCTGCCCGCCGCCGGGTTCCGGGCGGTGGCCGCTGACCTGCGCGGCTATGGCGGCAGCGACAAGCCGCCACGCGGCTACGACCTCATCACCGCGGCCTCCGACGCGGCCGGGCTCGTGCGGGCGCTCGGGGAGGCCAACGCGGTCATCGTTGGGCATGACTGGGGCGGGCTCGTCGCCTGGACCATGGCCGCCTACTACCCGAAGGTGGTACGGCGGCTGGCGGTGGTGTCGGTGGCGCATCCGCTGCGGACCCGGGCGGCGCTGCTGACCGACGCGCCGCGGCGCGGCGCCGGCAGCGGCCGGACGGTAGCGTTCCAGCTTCCCGTGCTGCCCGAGCGGCGGCTGGTCCGGCACGACGCACAGTGGGTCGGCAGGACGCTGCGGGCCTGGTCCGGGCCGGGCTGGCCGGACCAGGACGCGGAGCGGCGGTACCGCGCCGCCATGTGCATTCCCTCCGTCGCGCACTCGGCGCTGGAATATCACCGCTGGTTCATGCGGTCCTGGCTGCGGCCGGACGGGATGAGGTACGCCCGCCGGATGCGGGTTCCGGTGCAGGCACCGACCCTGCAGCTGCATGGCGCCCTGGACAGTTGTGTCCGTCCCGCCACCGCGCGCGGCTCGGGCCGCTACGTGGATGCGCCGTACCGGTGGCGGCTGGTGGACGGGGCCGGCCACTTCCCGCAGGAGGAGCAGCCGGAGCGGCTCACCGCTGAACTGCGGCACTGGCTGGCCGACGCCGAGCCGGAGCGATGACAACCGATCCCGGCCGCCGCGACCGGGACCGGGACCGGACGGGCCGGGCACGGAACGCCAGGCCCAGGGACGCACTGGGGCGCCCGCTCCCGCGGGGGGAGCGCGGGGAGCCCACCATGCCCGATGAGCTGGCGCTGGCGCCCGCGGAGGCGCTCACCCTGGCCCAGCGCCTGCTCGACGAGGGACGGCCCTTCCACGCCCACGAGGTGCTTGAGGCCGTGTGGAAGGCGGCACCGCCGGCCGACCGGGAACTATGGCGGGGGCTGGCCCAGATCGCGGTCGGCCTCACCCACGCCCGGCGCGGGAATGCCCCGGGTGCCGTCGCGCTGCTGCGCCGGGGCGGGCTGCGGGTCGCCGGGTACGCCGGCCACGCTCCGCACGGCATCGACGCTGCCGCGGTGGCCAGCCAGGCCGCGGATCTGGCCGCCGGGATCAGCGAAGCTGGCCTGCCCGACGGCGGCGTGACGTTCCTCATCTGGCCGGGTTCCCCGTGACCACGGGCTGAGGACCCGGCCAGCTCATGCAGGTAGCGGCCTAGTCACAGCCCTGGGTGGAGACGGCGCCGGTGGCGGCGCGGCCCGCGGCCACGTCGCTGGCGACCTCGCTGGCGGTCAGCGCGTAACCGGTGTCGCCGACGTCGACCGCGGCGGCGAACACCACCCCGTACACGCCGCCGCCGGGGGCGAGCAACGGGCCGCCGGAGTTGCCCGGCCGGACCACTGCCCGCACCGCGTAGATGCTGCGGTTCACGGTGCGGACCTGGTAGATGTCGGGGCTGTTGGCCTGCTCCTCGCTGCCGATGCGGGCCGGAACGGCCGTGAAGTGGCTGTTCAGTGGGTAGCCGGCGACGATCGCGCTGTCGCCACGGGCCGCCGGGCCGAGGAAGGAGAGCGGGCGGGCCGGGAGCCCCGGCGCGTACAGGATCGCGACATCGCGTTCGGGGTCATACAGCACCACCCGGGCCGGGAAGGAGCCGTGCCGGCCGTCGATGACGGTCGGCCCCTCCCGGACCCCGGCCACCACGTGCGCGTTGGTGAGCACGTGCTGGGGCGAGATCACGAAGCCCGAGCCCTCCAGGGTGCGTGAGCAGCTTGGGGCCATTCCAATGATCTTGACGATGCTCGGGCGGTCGAGGGCCAGGCCGGGTGAGCTAAGGACGGCCGGGCTGGGCGCGGGCACCGTGAGTGCGCCCTCCGCCCCCAGCGCCCCGAACACCTGGGTATAAGGGCCGCTGGCCAGCAGCCGCCGGAAATCGGAGAACATGACCTGGGCACCGGACGGCATCAGCCGGTCCACCCCGCGCAGCACCGCCGACCTGTTCACCTGGCCGGTGATCGCCGGGAACGGCGCGTTCACTACCGCCGACCCGATCAGCCAGGCGATCAGCAGGACCGAGATGACGCTCACGGCCGCGCCGCCAACGGCGTCCACGAACGTGGCCGGCCGCCACGTCACCCGGGACCGCAGGGCCGACCCGGCCAGGGAGGCGACGAGCTGGCCGAGCATGGCGGCGAGGAAGACCACGATGATGGCCACCAGGGCCTGCTTGGACGAGCCCTTCACCAGCGCGCGGGCGATCGGCGGGGAAACGACAGCGCCGACCGCGGCCCCGCCCAGGAAGCCGACGAAGCTGAGCACGCCGACGATGAAGCCCTGCCGGTA
Organism: Streptosporangiaceae bacterium; assembly: GCA_036522155.1. GTDB lineage: Bacteria > Actinomycetota > Actinomycetes > Streptosporangiales > Streptosporangiaceae > UBA9676. The sequence goes on from DATDGI010000172.1 coordinate 15,482, forward strand.
CCCGGCCACGGCGAACGCGGCGGCCAGCGCGATCAGGATCAGATCCAGCAGATCACCGGGCACCGCCCCACCGTATCGGGCCGTTTCGCATGCCTGGGCCGCACTCGCCCGCCTGGCCGCGGCGCGGCTAGCTGGCGGCTGCGGGATTCAGCACGTCTGGGGGCAGATCTTCGGCCTGCCCGGCGTCCCAGGGCCGTTCGAAACCGCCGAGCGCCAGCAGCTGGTCCACCAGCGCGGCGGTGAATCCCCAGATGAACAGCCCCGGCAACCGGAACGCCGGGCCGGAGGTGCCCGACGGGTGCCGGACCCGGATCCGGTTGGCCGGATCGGCCAGATCGGCGAACGGGACCCGGACCGCGGCGGTCACCTCACCGTCGGCCGCGGGTACCACCGGCACCGGCTGCCGCCACCAGGCCAGCACCGGGGTGACGGTGAAACCGCTGCGCGAGATGTGCAACTCGGGCAGCACGGCCAGCACCTCCACCCCGGCCGGGTCGACGCCCGCTTCCTCGGCCGCTTCCCGCAGCGCCGCGCCGACCGGGCCGTCGTCGGCCGCCTCGATGGCGCCGCCGGGGAAGGCCGGCTGGCCGGCGTGCCGCCGCAGCCACGGGCTGCGCTGGACGATCAGCACATCCGGCTCGCCCGCGGTCTCGCCCACCAGCATCAGCACCGCCGACGGCCGGCCCGTCCCGGTGGCCGGTGGCCGCAGCGGCGGGGGCACGGTCATCCGGGCCGCCTTGCCCGCCAGTCCGGACAGCCAGGGCGGTGCGGTGCTGGCGGGCGGCTCCGGCGTCATGAGAACGGGCCCTGCTTCACCAGGGCCCGCGCCACCACCGGATCGGTCGGGCCCTCGCCGAAGGAGGGGCACCAGTGGGCCACCCCGCACGCACCGCAGGCTGGCCGCCGGGCGTGGCACACCCGGCGGCCGTGCCAGATCAGCCGGTGGGACAGCATGGTCCATTCCGAGCGCGGGAACAGCGCGCCCACCTCGGATTCGATCTTGACGGGGTCGTCCTCGGTGGTCCACCCGAAGCGCCTGGACAGCCGGGCGAAGTGAGTGTCCACGGTGATGCCCGGGATGCCGAACGTGTTGCCCAGCACCACGTTGGCGGTCTTCCGGCCGACGCCGGGCAGGGTCACCAGGTCTTTCAGCCGGGGCGGGACCTCGCCGCCGAACCGGTCGCACAGGGCCTGGCCGAGCCCGGTGATGCTGGTGGTCTTGGCCCGGAAGAAGCCGGTGGACTGGATGATCTTCTCCACTTCCGCCCGGTTGGCGGCGGCGTAGTCGGCCGCGGAGCGGTAACGCGCAAACAGCACCGGCGTCACCATGTTGACCCGCTTGTCGGTGCACTGCGCGGACAGGATGGTGGCGACGAGCAACTCCAGCGGATTGCCGAAGTTGAGTTCGGTGTGCGCGTCTGGGTAGAGCGCCGTCAGTTCGCGGTTGATGCGCCGGGCCCGGCGCACGAGCGAGGTCCGTGAGGGGGGAGCCATGGTCACGGACCCAGCCTATTGACCCCGGACCGGCGGGCAGGCCGGTCCGCCGTGACGACCGGCCGGTACGGTCTCGACGTGGCGGCCGGCCACGACCACTGCCACCGCGGCCGCACCGGCCTGTTTCAGTGCCACCGCGGCGGACTGGGCGCTGGCGCCCGACACCCAGGTGTCATCGAGCAGCAGCACCGCCGCGCCGGCCGGCACGCTGGTGGCCTGGCACCGGCCAGGGTCGAGCGCCCTGGCCCACGGGTCGCCGCCCGGCCGCGGCCGCAGGCTCAGCCACGGCAGGGCCAGGTAAGGGGCGGTCAGCGCCTGGAGCGGATGCGGGCCCGGCCGGCCACGGCCGGTCGGCACGACACAGACGGCGCTGGGCCGGCCCATGCCCGCCGCCCGCCAGATCCCCGGCCCATGGTCGTGCAGGAAAGACAGCAGCAGCGTGAGCACCCGGGCCGCGGCCGACCCGTTGCCGTCCCGGCCGGACTTGTACAGCCACAGATCCCGGGCCAGCGGGCCGCCCTTGACCGCGTAGGCGGCCGCTGCCACCGTGTCCGCCAGCAGCCCTGGCGCACTCTGCGCGTGCAGCTCGCACTGGAAACAGCGGGTGTACCCCGGGCGCACCGGGCCCCGGCAGACCAGGCATAACCCCGGCCAGCCAGCTTGCCGGCCGGCGGCCGGCCGCTGCCGGAGGCCCCCGGCCGGGACGGTCAGCAGCGGCCAGGGCGGATGGCGGCGCGCCCGCAGCGACTCCCAGACGCTGGCCGCCGGGATGCCCGCCGAGTCCGCCTGCATGAGCCGGATGGTAGGCGACGGCACCGACACGCCAGCCCGGCGCCGACCGCGGCGGGCGTGAGAGGATGGGGCCTGGCCGGCGGCGCGCGGGGTCGGCGGGCTAGCCGGGGCCAGCCGCTACAATACGCTTCGAGTTGCTTACTGAGGGTTGACCTGGGCGGTCCCCGGCTCCCCGCCGGGCCAGTCTGCGCAGGCAGCCGGACGGACCGGCCGGTATCCGCGGCGGAGAAGCTACCGCCCGGGCGGCAGCTATCCATGGGGCGGGATAACCTTCATGCGAATGCCTACCAGTGCCGCGGGAAGATCCGTGCCTTCCAGCCCGGGCCGGCGCTTCACCGCCCTGGCCCGGCACTGGCCACCGCCGGCACGGTGGCTGCCACTGGCCCGGCAGCATTGGCTTCTGGGCGTGCTGCTGACCGCGGGCCTGGTGCTGCGGGTGCTGGCCCAGATCGCCTACCGCCCGGCCCTGTTCTACATCGACTCGATGAAGTACCTGTTCGGCGCCTATCCGGGGAACGACCCGGTCGGCTACCAGGCGGTGATCAAGCCGCTGCTGCTGGCCGGGAACCTGGATCTGGTGGTCGCCATCCAGCACCTGCTCGGGCTGGCCATGGCGGTCGTGCTCTATCTGGTCCTGCTGCGCCGCGGCGTCCCGCGCTGGCTGGCGGCGCTGGCGACCGCGCCGGTGCTGCTGGACGGCTACCAGCTCCAGATCGAGCAGAACATCATGCCCGACGTGCTGTTCGAGACCTGCATCGTGGCCGGGCTGGCCGCCCTGCTGTGGACCCCCCGCCCCCGGACCGGCCTGGTCATCGTGGGCGGGCTCGCCCTCGGCGCTTCCGCTACCGCACGCCAGGTCGGTGAGATCTTCATCCTGCCCGCCCTGGCCTACCTGCTGGTGGCCATCCCGGGCTGGCGTGACCGGATGGCCCAGAGTGCCGTGTTGTGCTTCACGTTCGTGCTGCCCATCGCGGCCGCCAGCTACGGCAACTACGTCATCATGCACCGGTTCGGGCTGGCCCCCTACGCCGGCGGCTCCACCTACGGCCGGATGGCGGCGGCGGCCGACTGCCCGGCGCTGGCCCTGCCCGCCTACGAGCGGGCCCTGTGCCCGACCGCGAAACAGCAGGGGAACGGCCCGGACTGGCTCGACCATCACCAGGGGTCGCCGATCAAGACCTTCCAGGCACCGGCCGGGATGCGCAACGCGACGGTGGTCAACGACTTCAACCGCCAGGTGCTCTTCCAGCAGCCAGGCCGGGTCCTGGCCGCGATCGGCAAGGACGCGATCAAGCTCTTCGCCGTGACCCGGGTCACCGACCCCGGCGACACCGACATCGGCCGCTGGCAGTTCCAGCCCTCCTCCCCGCAGTACGCGCCGTACATGGTGATCCGCAACGGGCAGGTGATCTTCACCAGCTTCACGCCCGCCGGCGCGGTGCGGTCGGTGTACAGCACCGCGGAGTACCGCGGCGGGAGCCCGGTCGCGGTCCGGCCGCTCGCCGCCTTCCTGCACGGCTACCAGCTCCGGGGCGGTTACACCCCGGGACCGCTGCTGCTGCTGGCGACCCTGGCGGGGCTGGCGGGCACGCTCAGCCTGCTCCGCCGCCGGGCCACCGCCGGCCAGCGCGAGGCGGCCCGCGCCTGCCTGCTCATGTTCACCGCCGCAGCCAGCGTGCTGCTGGTCTCCGACGCATTCGAGTTCAGCTGGCGCTACCAGCTGCCCGCGCTCATCACCCTGCCGCCCGCGGCCGCGCTGGCCCTGACCGCCCTGTTCGCCCACCGGACCGGACCGGTCCCGGCGGCCGGCCCC
>DATDGI010000173.1:0-2187 GCA_036522155.1 Streptosporangiaceae bacterium
GGAGGCACGGTCGGCAGGCTTTCACCTGCTGGAGGACCTCATCCCGGCGCAGGGAGTGCTCAAGCTGCTGACGCTACATCTGCGGGAGGTCAGCACGCTGCTCAGCGGAAGGGCCAGCGACCCGCACGACGAACTACGCCGGCGCCTGGTCGTAGCAGCGGGCGAAAGCAGCCTGCTCGCGGGCTGGTCGGCCAGCGCGCTGGGCGACTCCGCCGCGGCCAGGAATTTCTACGACACCGCCATTAAAGCCGCTGGCCAGGCCCGCGACCCGGCCATTACCGCGTGCGCCCTGACGTACCGGAGCTATATCCCCAGCGCCAAGGGCGCGAACGGCCGCGCACGGGTTCTCCTGACCGAAGCGCTGGAGAACGTCTCGGAGCAGACCTCACCAGCGACGGCCGCATGGGTCGCCGCGCGGCACGCCGAGGAAAGCGCGCTCGTCGGCGACAAGGCCCAGGCGCTGAAATCCTGGCGCCGGGCCGAGGAGGCGTTCAGCATCGCCGACCCGGACGAGGACCGCCCGTGGACCTGGTTCCTCAACCGGGACCGGTTCGACACCTTCCGCGTCGCCACCTTCCTGAAGGTCGGCAAGCTCGATGACGCCCAGCAAGTCGCCGCTGACCTGCTCGCCCGCCTTTCCCCGGCCGAAGGGAAACGGGCCGCGGTGATCCGCGAGAGCATCGCCGGCGCGCACCTGGCCCGCGGCTCGGTTACCGAGGCCGCCCAGGCCGGCCAGAGCGGCCTGGCCATCGTGCGCGAGACGGAATTCGCCATGTGGCTGCCGAAATTCGAGGACCTCGCCAGGGGATTGCTGCGCGTGCAGCGGCAACCGCAAGTCCGCGCCTACCTCGAAGACTTCGCCATGACCAAGCGCCAGTTCGCCCAGTCCCCGCGCTGATCGGCCATGCACCGCAGCCGCCTGTGCCACTTCGTCATCGACGTCCCGGACCTTGACCAGGGCGCCGCATTCTGGTCGGCAGTACTCAACGCCACCGAAGAACCCCTGCCCGGGCACAGCCGCCACATCTACCGCCAGCTCCGCCTCCCGGACTCAGAGATCCGGATCCTCCTGCAGAAGACCAGCGACGCAAAGACCTCCAAGGAACGGATGCACCTGGACCTGGAGGCCGACGATATCGAAGCCGAAGTCCGCCGCCTCGAAGCACTCGGCGCCACCCGGTGGGATCACCAGGCCGAACGCGGATTCGAGTTCTGGGTCCTGCGCGACCCGTGGGGCAACGAATTCTGCGTGCTCCAGCCGGAATACCCCGAACTCCTGGCCCGGCGAGAACCGTGGAACCACGAACCAGCAACCGGCGGATCAGAGCAGTAACCTCGAAGTTTCCGCTGGCTAGCTGCCAGAACAAGCCCAGGGACTCATCACGTGACCGCCGTCACGTACCGGCCAGGACCAGCCGGTGACCTACTCGTCCCTGCTATCTGGCCTGACCACGTAGGTACCTCGCGCCGGAACGGTGTAGACCAGTCCTTCCTCACGCAGGGCACCGATCGCGCGCCTGGCCGTGGAACGCGCGACCTCATACGTCTCCACAAGCTCGCTCTCGGTGGGGATGCGCGAGTCCGGCGGATACTTGCCCGACAAGATCCCGCGCTTGATGATCGCCGCTATCTGCCGGTAAGGGGGCACCGGGCCGAGAGGATCGATCCGCTGAGCTGGCACACGATCAACTTAAGATATCGCCGACCGTAGTCATCCGGGGTCATCCGGAGTCATACGTATCGATACGTATCTCAACTCCAGAAGCGCGGCCGTGGCGCTGCGGCGCCAGCGACTCGAGGGCGAGCCGGCAGGCACGAGTCCAGCCCGGGCAGATCTGCCCGTCCCCGCAAGCGGCCAGGAGAAATCTTTGCCTCAGGCTTCTACCGCGTCCATTATCGCATCACCATATAGCACCTTGTAATTCCCCGAGGTAATACTCCCTACCGTCCGCGCGATCATCTGGTCGCGGTCATAGCGACTTATTATCGAGTCCTGCTATATAGCATCGTGCCATATCACGGCACTATTGGTTGCTCCCTTTATGCCACCTACCGTCGTTGCCGTACGGGTCCCGCAGCTTAAAGGGAGTGATCCCGGTGGCATACACCCGGACCAGAAAGCATTACCCAGGCTCACGCTATCCAGGCCGGGCTGCAGTCATTCCGGCCGGCCGGCTAAGCAGCGGT
>DATDGI010000174.1:0-2313 GCA_036522155.1 Streptosporangiaceae bacterium
GGCCAGCGTGACCTCCTCCAGGATCGCCCGCTCGTTCGCGCGCAACGCGATCCACACCGTCTGCAGCGGCTCCGCCACGCCGGTGTAGCCGACCTTCTCCGGCCGCTCGCCGCGCACATCGACCAGCGGCCCGTCGATGGCCCGGATGATGTCGGCCAGCGAGATCTCGGCCGCGGGCCGGGCCAGCCAGAACCCGCCGTCCGGGCCGCGCTGGCTGCGCACCAGGCCAGCCCGCCGCAGCTGGGTCAGGATGGCTTCAAGGAACTTGCCCGGAATCCGCTGCGCCCGCGCCAGCTGCTCGGCCGTGACATGGCCGCCGTCGGCCGCGGCGAGCTCGATCGCCGCGCGGAGCGCGTAGTCGGCGCGAGCGGACAGTCGCATGTCAAGCATTATGCAGGGTCTGCGGTGTGATCCGGGTTTCCCAGGCCGCGGACTGCGGGCCCGGCCGGCCGGCCGCCTCGGGGACTGCGGGCCTGGCGGCCCGCCCTCGGGGGACTTCGGGCCCGGCCGCCCGCCCTCCGGGAGGACCGCGGCCTGGCCAGCCGCCGCCGTCCGGGAAGGGAGCCGCTGGCCGGCTGCGCTAGTCTCGGCGGCATGGCCGGCCCGCCCGAGCCGCGGCCCGCCCGACCCGCGGCCGGCCGCGATGGCTTCCCGCTCGGTGCCGCGGTTGCCCGCGCCGACCTCGATACCGACCCGCACCCGGTGCTGGCCAGGCTGCGAGCCGCCGAGCCGGTCTCCTGGCTGCCGGCGCTCGGCGGATGGCTGGTCACCAGCCGGGAACTGGCCCTACGGGTGCTGCGCGACAGCGCCGCGTTCACCGTGGACGACCCGCGGTTCTCCACCGCCCGGGTGGTCGGGCCGAGCATGCTCTCGCTGGACGGGGCCGAGCACGGCCGCCACCGGGCACCGTTCAGCCCCGGCTTCAGTCATGGTGCGGTCCGCTCCCTCCTGGCCGGTTACGTGGCCTCGGAAGCGGACCGGCTGGTGGCCGCGCTGCCGGCTGGCGCCGCCGACCTGCGGCCGGGCCTGGCCGCCCCGCTCGCGGCCGCGGTGATGGCCCAGGCGCTGGGGCTGGGCCAGGCCGAGCCGGGCACCCTGCTGGCGTGGTACAGCGCGATCGTGGCGGCCGTGTCCGACCTGGCCGGCGCCCCGGAGTCCCCGGTGAGCCCGGCGGGCGCCGCCGCGTTCGGGATGCTGGACGCGAGCCTCCGCGAGGTGATCGGCGCCCCGGGGGATGGCCGTTCCCTGCTCGCCGACGCGGCTCAGGGCGCCCTGGCCATAACCGGCCCGGCTGGCACCGCCGCCCCCGCCACCGGCACCCCCGCCACCGGCACCCCCGCCACCAGCACCGCCGGTGGCCTGTCGGCCGGCGAAGTGGTGTCCAACGCGGCCGTGCTGCTGTTCGGCGGGATCGAGACCACCGAGGGCATGATCAGCAACGTGATCTTGCACCTGCTCGGCCACCCGGCCCAGCTTGCCCTGGTCAGGGCCGATCCCGGGCTCATCCCGGCGGCGGTCGAAGAGTCGCTGCGGCTTGAGCCCGCGGCGGCGGTGGTGGACCGTTACGCCACCCGTGACCTGCGGATCGGGGCGGCCGCCATCCGCCGGGGTGACCTGGTTACGGTGTCGCTGGCCGGGGCCGGGCGGGATCCGGCCGTGTTCCGGGCCCCCGACACCTTCGACGTCCGCCGCCCGAACGCCCGGGCCCATCTGGCCTTCGCGCACGGCCCGCACTTCTGCCTGGGCGCGCACCTGGCCCGGCTGGAGGCCCAGGAGTCGGTGCGGGCGGTGCTGCGCCTGCCCGGCCTGCGGCTGGACCCGGACCGGCCCGCCGCGCCACGCGGCCTGGTGTTCCGCAAACCGCCGTCCCTGCACGTCGTCTGGGACCCGGCCGGCCTGGCCGGCTGAGCACGGGCGATGGCCGGGGTCAGGCCCGCAGGCGGAGGCCACGCGGGGTCGGCCGGAACCCGGCGTCGGCCAGCGCCTGGGCCAGCGGCGTCTCGTACACGCCCGAGCCGTCCGCGCGCTCGACGGTCAGCCGCCCGAGCGCCCCGCCCCGGACCGCTTCGGCCAGGCCGGCCGCGGCCGGGACCAGCACCGCCGGGTCCGCGGTCCAGGACAGCAGCGTCTTGCCGCCGCGCTCCACGTAGAGGACCAGCTCGCCGCCGGACAGCACCACCAGCGCGCCCGCCTTGCGGCCGGGCCGGTGGCCGCCGGGGACCTCGCCCGGCCGGGCCGGCCAGGGCAGGGCCGCGCCGTACGGGTTGGCCGGGTCGCCCGCGGACAGCACGGTCACCGGCGGCCCCGCTGGCT
>DATDGI010000175.1:0-2166 GCA_036522155.1 Streptosporangiaceae bacterium
GGCGATGCCGAGCAGCAACTCCAGGCCGACCCGATTTTGTTCCGCCTGCTGGCTGGAGACGGCAGCTGACCAGCCGGAAACGGGCACGACCCGCGCGTGCTGCGACCGGGCGGTGGCCAGCAGCGCGGCCTGGGAGGCGCCCGAATCCGTCTTCACGTAGACCCGGTCCGGCATGACGGCGCCGGCGTTGTGCAGGTCCACGATCAGGCTGGGCCCGGACAGGCTGGGGGCGACCACGGCGATGACCTTCAGGGAGAGCGGCGTGCCGTCGGGCTGCCAGAGGTTCATGGTGTCGCCCACGTGCTTATTCCACGATGAGCCGACCGCGATCGTCTGGTCGTCCAGGCCAGTGAGCGAGCCTGCGGTGACCTTGAGGTTCAGCGCGGCGGACGGCTGGTCGATGCCGATTGCCGAGAAGGGAATCGGCATAGGCGGTTCAAGGTGGAAGGGGGTGATCTGCGGCTCGCGGGCGAGCATGTTCGTGTCTGTCACGGCGGTTGCCTCGACGCCGCTGATGCTATGGATCCGGTCCAGTAGCGCCGTGGTGAGGCCGGGTGTCCCGGCCGGAAGCACCACGAAGCCGGCGCCTGCGGCCTGCTGGTGCTCCGCTGCGCTCGCCGCCGCGCTGGCGGTGTCGTTGACGCCAAGGATCGAGGCGGTCAGGCCAGCGGTGATCAGCACCGGCACGATGACGGCGGCGGCACGCCGGGGCCCGGTCAGGATGCTTGCCCGCAGCAGCATCCCGGCCGCGCCGCGGCCGAACGGCCGGGTCAGCGAGCGGAGCAGGAACGGGGACAGCAGTATGGTGCCCCCGATCAGGAGTATGACGATCTCGGCCTCGGTCGTCGGGTCCGTCGCGCCGGACGGGAAGATCAGTGCCACGGCGGCGAGTGCGGCGATCCCGCAGAACAGCGCGGCGAGGCCGCCCAGCAGCCGGAACCGGCCGGTCCGCCCCGGTTCGACGGTGGCCTCGCGGAGCGCTTCGGTGGGCCGGATCGTCCCGGCACGCACGGCTGCCACCAGCACCGACAGCACCGCGACGGCGACACCGGCCAGGAAGGCGACGACCAGGGCCAGCACCGAGCCCGCCGTGAAGGACACACTGAACCATGACGGGGCCAGGCCCTGGCGCACGATCCAGCCCGCCAGTTGCGGCGCTCCTGCCAGGCCGAGCAGGCAGCCGGCCGCGGAACCTGCCGCGCCCACCAGCGCGGCCTCTGCGCATATCGTCCGCATCACCTGCTTCGGCGTCGCGCCGATGGTGCGAAGCAATGCCAGGTCACGGCGGCGCTGCGCGACCGAGAGCCCGAAGGCCGCGGAGGTCACGGTAACGGCCACGAACGAGGAGAGCAGCGCGGCGACGCCCAGGAAGGTAGTCAGCCCGGTTAGCTCGGTGGTGTCCTGCACGGCTCCGGGATCGGCCTCATGCCGGTCCGCACCCTGGAGGACCTGTAGGTAGACGCCGGGCAGCGCTGCTGCGCGGTCTGCCGTCGCGGCATCGTAGGTCGCCAGCGCGTCAACTCCGGGCGATAGCCGGGTCGCCTCCGCGTCAGTGAAGAAGATCGGCTGCTCCCCCGTCCTAGGGCGGACGGTGCCAGCGATCGTGTAGGTCCGTGCTCCGCTTGCGGTGATTACCGAGACTCGGCTGCCGACGGTAGCCGGCCCGGCGACGACGATCTGGTTGTCCGAGCGAGGGGCGTGACCTGAGGTGAGAATGTACGGGGCGAACGCGGCGGAGGACCACCCGTGTCCGAGGGCGGGCTCGGCGGCGGGCGCGCCCTGAACCTGGGCGTAGAAGCTGCGGTCCGGGATCGCGCCGGGCAGCTGGGACAGGACCGAGGCAGGTACGTCGGGCTGCGCCAGGAGCGGCACCGGATCGACCGGGCCGTACCGGTCGCGCACCTGCAAGTTCGGGTCGACCTGGATGACGTACGGCACCGCGGCGAACCGTTCCGGGCGCTGGTGCGGGTTGCCGCCCGAGGCGGCCGCCAGCACCAGGGTCATCGTGGCGATGACCGACACACCCAGCGCGAGCGCGGCGAACGTGCCTGCGAACGCAGCCCAGCGAGTCCGCATGGTGGCCAGGGCGACGGTCAGCATGCGAGACTCCCCGAACTGCTGCGACCAGCCATCGTGACGGTAACAGGGCTCACGATGCAGATACCT
>DATDGI010000176.1:0-28145 GCA_036522155.1 Streptosporangiaceae bacterium
AGCGCGCCGATGCCGAAGGCCACCGCCGCGACCTGGGCGTAGACCCCGATCTGGCCGCCGACGGCGGTCCCCACCCCGGCCGCCCGGCCAAGCACCAGCGAACGGCTGATCACGAACAGCACGTTCGGTCCAGGCACCACGATCAGCACGAAGGAGACCAGGGCGAAGGCGAGCAAATGACCGGTGGGCAGCATGCCCGCAGCCTAACGAGGCGGTCAGCGCGCAGGCTTCTCCATTTATCTGGCGGCGACGTGGGCGTGCCAGCATGGAGCGTGAGCGTGGGGATTTGAGCCGGCGGGAGGTAGTGCGGTGACGGCGCCAGGCGACATCTCGTGGGACGGGCCGGCCGGGACCTTCAACCTGCGGACGGCGGCCATCATCGTCCGGGGCGGGCGGATCCTGGTATGCACCGTGGACGGGATCGGGTACTGGTACCTGCCCGGCGGCCGGGCCCGGCTCGGCGAGCCGGGTGAGGTGGCGCTGGCGCGTGAACTGGCCGAGGAACTCGGGCACCGGCTGCCGGTCGGCCGGCTGGCGCTGGTGGTGGAGAACATCTACCGCGGCCCGGAGGTCGAGCACGAGATCGGCCTGTACTACCCGGTGGCCTGGCCGGACGGGCTGGCCGAGGACGACCTGACGGGCGGCATCGAGCCCGGCCTCCGCTTCCGCTGGGTGCCGCTGCCCGAGCTGGGCTCGCCGCGTTTTGAGCCCGCGGGCCTGATCCCGGTGCTCCAGAACCCCGCCGATGGCCTCCGCCACGTACTGCTCTCCTGATCGCCGGGCGGGCGTAGGACCCTTCGGGCTTCATATGCCGGGCGAGCCGGGCGCCGGTCAGCTCGCCTTGCGGTAGCGGGCGAGGATGGCGGCACGCAGCGATGCGGCCGGTGCGCCAAGGGCCGTCAGGATCACCGGCACCATGCCGTGCGGCAGGGCGAGCAGGGCAAGGGTGAGGTGCTGGACGCCGATGTAGTTGTCCTGCAGCGCCTTCGCCTCGCGCAGCGAGAGTTCCAGGCTCTTCTTAGCGCGTGGCGTGAACGGGATGTGACCGCGAGGAGCCGTGCCCGGCAAGAGCGGGGTGTCGCCGCGCGGGCCCGCGGACCGGGGGGCGTGGCGGCGGGCGCGCCGGCGGCGCCGGCGGCGCGTCAGCTCGGCCAGCGGGCCCTTCCCCCAGGCTGGCCGTCTGCTCCGGCAAGCGGCCGGGAGGGCTCCGGTGAGGGCGTCCGGGCCGAACGCCGCTTCGATCCGGTCGCGGACGACGTCGAGGTCGATGCCGATGAAAGCCAGCGCCTGGCGGTCCAGGCCGCCCAGCGGGTCGGCCGTCTGGCCCCGCCCGATGGTGCGCAGTATTTCCGCCTCGATGCGTTCGGGCGTGACGCCCTGGTCGCGCAGGACCGCGCTGGCCGGCTCGCTGGTCGCGGCCGCGGCCAGCAGCAGGTGCTCGCAGCCGATGTAGTTGTGCCCGAGCCGGCGGGCATCCTCCTGGGCCTGGACGACGACGTGGCGAGCGGTGTCGGTGAAGCGCTCGAACATCATCGCCTCCCGGTCAGGCGGCCGTACTTGCGGTGCACGGTCTGCTTGGTGACGCCGAGACGGCTGGCGATGTCCTGCCAGGACCAGCCGAGCTCTCGTGCCCGCTGGACCTGGAGCAGTTCCAGCCGTTCGGCCAGCGCACGAAGCGCGGCGACCGCGCGCAGCCCGACGTCGGGGTCGTTGCTGGCGGCGTCTTCCGCGATCTGAAGAGTTGGTTCCATGTCGTCAGCATATGCTGACACGCGTCGTTTCGTCAACAAATGCTGACGGGCGCGGCGGCCCGGCCCGTCGCTGCCACCCGTTTCTGATTCTCTGACTATAGTCAGAGAATGGACGCCAGCATGGTCGGGCAGATCCGGAGTTTCAACCGGACGGTGACGCAGCGGGTCGGCGCGCTCAGCGACGCTTTCCTGGGCCGCGACCGGCCGCTCGGGCCGGCCCGGCTGCTGTGGGAGATCGGCCCGGACAGCAGCGAGGTCCGGTCCCTGCGGACCCGGCTGGATCTGGACTCCGGCTACCTGAGCCGGCTGCTGCGGTCACTCACCGACGAGGGGCTGGTGGACCTGCGGCCGAGCCGCGCCGACGGCCGGGTGCGGACGGCCTACCTGACCAGCCGCGGGCGGGCCGAGCGGGCCGAACTCGACCGCCGCGCCGACGACGTGGCCAGGTCGATCCTGCGGCCACTCAGCGACCGCCAGCGGGCCCGGCTGGTCACCGCGATGGCCGAGGTCGAGCGGCTGCTGGTGGCCTCGGCCGTGCAGGTCGGCGTGTGCGATCCCGGCCACCCGCACGCCCGGTTCTGCGAGCAGGCCTATTTCGCCGAACTGGCGCAGCGCTTCGACACCGGCTTCGAACCCGCCCACAGCCATACCGCCAGCACCGGCGAGCTGACCCCGCCCGCGGGCCTGCTGCTGGTCGCGACCCTGCACGGCGAGCCCGCCGGGTGCGGCGCGCTCAGGTTCCACGGTGACGGGCCGGGCGAGCTCAAGCGGATGTGGGTGGCCCCGGACCTGCGCGGGCTGGGCCTCGGCCGCCGCCTGCTCACCGAACTGGAGGCGCAGGCGGCCGCGAACGGGGTCCGTACCCTCCGGCTGGAGACCAACCGCTCGCTGGCGGAGGCGGTGAGCATGTACCGGGCGGCCGGCTACCGCGAGGTCGACCCGTTCAGCGACGAGCCCTACGCCCACCACTGGTTCGAAAAGACGCTGGGCCCGGACAGCGCCAGCGGTTCTATGGTGGATCCGCCATGAGCTATGACACCGACCCGCGGGTGGACGCCTACATTGGCGCCCTGCCCGACTGGCAGCAGGCCATCTGCCGCCAGGTCCGGGACCTGGTGCACGCCGCCGACCCCGAGGTGACCGAGACCATCAAGCGCCGCGTCCAGCCGTACTTCGTGCTGCAGGGCAACATCTGCGCGCTGCTGGCGGCCAAGGACCACGTGAACGTGTTCCTCTACGACGGCGCCATCGTGCCCGACCCGGAAGGGATCATCACCGCTGGCCACGACAACAAGACGGCCCGCACGGTGGCGGTGAAGCGCGGGGAGACCATCAACGCGCCCGCCCTCACCGCCATGTTCCGGCAGATCATCGCCCACAACCGGGCCGGTGGCTGGCGCAAGCTGAAGGCCGGGAACTGAGCCAGCAGACGGGCGGGTGAGTTCGGCCGGGCGGGCCGCAGCCCGGCGGGCGGGTTAGCTCCCGTCCGGCCAGCCGCCGCGATGCAGCACCATCGGGTAGTGGGGGAGGGCGCCCGCGGGGTCGGCCAGGACGGCCGTGGTCTGCCGCAGGTAGGGCAGCCTCGCCCGCCAGCCGTCCGGGTAGGGCCGCAGCCCCTCGGCGAGCCGCGGCCCGTCCGCGCCGGGCTGCTCGATGAGGGCGAGCAGCGACCGCCGGAGTTCCGTGATCGTGTTGCCGCCGAACCGCGCCCGCCACTGCTGCTCGATCTCACCCAGCCGGCGCTGGCAGGCAGCCTGGGCCGCCTCGCCGCGGCCGGTGAGGCGGACCCGTTTCCCGCGGCCAGCCACCGGGTCGGCCTCGACGGCCACCAGCGAGCGCCGGGTGAGTTCACCGGTGGCCATGCTGAGCGCCTCCTTCGACACCCCGGTCAGCCGCGGGAGGTCGCGCACCGCGATCCCGCCCGGGGTGAGCACCCGCAGCAGGTTCGCGCCGACCGGCAGTGACACCGCCGACCCGCCCTCGAAGTCCAGGGTGAAGGCGAGCAGCACCCGGGCCAGCAGCACGGACAGGTCGTCGCCGACGCCGCGGTCACCGGCGGCGATGTCCCCACCCGCGGCCGGGACCGGCCCGGCAGGGCTGGCCGGCGTGGGCGGCTCCGGCCAGCGGACGCGGGCGGGATCGGCGAACATCTGGTTGTGCACGACCGGCAGGTAGGGCGGCAGGCCGGCACCACACTGGCTGGCCACCATCGCCAGCGCTGCCCGCACGGCGGCCACCGGGCTCTCGCCGAACCGGGCACGCCACCGCTCCTCGATGACCCCGGCCAGCGGTGCCCAGATCTGCTGGGCCTGGCGGCCTGCCGGGGTGGGGCGGACGACCCAGTCGCGGCGCGGCGGGGCCGGCCGGTGGTCAGCGGGGCTGGGCCCGACGTTGACGTATCCCCACCGCTGCATCCCGGCCAGGTTGGTGATCCGGACCGGGCCTGCCAGGTCGCGCAGCGGTACCCCGTCCCCAGCCACGAACTGCATGAAGTTCGCCCACATCACCTGCGACACCAGCCACGGGCGCTGGCGCGGGCCCGGCTGCGCCGTGGTCCGGTGCGGCAGCAGGTGCCCGCCCTCGTTGTCGAACTCGATGGTGAACGCGACCAGCAGCCGGGACAGCGGCGTGGGCAGCGGCAGCTCCGTCTGCGCGGCCGCCATCAGCTCTTCAGCCCGGGAAAGACCAGACGGCGGGCCAGGGCAAAGGCGCTGCCTCGGCCGGGCGAGGTTTATCGGAAGCCCCCACGGCTGACCGTGGCCAGCCAACCCGGCACCCGGTCTGGGCCCATCGCCCAGTGACGACGTCGCTAGATCGGAGTGCGCGGGCCTCCAACACGCTGGTGGCGCGAAAATCGGGCGGGCCTATCGGCAATGGCGCGCCACGATCTGATCCGCTGCTACGACGCCCGTTACAGCACGTGTCGATCACGCCGTGTGGGTCGGCCCGGCCGGCCCGTGCTAGGCGGTGGTGCGTTGGGGTTGGCTGAGCTGTTTGCCTATGGTGGGCCAGCATGGCTCGCGCTTCGGTGACCACGACGACGCCGCCATCGATGACGAACAGCAAGATGGCCACGTCGTTGAATGCGCCCGCTGCTGCTGGGTCGGGCGTGAGCTGGGCTGTTCCCCAGGCGGTGAATGCGAGAACGGCCACGAGCCGCTGGAGTGCCTGGCGCCCTTGGGGCGGTCTGCCGATGCTGACGGCGGCGATGGCGCCGGCGATGAGGAACAGCGGGGCAGCTGAGATGGGTGAGTGGTGATCCCAGTACACGCTGCCGCGCATTGCGTCGGCGGTGGCCAGCAGCAGACCGCCGCCGATGGAGATCATGCCAAGCCCGATCGCGATGAACAGCCGGATACGAGCCGCGTTATGGCGCCGTGGTTGGGTCACCTGATTGACGGTATCGCGGCGGGAAGCCGGGCCTAGCGGCCGGGTTCGGGGCGGAGGCCGGTGAGGATGCGATCGACGATGGCGCCGGCCTCGGTGCGGGCTCGGCCGGGTTCGGGGGCCTGGCCGATGTAGAGGCTAGCTTCGGCGATGAGAGCGGCGAGCAAGCGGGCGAGGGGGTCGGCGGGAAGGGGGTCAATCTGGTGGTTGTCGATCGCCTGCTGCAGCCAGGTTCGCAACAGCCCTAGCCCGTGCTGCTCGACCAGGTCGCTCCACGCGCCGGAGCCGAGCACAGCGGGGCCGTCGATAAGCACGATGCGCTGGAAGTCGCTGCCGGTGCAGGCATCGAGAAACGCCTGGACGCCTTCCCGGAGCTGGTCCCAGGGGCCAGCCGCTTCGGCGGTGGCGCGGGACAGCTGCCGGGCGATGAGCCGTTGCGCGAGTTCGGCCGCGACGGCCTCCATGACGGCGCGGAACAGGCCAGGCTTGTCGCGGAAGTGGTGGTACAGCGCGCCGCGGGTGACGCGGGCGCGGGCCACGATCTCCTCGGTCCCCGTGCCCGCGTAGCCCTTCTCGGCGAACAGCTCGCGGGCGGCCTCCAGCAGCGCGGCTCGGGTGTCCTGGACATGCTCGGCCCGCCTCGAGTTGACCGCCATGCACTCTCCCTGCAACATACACGCTGTATGGTGGAAGCTCGCTGGATGTTCCGCTCATCGTCTCAGATGGCACGGCCACAGGCCGGGCCATGGAGGTGAGTTGTCTGTGGCTGTGCCTTTGCGCCAGAACCTGCGGATGGGCGCCTACCTGGCCCGGCAGAAGATCGCCCGGCGGGCGAAGTTCCCCCTGATCGTCGAGCTGGAGCCGCTGTTTGCCTGCAACCTTGCCTGCCTGGGCTGCGGGAAGATCCAGTATCCGGCGCACATCCTGAAGCAGCGGATGAGCGTGGAGCGGGCGGTCGCCGCTGTGGAGGAGTGCGGCGCGCCAATGGTGTCGATCGCGGGTGGAGAACCGCTTATCCACCCGGAGGTGCACCTGATCGCGGCCGAGCTGGTGGCGCGCCGGAAGTTCGTCTACTTCTGTACCAACGCCTTGCTGATGCGCAAGAAGATGGACAACTTCAACCCGTCGCCTTACTTCGCCTGGGCGGTGCACCTGGACGGGCTACGCGAGCGCCACGACGCCTCGGTGGATCACGCCGGCACCTTCGACGAGGCGGTGGAGGCGATCAGGGAGGCGCAGCGGCGCGGCTTCCGGGTGACCACCAACACGACCTTCTTCAATACCGACACCCCGCAGACCGTCCGCGAGGTGCTGGACTTCCTCAACGACGAGCTGCTGGTCGATCAGATGATGATCTCCCCTGCCTACGCCTACTGGAAGGCCCCCGACCAGGAGCACTTCCTGGGCGTCGAGCAGACCCGGCAACTGTTCCGCGAGGCGTTCGCCGGCGGGCGGCGCAGGCGCTGGCGGCTCAACCATTCGCCGCTGTTCCTGGACTTCCTGGAGGGCAAGGCCGACTTCGCCTGCACCGCGTGGGGGATCCCCAGCTACTCGGTATTCGGCTGGCAGCGGCCCTGCTACCTGATGAGCGACGGCTACGCCCGCACCTACCAGGAGCTCATCGAATCTACCGACTGGTCAGCATACGGGCGAGGACGCGATCCCCGCTGCGCCAACTGCATGGCGCACTGCGGCTACGAGCCGACTGCGGTGCTGGCCACCATGGGCTCGCTGAAGGAGTCGCTGCGCGCCCTGACGGGCGCGTAGGGCGGCACGATCAAGGAGGCGGAGATGGCATGCTCGTGCGGATGCGACAGCACCTGCGGCTGTGACTGCTGCTGCCAGCCAGGCGGTGGCGCCCCGCGGTCGGAGGTCGATGACCTGCGCGCGAAGGTCGCTAGGCTGGAGGCTGAGATTGCGGTCCGCAAGCCGACCAGCAGCTAGCACGGTCGGCTACGGCAATAGGAGTCCCGGCTTGCCGCCGGGGGATGCCCAAGGTGGCTGGTGACCGCGGAACTACCCGGCAGGTGCCGGGTTCCCGGGCGCTGAGGTGTGGTGATGGCTATCGGTGTATTGCCACTGGCGGACACGCTGGCGCGGCCGCTGCGCGACCTGCGGATCTCGGTGACCGACCGCTGCCAGTTCCGCTGCACCTACTGCATGCCGCGAGAGGTGTTCGGCCGGGACTTCGTGTTCCTGCCCCGCGAGCAACTGCTCACCTTCGAGGAGCTGACCCGGCTTGCCCAGGTCTTCACCGGCCTGGGCGTCCGCAAGCTGCGGCTGACCGGCGGCGAGCCGCTGCTGCGCCGCGACCTGGACAAGCTGGTGGCGATGCTGGCCGGTATCGGCGGCATCCAGGACATCGCCCTCACGACCAACGGAGCGCTGCTAGCGGGCAAGGCTAAGGCGCTGGCGGCAGCGGGCCTGCGCCGGGTGACCGTCAGCCTGGACTCCCTCGACGACACGGTGTTCATGGCCCTCAACGACGCCGGGTTCCCAGTCGCGCGGGTGCTGGAGGCCATTGCCGCGGCCGCCGGTGCTGGGCTGGTGCCGGTGAAGGTGAACATGGTGGTCAGGCGCGGGATGAACGAGCAGTCGATCCGGCCGATGGCAGCACATTTCCGGCACAGCGGGCACGTGCTGCGGTTCATCGAGTACATGGACGTCGGCACGACCAACGGCTGGCGGCTCGATGATGTCGTCCCGGCCACGGAGATCATCTCCGAGATCGGCGGGCAATGGCCACTCCAACCCGTCGATCCCGCTTACCCCGGCGAAGTCGCCCGCCGCTACCGCTACCGTGACGGCGGCGGTGAGATCGGTGTGATCGCCTCGGTCACTCAGCCGTTTTGCCGCGGCTGCACCAGGGCCCGGCTGTCGGCCGACGGCCAGCTCTACACCTGCCTGTTCGCCGGTGCCGGGCACGATCTGTGCGGCCCGCTGCGCGCAGGCGCCAGCGACCAGGAGCTACGCGAGCAGATCAGCGCGATCTGGACCCAGCGGACCGACCGCTACTCCGAGCAGCGCACCCGCCAGACCAGCCGCACCCAGCGCGTGAAGCCGAAGGTGGAGATGTCGCACATCGGCGGCTAGCAAGCCGCCCAGTCAGCAGACCAGACCGCCCGCGCAAACCCGCCGGGCGCAGAGGGCAGGTCACCGAGGGAGACGGAGCCGTGACATATGTGATCACCGAGCCGTGCATCGACGTCAAGGACAAGGGCTGCGTTGACGAGTGCCCGGTCGACTGCATCTACGAAGGCGAGCGGATGCTCTACATCCACCCCGACGAATGCGTCGACTGCGGCGCCTGCGAGCCGGTTTGCCCGGTGGAGGCGATCTTCTACGAAGACGACGTGCCCGAACAATGGGCGCAGTTCACCGCCGAGAACGTCAGGTTCTTCGACCAGCTCGGCTCGCCCGGCGGCGCTTCCAAGACCGGCCCGCTGCCCTATGACACCGACTATGTCGCCAGCTACGTCACCAGCCGCTGACGGCGTCGTGGCCAAGCCCACCGCGGCGCCAGGCAGCGTGCCCCGGAGCAGGTGACCGGCATGCGCTACCGGCTCGTGGTCCGGCTCACCGCGGCCGATGTTGGCCAGCGGGTCGTGATCCGCTGGCGCCGGCCCGGCCCAGATGACGGCGAGCAGATCGCCGACGTGCTGGGCATTCTCGAAGAATATGACGGCCATTCCTTCACGGTCCGCACCCGCGACGGGCAACTTGTCGTGATCCCCCGCACGCGCGCTCTCGCCGGGAAGGTCGTGCCACCGGCGCCGCCGCCTCGCCGACGGCGCAAAGGTCCCGAATCTTCTTGACACCAAGCGCATCCCATGCGAACTCCCGGTGCTCAGGCAGCGCGATCAAGACCATCAAGAGCAGGACCAAGGCGAGGACTACCGCGCCAGCCGCAGCACGTCCGTTCAGTCGCGCAGCACCCACAGGCATTGCGCGTCGCTCTCCCCGACGTTGCGCCACGCGTCGATGCCGCGCCGGGAGGCGAGCAGCGTCTCGCCGCGGCGAAGGACCGGCCGGCCCGATCCGAGCATCACCTGGACGAGGCCGCTGACCACCCCGACGAGCTCGGTGCCCTTGTGGGTGAACGGGACCTCGACGGTCGCCGATCGCGGCAATGAGACGAGGTAGGCCCGCATGCCCGCCTCGGCATCGTCGAGCAACGGGAGGACCGAGCCCGCGCGCTCATCGGTGCTGCCGTGCCGCCTGCCAATCCGGTAGTCGGGTGTGACCTCGCCGCCGAGCAGTTCGTCGAGGGTGATGTTGAGGCGCCCGGCCAGCGCGAACAGCGTCTCGAGCGAGAGCCCCCGCTCTCCCCGCTCCACCTGCGAGATGGCGCTCGGGGAGACCCCGGCGAGGCGGGCGAGATCGCTCTGGCTCAGTTCCCGGCGCAGCCGGTAAGCGCGCAACGCCGCACCGACGCGCGCCACCGCCTGAGCCGGCTCCAGCCGCAGCGTCCCGTCCTGGACGGAATAGCGGAATAGCTGGCCCTGGGCTCCCGGCGGGCGCCCCTCGGCCTTGCTGATGCGAACGCGGCTATCGCTGACGACGATGACGCACTGGGTGATCTGCTCGATCTCGCGGTGCAGGGTCCGGTATTGACTCGCCCCCGGCACCGACCAGTACGCGATGGCGCCCAGGTCGAGCAGCATCGGGCAGCAGCGACCGAAGAAGTCGCTCGCGGTGCGCATCCCCCAGCGGCTCGCCAGCGGCTCCAGCGAGTCGAACAGCAGCAGCGGGCGGCGCGCCCGGGCGCAGAACTGGCGTACCGCCTCGAGCAATCCGCGCGGGCTGGTGTTCGGCGTCCCGGTCCGCGCGTCGAGGATCTCCATCCACGGCCACCGCGCCGTCACCTTGCCGGGGTCGCTCGAGACGACCACGTACCCCGTCCTGCCAAAGTCCTCGCGGCGCTGCGCGATGGCGTCGTAGAAGAGCCCCTGGGATGAGACCTCGCTGCCCTCCCACACCCAGACGACGTTGTCACCCCAGTAGAGGCCGTCGAGCGCGCGGTCGAGTTCGGCGACCCCCGTGGCGGCAGACTCATTAGCCATGCTTCAAAGCCTAGGTCAAACAGGAAGCCACAGACCAGTCGTGGCACGACTCCTGTCGGCACCAAGACACCGCACGGCCGCGGGGACAGCGCCGGAAGCTATACAGCATTGCTATCAAGAAATACTTAGTCTTGCTCAAATGCTTTACCGTGAGGTCAGGTCAGGAGCTTCCGCCCGGCGCCCGACAGGGCCGGGCGGTAGGAGTAAGGAGCGTCTCATGAGGACCTTCGGAGACAGCGTGCCGGTGAGCGACACCGTGGCGGCGAACGGCACAGACACGCAGGCGCAGCAGATATTCCGGCGGGTGCTGGTGCCCGTCGAAGATGCGAGCCAGGTGGAGCACGTGGTGGAGCTGGCGCGCCAGGCCGGCGCGAGCGAGGCCCGCGTCCTGCACCTCAACCTGCACGAGAACATCGGCGGCCGGCGCTTCGCACTCGAGACGGAGCCCGTGGCCTCCGGCGTCGTCGAGGCCGCCGTCCTCGAGCTTTCCATGGCAGGCATCGGAGCCTCGGGCCACGTTCGCCGCGCCCTGGTCGACAAGGCCGCCGAGGCGATCGTCGCCGAGGCCGCCGAGTGGGGGGCGGACCTGATCGTGCTCGGCGTGCCACGCCGGCGCGAGCTCGCGACGCGCCTGCTCGGCAGCGTGACGCTCCGCGTGCTCCTGCACGCGCCCTGCCCGGTCCTCGTGGCCTCCGCAGCGGGCAGCGATCGCCTTCACCACGTTGAGAAGAGCGCCACGCCGGTCACCACCCCCGCCCGGCGCCGCAGTGATGACCTCAGCACGACCCCCATGCGCTGACCGGCACGCCGGAGCCCGCCCCGCGAGCGGCCCACCGCCTCATCGGCGGTGACCACGACCGGGGCGGCCTGCGTGCCCGCTGCCCTGGATGCAGTTCCCTCTTTTACGGGCGTCCGCAGACCAGGAGCAGACGAAATCGGCGCGCTTCAGCCCCCTATACGGCGACGGGCTGCGCCCAGCCTTGCCGTGTCCCAAACCGGGCCGGCCGTGTTAGCCTCCTCGCAACCAGGCGCTGGTCACGCGTGATCACAGGACGGGACGTAGGCGGATGTGCGGGATCGCCGGGCTGCAGCTGAAGAATCCGGGCCTGTATCCGCGGCTCGGTGAGCTGGTTGTCCCGATGCTCGACGTGCTCGCCTCGCGCGGGCCGGACTCGACCGGGGTGGCGGTCTACCGTCATGACGTGCCGCCGGGAGAGCAGAAGTATTCCCTGTGCGCACCTACGCCTGGCTACGACTGGGCCGGTTATGTCTCCGCACTGGAGGCCGCGGCTGGGGTGGTGCCAGTGGAGTTCCGCCCGCAGGGCCGCGACGGGGTGATAGTGACCTCGATCGGCCCGGAGCGCGGACCTGAGCTGCTGGCCGGTATCGATCCGTCCGTCCGGCTCTTCGGCTACGGCACCGCCATCGAGGTGTACAAGGATGTCGGCCCGGCGGCCGAGGTGTGCGCCCGCTACGGCGTCGAGGGCATGGGCGGCTATCAAGCGATCGGCCACACCAGGATGGCGACCGAGTCGGCGGTCACCACCGAGCACTCGCATCCGTTCGCGGTCTCACCCGATCTGGCGCTGGTGCACAACGGGTCGTTCTCGAACTACGCGAGCGTGCGCAGGCGGCTCGCCGCCAACGGCGTCCGCTTCGACACCGACAACGATTCCGAGGTGGCCGCGCGCTACATCGCCAGGGAGATGGCCGCTGGCGCGGATCTCACGGACGCGCTGCGCGGCGTCATGAAGGTGTTCGACGGCTTCTTCACTCTGCTGGTGGCCGCCGAGCAGTCGCTCGCGATCGTGCGCGACTCGTTTGCGTGCAAGCCGATGGTGGTGGCCGAGACGGCCGACTACGTCGCGGTGGCGTCGGAATACGTTGCCCTCGCCGACCTTCCCGGAGTGGACAAGGCGGATGTGTTCGAGCCGATGCCTGAGGAGATCTACACGTGGCAGGCGTAACGGCGGTCGAGCTCAGCTGCGCAGAGCTGCCGGTCCGCGAGGTGAACGCGGCGCTGCGCGGCCTGCCGGACGGCAGCGTCGTCCGCATCGCCGAGCCGCGCGGGCGGCACAACCTTGCCGTCGGCCTGACCGGCCGCCTCGACATCACCATCGCGGGAAACGCCGGGTACTACGTGGCGGGCCTGTGCGATGGGCCGGATGTCACCGTCGAAGGCTTCGTGGGCTGGTCGGTGGGCGAGAACCTGATGTCCGGGACGGTGCGGGTGCACGGCAACGCCTCCGAATGCGCTGGCGCCTCAGCGCGTGGCGGCCTCATCGTGATCGACGGGGACGCGTCGTCCAGGGCAGGGATCTCCCTGAAGGGCGGCGCGATCGCCATCGCCGGTGACACCGGGCATATGAGCGGGTTCATGGCCCAGGCCGGGATCATCCTGATCGGCGGTGACGCAGCCGATTCGCTGGGGGACTCGCTCTACGAAGCCGTGATCTACGTTGGCGGGAAGATCCGGTCGCTGGGCGCCGACGCACGGGTTGAGGAACTCGGCACGGACGATGTGCGGCGGGTGCGGGAGCTGGTGCTCGCTGCCGGTTTCGGGCACGTGTCCGCCGAGGACGTGACCAAGGTCGCTTCCGCCAAGAACCTGTATAACTTCGACGCGTTGAAGGATCAGAAGTACTGATGGCGCCAGAGCTGCCTGAGCCGCCCCAGCCGCCCGGTGCTGCCGCCGGGGCGAGGCCGGCCACGGCCAATGGGCGTGCGCTGCCGTGGACCGGCACCGAGCCGAGCTACAGCTTCCCGCCCGAGGTGATCGGCCAGGTCCACGAGATGGCCGAGGCCGGCAGGTACGAGATCCGCGGGTGGGGTGCCAAGAGGCGGATGCCGACGTTCGACGACCTCGTGTTCCTGACCGCCTCGCTGTCCCGGTATCCGCTGGAGGGCTACCGGGAGCGCTGCGACACCACCACCGTGCTCGGTACCCGGGCCGCGAGCCGCCCGCTTGAGCTGGCGATCCCGATCACGATCGCAGGGATGAGCTTCGGGGCCCTGTCCGCCCATGCCAAGGAGGCGCTGGGCCGGGCGGCCACGGCGGTGGGCACCTCCACCACGACCGGCGACGGCGGCATGACACCTGAGGAGCGCAGGGCGTCGCGGCTGCTGGTCTACCAGTGCCTGCCCTCCCGGTATGGGTTCAACCTGCACGACCTGCAGGCCGCGGACGCCATCGAGGTCGTGATCGGGCAGGGCGCCAAGCCAGGTGGCGGGGGCATGCTGCTGGGCCAGAAGGTCAGCGACCGGGTGGCGGCCATGCGGACGCTGCCGCCGGGTATTGACCAGCGATCCGCGTCGCGGCACCCGGACTGGACTGGTCCTGACGACCTGCGCATCAAGATCGAGGAGCTGCGTGAGGCTACCGGCTGGGAGAAACCGGTCTATGTCAAGCTCGGCGCGACCCGGGTCGAGCACGATGTCAAGCTGGCCGTCGCCGCAGGAGCCGACGTCGTGGTGGTGGATGGGATGCAGGGCGGGACCGGGGCAACGCAGACCGTCTTCATCGAGCACGCCGGGATCCCGACCCTGCCCGCCGTGCGCATCGCCGCCGAAGCGCTACGGGACATCGGCAAGCAAGACGAAGTGCAGCTCGTGGTGTCCGGCGGGATCCGTTCCGGCGCCGACGTGGCGAAGGCGCTGGCGCTGGGCGCCGATGCGGTCTCGATCGGCGTGCCCGCGCTGCTCGCGCTCGGCTGCAACCGGCCGGCCTACCGCGCTGGCGGGCGGGACCACGACGCCACCGCTGGCTACGCGGCGATCGGCACCGCGCCCGGATACTGCCACCACTGCCACACCGGCCTGTGCCCGGTGGGCGTGACGACCCAGGATCCCGAGCTTGAGCGCCGTCTGGACCCGGAAGTCGGCGCGCTGTGGGTGACGAACTACCTGAAGGCGCTAACCATGGAACTCACCGCGCTCGCCCGGGCCTGCGGCAAGTCCAACGTCCACCACCTCGAGCCCGATGACCTGGTGGCGCTGACCATCGAGGCCGCGGCCATGGCGCGGGTCCCGCTGGCAGGCACCGACTGGATCCCCGGGCAACGCGACGGCGACTAAGCCGGCCGGCGGAACGGGCCGGTCACGATCTAACCGCAAGGACTATCAGAGAAGAGGAATGCGATGTACGAGAGACTGCTGGTCGCCGTGGATCACTCGGAGGTCTCCGCCCGCGTGCTCGCTGCGGCCAAGGATCTGGCCTCCTTGTCCAAAGGCAAGGTGTGGGTGCTGCACCTGAGAGAGCGGGAGATCATCGCCCAGATGGGCCAGGTGCCGAGCGAGTCCGACCAGGCGGCGCATCAGGCGGTCAATGACGGGGTCGACGCGCTGAAACAGGCCGGAATAGACGCCGAGGGCGAGGTGCGCGAGACCACATTCGGGCATGCTGCGCGTGAGATCATCGCCGACGCCAAGGAGCACGACGCTGGCGTCATCATCATGGGATCCAGAGGCAGGAGCGACTTGGCCGGGGCCTTGCTCGGCAGCACCGCGCACAAGGTGATCCACCTGACTGACCGGCCGGTACTGGTGGTCCGCTGACGCGGCGGGGGGCCGCACGTGACCAGGGCGTTGGTGCTGCAGCACATCCGGTGTGAGCCGCCGGGGATGTTCTCCGGCATGCTCACCGCCCGCGGCATAGCCATCGAGACGATCGAACTCGATGAGGGCGGCGATCTGCCCGACTGGCACGAGGTGGACCTCGTACTGGCGATGGGCGGGCCGATGAGCGTGCACGACGAGGCCGAGCATCCCTGGCTGGCCGGGGAGAAGCAGTGGATTGCCGCCGCGGTGCAGGCTGGCGTGCCCTATCTCGGTGTCTGCCTCGGCGCTCAGCTGCTCGCTGCGAGCCTGGGCGCGCCGGTCCACGCCGGGGGGACCCCCGAGGTCGGCGTGCTGCCCGTCGCCGTGGCCGCCGCCGCGCGGAGTGATCCGGTGCTTGGGGTGCTCGGCGATGAGTTCCCGGCCCTGCAGTGGCACGGCGACACCTTCGGCATCCCGGCCGGAGCGGTCCACCTGGCCCGGTCGGGGGCCTACCCGAACCAGGCGTTCCGGTTCGGCGAAACGGCTTATGCCGTCCAGTTCCATCTCGAGGTGACCGACCGGATGCTCGCCGAGTGGCGGCAGGTGCCGGCCTACGGGAAATCTGCCGAGGCGGTGCTGGGTGCTTCCGGTTTCGAGATCCTGGCGGCCGGGTTCGCTGCTGCCCGGGCTTCGATGGCGCGGTCCGCCGCGCTCATGTTCACCGGCTGGCTCGATCAGGCCGGACGGTCAGCGGCCCGGCGGCAGCTCCGATTGTGACCGCAGGTTAACTCTCAAGACACAGCGCTTAGCCACAGTGAACGCTCAGGGCAACAGGAGTCTTCCCAATGGGATGGACGCGGCGTACTCTCTCAACATCGTGTCGTGTAAGTAAACAATGTCCACTCTCGCGCTGATCTTCCGGAGGGCCTGGAGCGGTCCTTGACCGCCTCAGTCAGAACCTGATCAACACCGCGCGGCCGGGCACCGGTCGGCCATTGACCGCAACGGATATATGACGGAGAGTGCATATGCCAGACGTTGAGGCCGAGCTTCGCGGACGCGCAGAGTCGGACGGCGTCGAGTTCTTCTTCGCCATGTTCGTGGACATGCACGGCAAGCCCTGCGCCAAGATGATCCCGGTCACGGCGCTCGACGTGCTGCTTGGCGGGGCGGGCTTCGCCGGGTTCGCGGCCGGGCCGATGGGCCAGTCGCCGGCCGACCCAGACATGATCGCGGTGCCGGACCCCGCGTCGTACACGCTCGTACCGTGGCAGCCGGGGCTTGCCGTGCTGCAGTGTGACATCCAGGTCGAAGGCGAGCCGTGGCCGTATACCCCGCGGCTGATCCTGAAGGGGATGCTGGAGAAGGCCCGCGAGCGCGGCTATGTCTACAACGTGGGCTGCGAAGCGGAGTACTTCCTGGTCCGCCGCCGCGACCAGGGCGGCATCGAGCTGGCTGACCCGCTCGACCGGTCCGAGGCCCCCTGTTACGACGCCAAGGGCCTGACCAGGATGTTCGACCACCTGGCGACGGTGTCGAAATACATGAACCAGCTCGGCTGGGCTAACTACGCCAACGACCACGAGGACGCGAACGGCCAGTTCGAGCAGAACTTCGGTTTCGCCGACGCGCTCACGTCCGCTGACCGGCTCATCTTCTTCCGCTACATGGTGCACACGATCGCGCATCGGGCGGGCTTGGCTGCCACCTTCATGCCGAAGCCGTTCGGGAACCTCACCGGCTCCGGGCTGCATCTACATTCGAGCCTCTGGGATGCGGACACGGGCGAGGAGCTGTTCGCCGATCCCGCGGACCCCCGTCGGCTCGGCCTGTCGCAGCTCGCGTATCACTACATCGGCGGGCTGATCGAGCATGCCCCGGCCATGGCGGCTGTCACCTGCCCGACGGTCAACTCCTACAAACGGTTCGGTGTCGGCGCACCGCAGTCCGGCGCGACCTGGGCACCGGCCTACGCGACCTACGGCGGTAACAACCGCACCCAGATGTTGCGGGTGCCGGAGGGCGGGCGGGTGGAGAACCGCGCCTGCGACGGCTCCGCTAACCCGTATCTCGCGATGGCGGCCCAGCTTGCCGCGGGGCTCGACGGCATCGACCGTGGCCTCGACCCGGGCGAGCCCAACCGGGACAACTTGCACGTCGTGCCGGCCGATGAGGTGGCCAAGCGGGGCATCCGGGTGCTGCCACCGACGCTGCTGCACGCGGCCGATGAGCTGGTCGCCGACGATGTGCTGCGCGAGGCGCTCGGCAAGACGCCAAACGGCGACTATGTCGACTACTACGCGAAGGTGAAGCGCGAGGAGTTCCATACATGGCACTCCGAAGTGAGCGACTGGGAGGTTGAGCGTTACCTGACGCTCTTCTGAACGAACCTGCCGAAGCCCGCCGCGCGCAGCGAGCTGGCCAGAGGGTAACGAGGAGGGGCCATGGCCTCGATAGGCGAGACAATGCCGGAGAAGGGCCTGTACAAGGGCACGAACTGGTGGGGCGCCTTCGTGATCGGCCTAGCCGGGACGATCCTGGTCACCGGTATCGCACCATACGTCGTGCAGGGAACCGGGGCGCTCGGCATCATCCTCATCGGCGTGATGACGATCGCTGGCTGCTTCCTCTGTTTCTGCCTGGCGGAGCTCGCGACGATGTGGCCCGACCGGACCGGCGGGATCCCCGGGTACGCCACGGAGTCGTTCCGGCCGCTGGTCGGCGACACGGTGGCGCGGCATATCGGCGGGACGTCAGGCTGGGCCTACTGGCTGGGGTGGTTCCCGGTCGCACCTATCAACGTGATCCTCACCGCCTCCTATCTCGCGGTGCTGTTCAAGTTCAGCCCTGGCCACCTGGTCGAGCCGGTGGGCACAACGTGGGGCACGCCGATCGGCCTCACCATCATCGTGATCTGTTTCGCGCTGCTGGTGGCGATCTTCATCCCGGCCTACCTGGGCATCCGGCTCGGTGCGGCGTTCGCGACGGTGCTCGGCGTGCTGTCGATGCTGCCGCTCACGGTGATGATCTTCCTGCCGTTCTTCAAGCCGCACTCGATCCACTGGGGCAACGTCGCGGGCTTTCACGCGCCGCCGCATGTCGTCGTGACCGTGACGTTCGTCGCCGCCTGGTTCTTCCCGATCCTGTGGAACGTGATCGCGATGGAGGCCGCCGCCTGCTACGTCGGCGAGTGCCGTGGTGGTGCCAGGGATGCCAAGATCGCTCTCACCGCCGAGGGCCTGTTCGGGATGTTCATCTACATCATGACCCCGCTGATGTTCGTGGCCGTGCTGGGCGTCCTGCTCACCTCCTCCGACCCGCTCACGCTGTACCTCTCCTACACCAACCACATCTTCGGGCCCGGGTCGTGGGAGCAGTGGTTCATCGGCGTCCCGCTGATCCTGGCGCTGGCGCTGTCGGTACTGAACGCGATCATGGGCGTCGGCCGCTCCCTCTACCAGGCGGCCGAGGACGGGCTGCTCCCGCGCTGGTTCGAGCACAAGAACCGGCACGGCGTGCCCGACCACGCGATGGCCTTCAACGTGGTGTGCTCCATGGTCCTGGTGCTGCTCGGCTCGCCACTGCGGATCTACATCATCTCCAACGGCGGCTACCTGCTGTCCTGCGCGCTGGCCTTCGCGGGCTACTTCGTCTACAGGCAGCTGCGCCCGGACACGCCGCGGCCGTTCCGGCTGCCGACAATCGCGAAGTGGTTCGCGCTCGCGGTCTTCATCATCTGGATGGCCATCTACTTCTTCGGCGGCTGGAACTCGCCGAAGATTATTCTGAACAATCCCCACCAGGGGCCCGGGCTCTATCTGCTGGGCCTGCTCATCGTCGCCCTTTACGCGCCGCTGTACTGGTGGCGGGCGTGGCAGGACCGCAGGCTCGCCGCCGCTGGCCGCGCCCCGGCGGGGGCAGCCGTGGGCGCGGGCAGCACGGAGCTCGACGGCGGGAGCGCGCCTGTGCCCGACGGCGGCCCCGGTGCCGACGCAGCCAGCCGGGATGACCCGGTGGCCGGAACCGAGCCTTCGGGCGAGCCGCCGGTCGTCAGGTAGGCGGGCTACAGGGAAATGGTGTTCAGCCGCCGCCGCTGGGATCAGCAGCCGACCTCCCCAGCGGCAGTGCTGCTGGCGTCCTCCGGTGCGCCGTTCAGCAGGGCGGCGGTGCTCCGGGCGCGGGAGCTCGCCGGAGGCGAGCCAGTGGCCGTGCTGTCGATCCTGAAGGTCTACGGCTCCACCTTCGGACTGCCGAACCCTGGCCTGCTGCCGACCCGGCGTGAACGCGAGGAGCAGTTCGCCAACGTGGACAAGGCGATCACCGAGCTGGAACGGCGTGGCTGCAAGGCCGATGGCCAGATCGCCGCCACCCGCAGCGCCGGCCGGACGATCGCCAAGGTGGCCCGCACCCGGCAGGTCCGTTACGTGGTCATGGACGAGTGCCAGGAAAGTGGTGTGCGCCGGGTGATCGAGGGCACTGTGACGGGCACGGTGCGCCGCAGGCTGGCCGGCCACGCCGCTTTCGAGCTGGTGAACGCCACGCCCTGACCCGCGGGACCCATGCGGAATCCATGCGCCTCGGCGGGTGGAGCGATCCTCCCGCTGAAGTGATGATGGAGTGGGGCCCGGACCGGGCCCGCAAGAGCCAGACGAGGGCCGCGTGAGATGGGATGTTCACCAAAATCCTGGTAGCGATTGACGATATCGACCAGAGCGAGGATGTGCTGGACCTGGTCAAGGGCCTGGCCATCGACGCGACCACGCAGGTGCGGGCGCTGCATCTGCGCGAGCGGGAGCTCTCCGGCTACAGATGGTATTCACGGGAGAGCAGCAGCCATGCCTCGCTCGTGGCCGAAGCCGCGGTCTTCGAGTTCCGCATGGCGGGCCTGGCCGCAGGCGGCGGTGTGCGCCATGCCGTGGTGGACCGGGTCGCCGAGGGCATCCTTAATGAGGCCAGGGAATTCGACGCTGACCTCATCGTGCTGGGCAGCCCGCGCCGGCGGGAGTTCGCCGCCCGCGTGTTCGGCAGCATCACCCATCGCGTCTTGCAGCGGTCCGGCTGCGCAGTGATCGTCGCGCCACGTCAGCCGAGAGGCCGCCGTAAGCAGATGGCGGGCGCCTCAGCCTCCGGGCGCCACAGCTAACCGGTAACGCTGAGGTCCCCATCCTGGACCAGCCCGGCGATCACGGCTGAGATTCGTGCTGTGCCCGATGGTGCCTAGGGTAGGTACCGTGGCGTTCTTTGAGCTTGCCGATCCTGGCTTCTCGGTCACCTCCGATGAGGTGCGCCGGGCCAGGGAGGATTGCTGGTACGCCCATACCAGCTACGGCCTCGCGGTGCTGCGCCATGACCACGCCAGCCGGCTGATCAGGCATCCCAGCGTGCGGCAGGGGAGCTCCGCGTGGCCGGCCCACCACGGGATTACCTCCGGGCTGTTCGCGGACTGGTGGGCGGGCTGGGTGCTGAACAAGGAAGGCGCCGATCATCAGCGCCTGCGCAAGCTGCTGAACCCCGCCTTCTCGCGGCGGCTGGTGGAGGCCATGGAACCGCGTTTCCGGGCGCTGGCGGGCGAGCTCGTGGACTCCTTCGCCGAGCGGGGCCGGTGCGAGTTCATGGCCGAGTTCGCTGAGCCTTACGCGGCGCGCGTCATCACGCTCATGCTGGGTATCCCGGAACAGGAATGGCCGGTGATCGCGCGCGACTCGGCGATCGTGGGCCTCGCGATGGGGGTCGGGATCCGCCAGCACCTCGAGCACATCGAGGCCGCGCTGGGCCGGCTCTACGCCTACGCCGACGCGCTGATCGCGGACCGCCGGGCCACGCCACGGGAGGACTGCGTGACGAGCCTGGTCAGGGCGCACGCCGAGGACGACCGGCTCAGCGAGGCCGAGCTACGCGACACGCTGGTGCTGCTGATGTTCGGCGGCTTTGATACCACCCGCAACCAGCTGGGCCTGGGCATGCAGGTGTTCGTCGACCACCCGGGGCAATGGCGGCTGCTCGGGCAGCGTGGCGACCTGGCGCCCGCCGCGGTCGAGGAGGTCATGCGGATCAGCCCCACCACGACCTGGGTCACCCGGGAAGCACTCGCGGACTTCACCTTCGACGGGCTGGCCATCAAGGCCGGCACCACGATCCACCTGTTCTGCGAGTCGGCGGGCACCGACCCCCGGGCAGGCCAGGACATGGCGTTCGACATCACCGCTGCCGTCCGTCCGCCGCACCTGGCCTTCGGCGGGGGAGTGCATTACTGCCTCGGTCACCTCGTCGCGCGCGCGGACATGAGCGCGGCCCTGGCGGTGCTCGCCCGCCGCCTCCGCGACCCCCGGGTGTCCGGCGACGCGGTCTGGCTGCCGTGCAGCGGCAACACCGGGCCGGCCCGGCTTCCGCTGGCCTTCACGCCAGGACGCTAGCCGCCGCGACCCTCTTCCACGTGCCCGTTTGTCTTATAACCCCAGAACATGTACCAGATGAAGGCGATCGCGGCCAGCGCGGCGCAGGCCATGACGAACAGGGTCGCAATCCCGTGGATGTGGCTGGCAATGGCCGGTAGGCCAGCGCAGGCACCCGGGCCCGCCTGCGGCTTCTGTGCTGGCGT
Organism: Streptosporangiaceae bacterium; assembly: GCA_036522155.1. Taxonomy (GTDB): domain Bacteria; phylum Actinomycetota; class Actinomycetes; order Streptosporangiales; family Streptosporangiaceae; genus UBA9676. The sequence continues at coordinate 21,336 of DATDGI010000176.1, forward strand.
GCAGTGGCTGGCAACGCTGTCCGTCACGAACAAGAAGATCGCACCGACGATCGCGAGCGACATGGCCGCGCCCAGGAAGTCCTTCGCCCGGTTGGGCGCCGGTCTCTGGGACTCGGCGAAGTCGCTGGCCGTCAACGGGTCCTTACCCGCCCGCCGCAACTCCCAGCATCTGGTCCGGGCCGCCCCGGCGCGTGATCCCATGCTCCAGTGGGTTCCCTCGCCGGCGGCGACCCGAACCTCACCGGCGACCACATACCTTTAGTGGCCCGCCGGCCCTTCCCCCTCCGCGTGCACGGGCGGTTCCCAGTTCTCCCCGACGGTGGGGGAGTCCTCCCGCCAGGGGCCGAGTTCTGGCTGAGGGAACTTGGCGTGCCTGGCCTTGAGCCAGATGCCGTAGGAGTTGCCCTCGCGCAGGTGGGTGATGAGGACCTTGCGCGCGTACTCGTCCTCCCGGCCTGCCGGGATGTCGAAGTAGATCTTGAGGAAGGCGTTGGTGTAGCGGTCAAAGACGGCGGGAACGTCGTCCTCCTGCATGAGCTGCACGTCTTCCAGCCAGTTGATGTCAGCCCCCGGCGTGGCCGCCACCAGGTCAACGTCCTCCACCAGCGAGCGGTCGAACTGGTAAGGGAAGGTGCGCCCGGTCAGTTCCTCGGTGTCGATGCCGATCTTCGTGGAGAGCCGCGGGCCGTGGTCCGCCGGCTGGCCATCCGCCGCGCCCGCGTGTTCGTCAGACATCGCGTGCCCTGCTTCTGCCGTCGTCGCCTAGCTTCCCCAGCAGAGCCTTGATCTCGGCGAGCGCGCGCTCCTCGGTCCGGCCCGGGATGTAATCGGTGCCGGCCAGCGGCACCCTGGCCATGGCCGCGGCCTCAACGGTCAGCGCGCACAGGTCCTCCGGCTCCAGGCTGTGCACATCGGTCTTGCCACACGCCCGTGCCAGCATCTGCGTCTCGAGAGTGAGGGTGTGCAGGAAATTGAACACCCGGCCGGCCGCCTCGTCCACGTTGAGCCGCTTGCGCAGCTCGGGATCCTGGGTGGTGATGCCCACCGGGCAGCGCCCGGTATGGCAGTGGTAGCACCGGCCGGCCGGCACACCCACCGTGCCCTCGTAGTCGGTGACGCCGGGGATCTCCTTGTTGCAGTTCAGCGCCATGAGCGCGGAGTGGCCGATCGCGACCGCCTTCGCGCCGAGAGCCAGGCACTTGGCGACGTCAGCGCCGTTGCGGATGCCGCCGGCCACCACCAGATCGATCTCGTCGACGAGGCCGACGTCTTCCAGTGCGCGGCGGGCCTCCGGGATGGCTGCCATCAGCGGGATTCCGGTCTCCTCGGCGGCGATATGCGGCCCGGCTCCGGTGCCGCCCTCCGCGCCGTCGAGGTAAATGATGTCCGGCCCGCATTTGGCTGCCATCCGGACGTCGTCGTAGACCCGGGCCGCGCCCAGCTTCAGCTGGATCGGGACCTGGTAGTCGGTCGCCTCGCGGATCTCCTGGACCTTCAGGGACAGGTCATCGGGACCCAGCCAGTCCGGGTGGCGGGCCGGGCTGCGCTGGTCGATCCCGGCCGGCAGCGATCGCATCTCCGCCACCTGCTCGGTGACCTTCTGCCCCATCAGGTGGCCACCGAGCCCGACCTTGCAGCCCTGCCCGATGAAGAACTCGACGCCGTCGGCGAGCATGAGGTGGTGCGGGTTGAACCCGTAGCGGCTCTGGATGACCTGGTAGTACCACTTGGTCGACAGATCCCGCTCGGGCGGGATCATGCCACCTTCGCCGGAGCAGGTCGCGGTGCCGGCCATCGAGGCGCCCTTGGCCAGCGCCATCTTGGCCTCCAGGGACAGCGCCCCAAAGCTCATCCCGGTGATGTAGACGGGGATGTCCAGCTCGAGCGGATGCTTGGCGAAGCGCGCGCCGAGAACGGTCCTGGTCTCGCATTTCTCCCGGTAGCCCTCGATGACGAAGCGGGTCAGCGTGCCCGGCAGGAACATCAGCTGGTCCCAGTGCGGGATGGGCTTGAACATCGAGAATCCGCGCATCCGGTAACGGCCGAGCTCGGCCTTCACGTGGATGTCGTTGATCACCTCAGGCGTGAAGATGCTGCTGTGCCCAAGGACGGCCTTACCGCCGTCTTCGATCGTGCTCACGTTATGGTTCGCCTCTCAGAGGACCAGCTTGCGTTCGGCGGGCTCCAGGCTGTCGTAGTTCCAGAGCTTCCGCCCGCAGACGAATTTGCGGAACGCGGCGGGCGGCTCGATCCCGTAGATGCGCAGCTTCCTGTCGAGGAACTCGTCGTCGGCGGCGGTCAGTTCCGCCTCGACGCAGTCCACGCCCAGCGAGGTGATCTTGCCGCCGACATAGATCGCGCCGTCGTACATCGAGTCGCCCAGGCCGCCGCCCACGTTGCCGCAGATGATCTGGCGGCCACGCTGCAGCATGAACCCGGTCATCATGCCCGCGTTGCCGCCGACGATGATGGTGCCGCCCTTCTGGTCGACGCCGGAGCGCGCACCGACATCGCCGCGGACCACGACATCGCCGCCGCGGAGCGCCGCGGCCGTCAGGGAGCCGGCGTTCTTGTCGATGACGACGACGCCGGACATCATGTTCTCGGCGACGGACCAGCCGACGCGGCCCTTCACACGGATCTCCGGCCCGTCGATGAGCCCGCAGCCGAAGTAGCCGAGGCTGCCGTCGATGGTGATCCGGCAGCGGGCCAGGATGCCCACCACGATGGAGTGTTTCGCGCCCGGGTTGAGGATGGTCACATCCGGAATGCCCTCGTCATAGACGAGGCGGCGGAGTTCCAGGTTGATCTGCCGGGTAGTCAGCTCGGCCGCGTCGAACACGGCCCTGGCACCGTTCGCGTCACGGGAGACCGTCGCGGTCCTGGGTGCCTGGGCGTTGGGCTCGGCCAGGCCCCGGGCGTCGTAGCTGATCCTCACCGGTTCCACACCAGCACTTCGCGCTCGTATGGATCGTGGGTGTCGATCTCGCGGCCGAGCACGGCGCGGATCGCGACCTCCTCGGAGGCGAGCGCCACCAGTTCCGGCGACTCATAGAGCACCAGCGGCTTGGCCGCCATCTCATCCTTGGCCATGCCGAGCGAGTCGGCCGTCACCACCAGGTAGGTGAAAACGCCGTCCAGCTCATCCAGGCTCTGCTTCATCGCCGTCTCCAGGGACAGCCCGTCGTCCATCTTCTGCGCCAGGTAGACGGCGATGATCTCCGAGTCGCACTCAGACTGGAAACGGTGGCCCTTGCGCTCCAGCCTGCGGCGCCACATGTGGTAGTTCGTCAGCTGCCCGTTGTGCACCACGGCGATGTCCGAGAAGGGGTAGGCCCAGTACGGGTGGGCGCCGGAGATGTCCACGTCCGACTCGGTGGCCATCCGGACATGGCCGATCGCGTGGGTGCCGGTGAACCCGCCCAGCCGGTACCGCTCGGACACGCTCTCCGCGTCGCTGAGGTCCTTGATGATCTCCAGCGAGTGGCCGAGCGACAGGACCTCGCATCCAGGCACGTCCTCGATGTAGTCGGCCAGCGGCTTGAGGTCACCGCTGTAGCGGAACGTGACCCGGTAGGCGTAGTCCTGGTCGCCGTGCAGCACGTCGACCATGGCGCCGATCTTGGCCAGCCGGTGCTCCACCTCGTCACGGTGCCGCTCCAGCCGCTCGGCCCAGCCGATGTCCCGTACCTCGCCTGGGTCGGCCAGCTTGACGCGCATGACGAACAGGTCCGTGGGCGGGCCGTAGAGCGCGAAACCGCTGGAATCCGGGCCGCGGTGCTTCATGGACTGAAGCATCCTGGTCATCTCGCTGCCGATGTCGCCCGGCCCCGTGCGGTGGATGATGCCTGCGATGCCGCACATGTCGCTAACCCCTCTCGGCCCGCGTTCCTGCTAAGGCAGGATGTCCAGGTACTCGGCGACGTCCCAGTCGGAGACCGTCGCGCAGAAGCGTTCCCACTCGTCGGTCTTGTAGTGGTGGAACACCGTGTACATCTCGCCCGGCAGTGCCTCCCTGACCACCGGATCCTTCTCCAGCTCCGCGAGTGCCTCGCCCAGGGTCATCGGCACCCGCTTGACGTTCTTGCCGCCAGCGATCGCCTCATAGATGTTGCGGTTCTCCGGGGGTCCCGGGTCCAGGTTGCGCCTGATGCCGTCCTCCATCGCCTTGATGATCGCGGCGAACGACAGGTAGGGGTTCACAGACGAGTCCACCGCCCGGTACTCAAGCCGGTCCGGGGAACTGACCCGCAGCGCGGTGGTCCGGTTCTGATACCCCCAGTCCGCGTACAGCGGTGCCCAGAAGCCGGTGTCCCAGAACCGCCGGTAGGAGTTGACCGTCGGCGACGTAATGCAGGTGAGCGCGCCCAGGTGCTCCAGGATGCCGCCGATCGCGCTCAGCCCCAGCTTGCTGGGGATCCGCGGATTATCGGTGTCGGGCAGGAACACGTTCTCGTCGCCCTGCCAGAGCGAGATGTTGTGGTGGCAGCCGTTCGCGGACACGCCCATGAACGGCTTGGGCATGAAGCACGGGAAGGCGCCGAGTTCCCGCCCCACCTGCCGGCAGATCTGGCGGTAGGTGGTGAGCCGGTCGGCGGTCTGCTCGGCCCGGTCGAACGTCCAGTTGAGCTCGAGCTGGCCCGGGGCGTCCTCGTGGTCGCCCTGGATCATGTCAAGGCCCATCGCCTTGCCATATTCCATGACCTTGTGAATGAGCGGCTGGAGCTCGGCGAACTGGTCGATGTGGTAGCAGTACGGCTTGGTCTTGCCGTCCACGGAAGGCGTGCCGTCCGGCTTGACTTTGAGCCACATCATCTCCGGCTCGGTGCCGACCCGCAGGTGCAGCCCGGTCTCCTGCTCGAACTCGGTGTGGATGCGCCGCAGGTTGCCGCGGCAGTCCGAGGTCAGGAAGGCGCCCGGGTCCGTCTCCTCTTCGCGGTTGCGGAACAGGGTGCAGAACACCCGCGCGGTCTTGGGATCCCACGGCAGCTGGCAGAACGTCTCCACGTCCGGCAGCCCGACGAGCTCGGAGGCTTCAGGGCCGTAGCCGATGTAGTTGCCATGCCGGTCGATGAACAGGTTGGCCGTGGAGCCATAGACCAGCTGGAAACCGCGCTCCGCAAACCGCTCCCAGTGATCCGCCGGTGCCCCCTTGCCCATGATCCGGCCGGTGACCGAGGCGAACTGGTAGTAGATGTAGGTGATGCCCTTGGCGTCGATCTCCGCGCGGACGCGCTCGACCGCTTCCGTGCGGCCATCGGTGGCAACAAACCGCTCGAGGTCGGTGGACACAGCGCCTCCCAACGGGTCCGGGCAATTCACCGAAAGTAAACCTCGTATCATGACACGACACAAGCCTCCGGCTCCGTCCCCTTTCGCGGGACAGGTGTCGAGCGTAATTTGGCAGGTGTGACGCTGACTCCGGAGCGCCCGCGCCTGGTCTTGCCGGGGCTGCTGCCCGCAGACCCGGCTCTGGAGCGTTACCGCGTACATCCTGGCGCCGTGACCGCGGTGGAGCTGGAGCCCGGCGACGTGCTCGCGGTGGTCGACGTCGAAGGCCGGCAGCGGGGGGAACTCACCGTGCTCGCCGGCGGCGGGGAGGACTACGGGGCGCTCGGGGTTACGGCCGACACCGTGGCCACCGTGCTCCGCTCTGCCGTGGTGGGACCGCTGGTCGGCCGGGGTCTCGATCCCCGCCAGGCGCAGGCCGTGGCGCTGTTCGGCGAGTGGTCGCCGCCGGGCGCGCGGGCGGAGTTCGCGGCCCAGCGAGCGTTGACCGCCGTGGTGGCGGCTCCCGGCGGGCCGATGCCCGTAGGCGCGGACAACCCGCCCTCGGACCTGGCGCTTGAGGTCCGGCGGGTCAGCCCGCGGCGGCCCGAGCGGCGGCCGCTGCCGCCGCCACTGGCCGATCCGCTGCTCGACCTGCGCGTGGACACCGCCACGGCGCGGTCCTACGAGGTCGAGGCCGGCCAGTACATCCAGGTGATCGACGTCGAGGGCCGCCAGTGCTCGGACTTCCTCGCGTTCTGCGCCCGGCAGCTGGCCGAGGGGATCGAACGAGGCCTGGACGCCACCACCACCCGCAACCTGATGGGAAACGCCTACCCGCAGCCCGGGCTCTTCGGCAAGTTCTACGACCAGGACATGCGCCCGCTGGTGGAGGTCGTGCGAGACACCGTCGGACGGCATGACACGTTCGCGCTGGCCTGCAACGCCAAGTACTACGAAGACATGGGCTACCCGGGCCACGTCAACTGCACCGACAACTTCAACGGGCAGCTCGCGCCGTACGGGATCGCGGCGCGGCGCGGCTGGCCGGCCCTCAACTTCTTCTACAACACCTCATTCAACGACGCGAACCAGCTGCTCTTCGACGAGCCCTGGTCGCGGCCCGGTGACTACGTCCTGCTGCGGGCCATGACCGACCTGGTCTGCGCCTCCTCGGCCTGCCCCGATGACATCGATCCGGCCAACGCCTGGAATCCGACCGACATCCACGTCCGCGTGTACCCGGCCGAGCGGAGGTTCTCGATGGCGATCGCGCATCGCGTCACCCCGGACAGCGAGCCCGCTCTCACCAGGGACACCGCGTTTGCGCCGCGCTGGTCCGCGCTGACCAGGCAGGTGACCGAGTACCGGGGCTACTGGCTGCCCACCAGCTTTGACGGCCACGGCGCGATCGAGGAGTACTGGGCGTGCCGTGAAGGCGCAGTCGTGATGGACCTCTCCCCCTTGCGGAAGTTCGAGGTGGTGGGCCCCGACGCCGAGGCACTGCTCCAGGCGGCCGTCACCCGCAACATCAGGAAGCTC